>NZ_JADYXI010000008.1:0-194421 GCF_015864375.1 Pseudoalteromonas sp. SWYJZ19
GAACGAGTGAAACGTTATATTCTTCCAGAAAAAAGAAAACGGCCCAAAAGTAGGACCGTTCGAATTTCAAAAACTCGGTACACCATTAAGTCAAAGCATGCTTAACTGAATGGTGTTAGCCAATTGGCGGTTTTTTTATTTAAAACTAAGGGCTAAATTATAGCTCGCCTTCGTTTTCAGATAAGAACTTAGCAACGCCTTCAGGGCTTGCGTCCATACCTTTTTTACCTTCAGTCCAACCAGCAGGACATACTTCACCGTGTTCAGTGTGGAACGCTAGCGCGTCAACCATGCGAAGCATTTCGTCGATGTTACGACCTAGTGGTAAATCGTTCACTACTTGGTGACGTACATTGCCTTCTTCGTCGATTAAGAATGAACCACGAAATGCAACACCTGCTTCTGGATGCTCAACGTCATACGCTTTACAAATTTCGTGTTTAACATCTGCAACTAGTGCGTATTGAACTTTACCAATACCGCCGTCTGCAACAGCAGTGTTACGCCATGCGTTATGTGAGAATTGTGAATCGATAGAAACACCAATTACTTCTACGCCACGCTTTTGAAACTCTTCAAAACGCTTATCAAATGCAATAAGTTCAGAAGGACATACAAACGTGAAATCTAGTGGGTAAAAGAAGATAACTGCTTTTTTACCTTTAATTGTTTCATGAAGGTTATAGCTATCTACAATTTCACCGTTACCAAGAACAGCTGCAGCGGTAAAGTCTGGTGCCTGGCGGCCTACTAATACACCCATTTTATTCTCCAAATATTTTGAGTTTGTTTTCAATTGCTTTCGCAATGCTGGTACTTATATGGGCGCTAAAAATTAAAAACCAATAGCGAACACATATAATTAATTGGCATTCTAAAGTTATTCACTACAAAAGAACAATCGCATTTAACGATGTGAGCAATCGAAAATAACGAACACTTACAACTTGCACTAATCTGCTTGAATAATAGGTCTATTTTGAAGTGTAAATTGCGTTGTAATTAGATAGAACTTTTGACGTTACTGAAGAAAGCTTAATACATTAAATTGTTTAAAAATTCATATAATGCGGTATTAATTTTTACAGCTACAAAAAAACCTGCAAATGCAGGTTTCTCGTTTAAATTTAATCCATTATATCTGAGGGCATATCGCCTCGAATTTTTTGCCAAATCTCACCTGTTTGATGACCGTATTTACGCATCATCGAAATAGCACCATCGTGCTCTTTATTTTCTGCCAAGATTGTTAAATCTTTATAAAACTGACGAGCAAGTTCACGAGTTCCGGCATCAGAGAAGTAATGACAACCAATCTTTGAATAAAAGCCTCTAAAACCGTTGAGTATTAATACATAAATACGGTTATTACCCGCAACGGCTAATTCGTGATGAACTTTATAATCGTAGTCAGCAAATGCCTGCGCAGTGTCTTCTAGCTCATGACTTTGTGATAAAATTTCAATTACACGTTCAGGATTTAACTTAATTGCAGCACGTGTATAAATAGCACTGATATTAGTACGTGCAGATAAAAGCTGATCTGTCAGCTCTGGCATCTTGTCTTCATCTAAGCGCGCTAGTGTTTCAAGAATATTTAAGCCAGACGTCTCCCAAAAGTTATTTACTTTTGTTGGTTTACCATGCTGAATTGTTAACCAACCATCACGTGCTAAACGCTGTAATACTTCTCTCAAGGTCGTTCTTGTTACACCAATTAACTCTGAAAGTTCTCGCTCGGCAGGTAGAATTGAACCTGGAGGGAAATCGCCGTTCCAAATAGATTCAACTATATATTCTTCAGCAAATCCTGCTGGGCTTTTCGCTTTAAAAATTCTCATCCAGTTCCCACTCGAATTAATCAACACTCATCGTTTTACACGAATAACTGACTGATTGTACCAGACGAAGCATAACTAACAAGTAAAGTCAGATATATTAATAAGCAAATGAGTAGAAATTAAAGATTAATAAATAATAAAATTTAGGTTTTTCTAATATCGCTACAATGTATAAATATACAGAGCAATATTCATTGTAGGTACATTGTAATTATTGGTATTTTTATTTACACCATACTTAGCTGAATCAACTTAATACACATAAGTACATTAAAAAGGAACACCTATGCAACAGAGCGTTCTAACAGCAACTTTAAAGAAGTGATTAGGCAATGCACCAATGTTGTATAAGTAAGCGATATAACTTAGCTTATGTATCAATGGGAACTAAGTAGAGCGCCATGTAACCTCTGCTGAGGCTGTATTGAGTAGTCAATAATTTCATCTTATAAAAAGCGACTTCGGTAGCTTTTTTTTCCTTTTTGTTGCCGCATACATTATCCTAGGTCATAATCTAACATCTTATTTAAACGCGGAATTTTTATGAACTGGCTTGCGCAATTACCCACCCAACGTACCCCGTGGCTTTTATTTACAGCTATCGTTTTTTCACTTGAAGTGACCGCCCTTTTCTTTCAATACCAAATGGGATTGGCGCCTTGCATAATGTGCATATATCAACGTACCGCTGTACTGGGTTTATTAGGTGCAGGCATTGTAGGTTCGACTAAACCACAGAGCAAAGCAGTTCGTATATTAGCGTATGTAATTTGGGGTGTATCGAGTGTTTGGGGATACCTTATAGCTCGCGAGCATATTGATATGCAAACCACCACAGACCCTTTTGCATTTAGCTGTGAGTTTGAACCAAACTTCCCATCGTTTATGCCGTTACACGAATGGATACCTAGCTTTTTTCAGGCGACCGGGGATTGTGGAAATATAGATTGGCAGTTTATTGGTTTGAGCATGCCTGCTTGGATGGAAATTATATTTGCGCTATTCTCAATCACTTTGTTTGCTTTAGTGATTAGCCGCTTAATAACAAAAAAATCGATTTAATATGTTTACCTTTTTTTCAAGCCAATTAGATGATCTTAAACACTTAAAAGTGCGCAAGCGCCAGGACGTAATAGCACTTTCGTTAAGTATGTTATCGCCAACTGATAAAGTGTTACTACGTATTATTAAATTAATATTACTAAGTCCACTATTTTTAATATTCACGGTATTTAAAGGTTGGATATTAATCCCGTTTTTGATACTTGGTGGGCTTTGCTATCCGCTATTAACAACACCTATTGAAATTAACTTTGCTAAAAAGCACTTAAGCGATGCATTAAAACAATTTAATCAGGGCGCATAGCGCCCTGATTATTACTTAATAGCTTTAAAGTGAAATTTTCCCCTCTAATTTAGCTAATAGTTTTTTACCAATTCCTTTAACTTGCGATAAATCACTGACGCTTTTAAATTCACCGTTTTCTTCACGATAATCCACAATTGCCTGCGCTTTTTTCTTACCTATACCCGGTAGCTTAGCAAGCATATCTGCATCAGCATTATTTATACTAATTGTCTCAACTTGAGGCATTTGCTTGGTTACTTCCGATAGTTGTGCATATACGGTAGTTGCAGGTAGTAAGCATAATAAGCTTATGATGAGTAAATTTTTTAACGTTTTCATTAAACTTGCCCTTATTCTTCTTTTCTTAATTTTGAGTATTGCTCAGGAAATCAATAAATAAGGAACTGTAAAGTTCATCACTTAAAGTGTACCTAAGCGCATTATCACTATGATCCGAAATCCTGAAAATGCAGCTGGTACAACAAGTGATTGCTTAACTAAAGTAAAGTTACCGTTTTTTGTCAAATTTAAGACACCTAAAAATTAATACTTCACGCTTGCAAATTTACTTACAAACCATTACTGTACATAAAAACAGTAACCTAATGGTTTTTACAAACCACGGTGCCAAGCAATTTTGCAGGAGAAATCATGGCTGTTGTTGTTAAATATGTTGTAGAACGAAACGGAGTCGAGCGTATGACGTTTACTACCAAAAAAGAAGCTGATGCTTATGACAAGATGCTCGATATAGCAGAATCACTTGAGCTAATGCTAGAAAAGGTAGACGTACCGCTTAGTGAGCAACAAATTGAATCACTTGCTTTAGAAATAGCGAAAAGCAAAGATGACTTTATGACTATATTAAAGGGCGGCAAAGATCCCGTTGTTGCCAAAGCGCCAACAAAAAGTAAAAAGTCAGATAATGTTGCATCAATTGAAGATAGCAACGATAAAAAAGCAAGTTAATTCGTAGATTGCCCTTTCCTCGGACGGGACAAACTAAATAAAAAAGGGAGCAACTAAGTTGCTCCCTTTTTTATTATACCAATTCACTTAATTAAGTGATCTATTTTGAGGGTAAAAAAACGTGTTGATAGCTAGGCAAAAAATTCGATATTTAGTTGTTCTAAATGATAATTTTTTAACGCCGGTAGCGACACATTAGCCCGCAAAATAATTAAGTATTATTGCGGATTGGTATTAATTACTACTCATTCAAAAATGAGTAGTAATTGCTATTTAAAGCTCTTTCTCTACTTCATCAAATAAAGCGGTAATGTTTTGCTCTGGCTCTTTTGTAGCTAAGCTAACAACAACAATTGCGATACTAGATAAAATAAAGCCAGGTACTATTTCGTACATAAAGCTACTTAAGCTTTCACCATTAATAGTAAACGGACCATAAACCCAAACAAGCACTGTAAACGCACCTACTAACATACCCGATAACGCACCGGCAAAATTCATACGTTTCCAGTAAAGGCTGAACAGTACCAATGGACCGAAAGCAGCACCAAAGCCTGCCCATGCATTACTTACTAGGTCTAAAATAGAGCTATCTCTGTCGTAAGCTAAGTAAATAGCAAACATAGCCACTACGGCAACGCTAATTCTACCAACAGTAACTAATTCAAAGTCGCTAGCATCTTTACGTAAAAATGTTTTATATAAATCTTCAGTCAATGAACTTGAGCTTACTAGCAATTGCGATGAGATAGTACTCATGATAGCAGCCAAAATTGCAGCTAGTAAAAAGCCAGCAATAAGTGGGTGGAACAATAACTCAGAAAGAATTAGGAAAATCGTTTCAGGATCTTCAACTACAATATTATTTTCATAAGTATAAGCAGCACCAAATATACCAGTACCAACAGCACCAAGGGCAGCAACAATCATCCATGTCATACCAATACGGCGAGCTTTAGGCATATCTTTAACACTACGTACCGACATAAAGCGAACAATGATATGTGGTTGACCAAAATAACCTAAACCCCATGCCATTGCAGAAATAATACCCAATGCAGAGCCTGCTCCAATCCAGTTAAGCATATCTGGATTTACACTATGTAAAGTAGATTCTAGAGGTTGTTCAAGTAAAGAGTATGCAACAGTAGGCACTAGAATCAGTGCGATGAACATAATACAACCTTGCACGAAATCAGTTAAGCTAACCGCTAAAAAACCACCAAACAAAGTGTATAAAACAACGACACCCGTTGTAATGTATAAACCCACTTCATAACTTAAACCAAATGAGCTTTCAAACAATTTTCCGCCGGCTACAACACCAGATGACGTGTAAAGAGTAAAGAAGACTATAATCACAACAGCTGATACAACACGTAATAAGTTTGACTTATCATTGAAGCGATTTGAGAAGTAATCTGGGATTGTTATAGAGTCATTTGCTTTTTCAGTGTACACACGTAATCTAGGTGCAACTAACAGATAATTTAACCAAGCACCAATCACCAAACCAATTGCTATCCATGTACTACTAAAACCAGTAACAAACATCGCACCAGGTAGGCCCATTAAAATCCAGCCACTCATGTCAGATGCACCTGCAGATAGTGCAGCAACACTTGGTGATAGATTTCGTCCACCTAACATGTAACCTGATACATCGCCAGTAGATTGCTTATATGCATATAGTCCGATACCTAACATTACAACAAAATATAATGCTAGTGAAATAATCATTCCTGTTTCCAAATTAGCCTCCGCATAATTATTAATAACAGGCTCTTGATCCGAATATTGACTCTTAAAATATTATAATAAAGACACTATTAGGATAAAAACCATTCTCGCTGACTATATCATGCCTAACAATAAAATCTCCAACTTGTTGCTTCCAGCTGATACAAAAATACTCATGTTGAATAATTTTAAAGCGAATTGGTAAAATATAATGAATTAAATAGAAGAAACACCTTAATTTATAATGATAATTTATTAATCATGCAAATATACGTAATGCTATTTTGAATCTTTTGCCATATATTATTACAATACCCAATTACATCACTCTTACGGAACTGTTTATGTATTTTTACGCTGCACGTCAACCGATTTTAGATAGAGATAAAAAACTTATCGGTTATGAGCTTTTATTTCGTGATGGCGTTGATAACGTATTTCCCGATATAGATGGTGACGAAGCAACAACACGACTTATAGAGGGTAGCCAGTTTAATTTTGGTTTAGAAGATTTAACTGACAATAAACCTGCCTATATAAACTTCACCCTAGAAACACTATCAAAGGGTTACCCTACACTACTAGGTAAAGACACTATAGTTGTAGAAATACTTGAAACTATCCAGCCTGGTAAGCGTTTATTAGCTATCGTTAAAGATTTAAAAGATAAAGGTTACACTATTGCTCTTGATGACTATATTCATCAACCTGTATGGCGTCATTTTTACCCATTTATTGATATTATTAAAATAGACTTTTTAGCATCCGATATAGATACAATAAAAACGGTTCTAAACGATTTAAAACCGCACTCACATATTAAGTTACTTGCCGAAAAAGTAGAAACCTATGAAATTTACCAACAAGCTTTAGAGCTTGGGTTTGATTATTTCCAAGGATTTTTCTTCTCAAAACCTGAAATGGTACAAAGTAAGGCTCTACCACCTTCAGAAATGGCATTAGCTGAATTACTTTACGAAACATCAAGTGTTGATATGGATCTTAAGAAAATCACTGATGTGTTTGAACGTGATGTAAACCTATCTTATAAATTACTTAGGTATTCAAATTCTGCCGCATTTGCAAGACGCGCAGAAATAAGTACCATTAAGCAAGCTCTTATAGTGCTTGGCGCCAATGAAATTAAAAAGCTATTGTCACTACTGTTTGCAGCACAAGTATCAGCAGACAAACCTGTAGAGCTAATTAGGCTATCGCTTACGCGCGCTCGATTTGCTGAATTGCTCGCTATATCCCATGGGCAGTTTAAAGATACCGGCATGGCATTTTTAACCGGTATGATGTCGCTAATGGATGCTATTTTAGATGAGAGTATGGAAAGCGTAATGAAAAAGCTTCCACTTTCTAATGATATAAAAGCAGCGCTATTAAACGATGAAGGCTTGCTAGCAAAATATTTAAACTTAGTTAAATACTACGAACAAGCAAACTGGTCAGCTGCAAACGAGCTAACGAAAGAGCTAAATCTAGGTGAAAAAGTTCCCGATGCTTATCATGAAGCGCTAGCTTGGGTTAATGAACAAATGCAGTTAGTAGTGAACGAAAAATAAACTACCTGAACTCTGGTTAAGATATTTACTAATATATTAAATCATAATGATATTTAAATTTATTTTTCTCTAGCCAGAGATTTTCAGTGAAAACAAGGCGAACTTACGCATCAATAGTTAGCCTATTGCAAGTAAATTCAACGTAGTTAGCGCTGAAAATAACTGCTCGAGATAGATTTATTATCCAGAGTTCAGGTTAAATATATAAACAGCAAATAAAAACGCCAGCATTTAGCTGGCGTTTTTATGAGTGGCTTTTCAATTATAAACTTTCTAAAAAGTCTTCATCAAAATCAGCTGGCTCTTCTTTTATTGGTGGGTTGCCATCGTACAGCTCATAAATCTGACGCTGGAAGTAAATATCTTTTACAAATAAGTACGGATCAAGTGAATCATTTAATAACCCTTCTTGTGGGATTAATGATGCACGCGCCTCAACTGCTTTTAAAACAAACACTAGAATAGTTTGTGGAGTCGTTAGCGCAACTTCAGGTAATACAAAGTTGTCGACTACATCACCGGTCAGGTTACGTGCTGTTGTAGGACCCATGCCAGGTAGCATTAAATAAGCACCATCACCCACGCCCCATACACCTAACGTTTGTCCAAAGTCTTCATCTACAATTTCAAGACCAAGTGAACTGGCTACATCAAAAATACCAAAAATACCAACCGTAGAGTTAACTAAAAAACGCGCTAAGCTCACACTTGCATTACCCGGTTTACCTTGCAAACCCGCATTAATCATATCGACAGGTGCTGTAATATTACCTGTAAAATTAACAATACCGTTTCTTACCGGTACAGGCGTTACTTCAACATAACCTACAGCAACTGGGCGCAATAAATAAGCATCCAGTACATCCATATTAAAGTCGTATAACGGACGATTAATACTTTGCAGCGGATCTCTGTCATCTACTTTGCTTTGTGGTACTTGAGCACACCCGGCTAGTATCAATAAACATAAAAAAGTAAAACTGTGTTTTAACATCTAACGTCCTTAAGGTATTAATGTATCAATTTGAAGTTGGTAGTCACTTACACTTTCACGCTTTAACGACTCTGAATGACCTTCTAGCTCACCAGAACTTGGCATAACCGAGTCATCTATAGAAATACGCGCCGAAATAATAATATTTTCTGCACTAGATAAGTTAAGCCCTGCAACCATTGCACTACTATCACTTAACTCAACAGTAATTGGAAATGAATATTTAGCGAGTTTAACAGCAGCTAATGGCATTGGCGAACCACTTGCTGCTTTTGCAAATATAAACAAAATACCGTCTTTTGGCTGTTTATCTATAAGCTCTTTTGCAATATCTACGGTAACCGCAATCGTGCTGCTGTTACTGATAGTAGTAGGTATAACAGAGCCTTCACTTTGCATTTTCTGTTCTATATCACTAATACGCTCAGAGATCATGCTATAACGTGAGTCATTCTCTTGCATACTCGCTAATAAAACCTCAAAAGCGGCTTTGGCTTGCGGCCAATCTTTACGTTCATAAGCAATGAGTGCTAATAACGAAATTGCATCTAAATTGGTAGGCTCAACTTTTAGTACTTTTGAGAGCATACCTGCCGCGCGGGTCATATTAGCTTCACTGCCTTCTAGTAATAAAACTTGGCTGTAACTAATAAGTACCTGCATATTATCAGGGTTCATACGCAGTGCTTTATCAAATGACTGCTGCGCCATATCAAATTCATTAAGCGACATAGCCACTCGACCAAGTAGCATCCAAGCAATTTCATCATCACCAGAGCGGCTAAGCTTAGTACGAAGCGCCAATGCAAAAGCCTGCAGCTCATTTTGGCTAAGCGGCTCACCTTTTTGCATTACAGCACGCTCGCCGTAATCAGCTAAATTATCCATTGCATCATGCCAAGCCGAAATTTGCTGCTGACTACCCGTTAAACCATAAAAAACACCTGTTAGAGCAAGAACAAATGCGCCACCAGTTAAAGCAAAAATACGATTATTACCTTTGCTGTTTAGTGATTTTTCTGGTGATAACTCATTCAATAAACGGCGTTTTAATTCAATAATTGATTCTGCATGATTTACGGTATCAATACGCTGATTGTCTAAATCGGTTTGTAAATCAACTAAACGCTGCTCATAAATGCTAATTAACTCAGCATTGGCGTTATGAGTAATTGTTTGAACGCGCTCTTTTTTTAAAAAAGGCAACATCACAAACCCAAGAGCAACCAGTGTGAGTAAAGCAAAACACGCCCACATTAAAATCATTTAACTTTGCTCCTGACGTTTATTTTGTTCAATTAGCTTAGCTAACAACATTTCGTCGTCACTGCTCCACGTTTGTTTTACTGATGCTTTTCGCTGGCGAATAACAATAAAACCAAAGCCGACTATGACAATTAATACAGGTAATACCCAAAGTACTAAAGTCGCTGGTGTAACTGGTGGGTCGTAATGAACAAAATAGCCAAAGCGGTCAATCATGTAATCAATCACTTCGTCTTTGCTCTTACCTTCTTTAACCAATACGAGTACTTTATCGCGCAAGTCTTTAGCAACCACAGCGTCAGAGTCCGCAATGTTTTGATTTTGACACTTAGGACAGCGCAGCTCTTTAGTTAGCTCTTCAAACAATATTGCTTGTTTGTTGTTATCAAATTGATAGCGATCTTGCTCTGCAAACGCACAGATGCTTACAAAAAGGCTAAGCGTAAGTAGTAACCATTTCATTATTTAAGCTCCTGCATAATTGGCGCAAATTTAGCACGCCATACTCGCGGGTTTATATCGCCCGTGTGATGCAATAAAATAGTGCCGTTTTTATCGACTAAAAATGTTTCAGGCGCACCTGAAACACCTAAATCCAACGACAAAGTACGATGTAAATCTAAGATATTAAATTGATATGGGTCACCCGCACGTTGCAGCATATCGCTCACTTCACTGCGAAGTGATTGCATATCAAAAGGGCCATCAAAGTCAGCATCGTAACCTTGTACGTAATAAAGCCCAATAATTTTAACGCCTTGCTCACGTAACTTAGTTAAATAACCAAGTTCAACTAAACATGTTGGGCACCAAGTACCCCATACATTTAGTAAGTAAACTTCGCCTTTTAAAGACTCGTTGGTCCACGGCTTAATATCTTGCATTAAATCAGGTAGATTAAATGCTGGCATTTCTTGACCTAACCGACCCGTTTGAATTTCACGAGGATTAGCAAAAAGGCCTTGGTATAAAAATACACATACAAAAGCAAATACTAAAAGCGGCGCAATAGCTAAAATTTTACGGTTCATAAAACATTCTCCGATGCAGCTCTACGCGCTGTTTTAGCTGATGTGCGGTAGCGTTTATCAAATAAAATCATAAATCCAGCTAGGGAAATAAGCACACCACCAATCCACATCCAACGAACAAACGGTTTATGATAAATGCGAAGTGACCATGCACCTTGGCTCAACTGCTCACCTAACGCTAAGTATAAATCACGTGTAAAGCCTGCATCTATGGCCGCCTCGGTCATAAACTGCATACCAATATCATACTTACGTTTTTCGGCATGTAAGCGTGTTACTAGCTCATTGTTTTTAAGCACCGATACAACACCCGCATGACCACTGTAGTTCGGCCCGCGAATAGTTTTAACACCATCAAAACGGTATTCATACTCGTTAAGCTGAACTGTATCGCCTTGCTTCATCGATACGTCACGCTCAACTGAATACGCCGATGTAAGCGTTACACCTGCAATAACAAACGAAATACCAATATGCCCAAGCACCATAGCCCAGTAACTTACACCTAAGCGTTTTAAACCTTCTTTTAAGGTGCCATGCACTGCGGCTTTAGTGTAAATGTCGATCCCAGTTGATATTGCAATCCAAACCGCAAGCGTAGTGGCCAGTAGCGTAAGTGGTTTTACTAAATCGTAACTTGAAAACAACCAAGCATAGGTAATCACTACACTGGCTAATACGCCCATTAATATTTTGTTTTGTAAGAAAGCCCATTTATTTTGCTTCCAGCGTAAAAATGGTCCTATACCCATCAAAATAGCAAATGGTACTAAAATTATTGCAAACATCTTATTAAAAAATGGTTCGCCAATAGAAATACTGCCCAAGCCCATTTCTTTATGAACCATAGGTAATAACGTACCCAGCAATACGATTAATGTAGCAACTACTAAAAATATATTATTGAGCCATAACGCCACTTCGCGTGATACAAACTTGTATCGGCCTTCACTATGTACTTGCGATACACGCAGTGCATATAACGCTAAGCCACCACCTACAACGATGCCTAAAAAGGCGAGTATAAATAAGCCTCTATCAGGGTCTGTTGCAAAAGCATGCACCGATACAATAATACCCGAGCGCACAATAAAGGTGCCTAACAAGCTTAATGAAAATGCTGCGATAGCAAGTAGTACGGTCCACGATTTAAATACACCACGTTTTTCGGTTACGCTTAATGAGTGTAGTAATGCTGTAGCTACAAGCCATGGCATTAATGATGCGTTTTCGACTGGATCCCAAAACCACCAGCCGCCCCAGCCAAGCTCTGAATATGCCCACCAGCTACCAATTGTGATTCCTAGAGTTAAAAAGCCCCATGCAGTCATTGTCCACGGACGTGACCACTTAGCCCATGTGTTATCAAGCTTACCGGTTAACAACGCAGCAATAGCAAAAGAGAAAGCAACTGATAGCCCTACATAACCCATGTACAGTAATGGCGGGTGAATAATCATGCCCGGATCTTGAAGTAACGGATTTAAATCACGCCCTTCAACAGGGAAATAAGGGAGTAGGCGCTCAAACGGGCTTGAAAGTAGTAAGGTGTACATCATAAAACCTACACCTAAAAAACCAAGTACGCCCAATACGCGAGCACGTAGCACCCAAGGTAATGATTTAGAACGCGCAGCGACAACGGCAGTCCAACCAGCTTGCATTACTAACCACAGTAAAATAGCGCCTTCATGGCCGCCCCATGTAGAGGTGATTTTGTAATACCAAGGCAGTGTACTACTTGAATGATATGCCACATATGATACGGTAAAATCATCCGTTACACTGGCGTAAATAAGTGCTGCAAAAGAGATTAAAACAAAAGCGAATTGCCCAATTGCTAAAGAGGGAGCTGCACGCATTAATCGAAGATTACCGGTATGCGCGCCCCAAAGAGGAAAAATACACAGTAAAACGCTTAGCACCATGGCAAGCGTTAAAGAAAAATAACCAATTTCTGGGATCATAGCTAATTACCACTATCTAAGTTGTATTTTGGTTTTTCGTGCTTAATACCTTTAACTGCCTCTGCAACCTCTGCTGGCATATATTCTTCGTCATGCTTTGCAAGTACTTCAAATGCTTCAATAACATTAGGTTCGATTAATACGCCCTGCGCTACAATGCCTTGCCCCTCACGAAACAAGTCTGGCAATATGCCTTGATAACGCACGGTCACTAATGGACCTGTATCAATTAGCTTAAAGCTTACTTGTAAGCTCTGTTCATTACGCTCAACCGTGCCTGGTACAACCATGCCACCAATACGTAGCTTTTGGCCAATGAATGGTTTTTCTTTATTAGGCCCTTTGCCATCAATAAGTTCGCTTGGCGTATAAAAAAGATTAATATTTTCTTGAAGTGCATAAAGCACTAAACCAATTGATCCACCAATACCAAACAGTACGGCAATAATTACCAATAGGCGCTTTTTACGTCTTGGATTCATGAGGCTTGTTCCTGTTTAGCTTTTTTAATTCGCGCTTCACGTATTATTTGTTGCTCAACTGAAGCCATAATACGTTTAGTATCTCTTAAAGAGTTCACTAAAATACCAAGTAAAATAAGAGCGCATGTACCAAAAGAAAGCCAGATATAGAACCCATAGCCTCCCATTGCAATAAAATCAGAAAAAGAGTCAAACTGCATAATTACCCCTTATTTAACAACAAACGCACCCACGGTCGGTGCTTTTCGCGTTGCAAAATTTCATTTTTAAGACGAATTAAAGTTACTGTTCCTACAAAAGCAGCAAAGGCTAAAATATTAACCATAAGTGGCCAAAACATACTTGGGTCTATTGCTTTGGTGTCTAGTTTTGTAATGCTTGCGCCTTGGTGTAGCGTATTCCACCACTCAACTGAGTAATGAATAATAGGTAAGTTGATTACGCCCACAATAGCTAAAATAGAAGCCGCACGCCCTGCTGACTTCTTATCTTCAAATGCATGATAAAGCGAAAGCACGCCAAGATATAAAAATAATAAAATAAGTTCCGACGTTAAACGCGCATCCCATACCCACCAAGCACCCCACATAGGTTTACCCCATGCAGCGCCAGTAATAAGCGCTATAGCTGTAATACAAGCACCAACAGGCGCTATAGCAATAACGGCAAGTTCGGCATTTCGTAGTTGCCATACAAGTGCAACAACAGCTGCAATAGCCATTGATGAGTAAGCGCCCATAGATAAAATGGCGGAAGGAACATGAATAAAAATGATACGGTAGCTGTCTTTTTGTTGGTAATCGGCAGGTGCAAAACCAAGCCCCCATACCCATCCAACAATCATACTAACTACAGTAACTACGGCAAAATAAGGCAGTAACGTATTGCATAACTGGTATGCACGCTCTGCTTTAGCATAGGGATGTAACCACTTCCACATTAACTTACACTCACTTTTAAAGCTGACGATATGGCAATTGGTGCGCTAATAATAGCAATAAGTAACATTGCACCAAGGATGGCAAGCTGCCCACTATAATCCAGCGACATAGAGCTGGTATCGATAGCCGACGTTGCAAAAATCAAAACAGGAATATACAAAGGCAGTACGAGTAAACTCATCAAAATACCCCCTTTTTGTAATCCTACAGTAAGCCCTGCGCCTATTGCGCCAATAAAGCTCAATAGTGGAGTGCCTAATAATAATGTTAAAACAGTCGCTGTTAACGCCGTACTTTCTAGGTTTAACAACAATGCAAATAGCGGCGTCATTAATACAAGCGGTAAACCTGTTACCACCCAGTGAGCAGCCACTTTAGCAAGTACGGTTAACGATAACGGGTAAGACGATGCAATTAACTGCTCCAATGAGCCATCATTAAAATCATCTCTAAACAGTTTATCCAAGCCCAGCATGGTAGAAAGTAATGCGGCAACCCAAATAATTCCCGGTGCCATTCTCGCTAGTAAACCAGGCTCAGGCCCGATTGCTAACGGAAATAATGAAATTACAATTAAGAAGAACAAAATAGGATTTACAATTTCAGCGCGCTGGCGAAACGCAAGTTTTACATCTTTGGTAAATACCGCACTAAATAGCAACCAATAAGAATGTTGACGAGTCATTAGTGACGATACTCCAGTGTAACCGTTTGCAAGTTACTAAAATGGGTCGTTAAGTCTTGGTGAGTCGTTAATAAAATAGCACCACCGCTTTGTAAGTGTTCAGTAAATCGGTGCTGCAAAAAAGCAACACCGCTTTTATCAAGCGCGGTAAATGGCTCATCAAGTACCCATAATTTAGAATCACTTAACCAAAGCCTAACCAAAGCTACACGTCTTTGTTGTCCAGCAGATAACATTCTAACCGGTACATCTTCAAGTCCAACAAGGCCAAGTTGCGCTAAAATGGGATACAAGTCAGGCTGGTTTATGTAGCCATTAATTTGTAACCAATGACGAACATTTTCAACGGCACTAAGCTGAGTATTTACACCTGTTTTGTGGCCTATAAAGAGTAGTTCTCTGGCATACTCTTCGTAATACTTAGATATAGGCTGTTCTTGAAATAAAACAGCTCCTTCATCAGGCACAGAAAAGCCTGCGATAATACGCAATAGCGATGTTTTACCAGCCCCATTAGGGCCCGCTAATTGCATGATTTGACCGCTATTAAGGCTAAAATTAAGATCCGCAAACAAACAACGATCTTGCTTGATGCAGGTGACGGACTTAATGTGTAACAAGATGACGATTCTCTCTGCCAAAAATTAGGCGTTAGTCTACCATAATGATAGGGTAATACGAATATTGCTTTAAAATCGATTCACTTAAAATAGAGAAAACTTGATTTAAAATAATGAATACGCCAACGCAAATAACATTATCTAATTCATTGGTTATCAATCAATCGACGAACCCTCAAACCAATGAGTTATCGCAATTACCTAATGAGGTACTTGCGGCTAAAAACATTCAATTTTCGAAAGACTCGATTACGCTTGATGTATTTATTGATAAACATTGGCAGACATTAAGACTTGGCACTACAAGCGCACCTCAAAATTTACAAAAAATAGCCAGTGCTAACATACAACTTAATCCCGATGGCAAACAGCTCAACATCACGCCAAACACTACAACCCTTACTTTAAATCAACCAGTACAATTACAGCGTTTATTAAATTATGTAAGCACGGGCACTGAGGTACAAAGCCAACCAATGGATTTACAAGTGGTTATGTCCCCTACCCCAAAATTAGTAATTGATAAACTTAACGCCAGTATTGCCATAAATAAAGACGTAGCGCAGTTACTTTTAACCGAGCAGCCTTTAAAAGTAGTTGTTAGTACTACTAACAAAGGCGCACAGCTTAATGTTATTAATCGCTTTGCAGATACAATTCATACGCAACCACTTAGCCAAACTAAACTTACTAAATTACTCGTGGCCTTATTACCTAGTGCGCAACTTCAAGCAACACCTAAACTAGCTATTTTGACCCATCCTCAAAAGTCAGGTTCGTTTACAACGCCTATTACTAATCAACAAGTTAGTGAACTACCCAATACCCCCATTAAGGTAAATTTAATAAATCAGGCTGATAAATTACTTATTAAAACCGATACTAATAATATAAAAGTGACGCTTAATAACTCATTTTCTAAACCGTTTAACGAGTTACTTTTAGCTCAAAAAAGCAGTGTCCCTGAAATACCTTTTTCTGCGTCCACTATTAAAGCAAGCCCACTGCTTACACCTAATAGCCCAATAAAATCGTGGCTACAAAATAGCTTTAGTGATTTAAAAACGCGAATTAATGATGCAGTTAAATATTTTGAAAGTAAGCCCTTTGCAGCAGCAAATAAATCTGAGTTAATGCCGCTGTCTGCATCATCTGCGATACAAAGGCCGAGCTTAGTTATGCAATTAACAGTATCACCGTTGAATAGAGTGAATATTACCCAAAATGTAAGTACTGCGTTAAATAGTAATACGAGCAATACTTTACCAGAGCACTTTTCAAGACTTCCGCCACTTGTACAATTAACTCAGCAAATAAAAGGAAGTGTTAGTGTTTGGCAATCATCTACAAATATAACAACAGCTAACACGCCAACGCCAACGCCAACGCCAACGCCAACGCCAAATAATATTACTCAAAATGGAGTGGCGAGCGCTAAGCCAAGTAATTTAAACGCGAGTCAATTGAGTGCTCTGAATATTAGTACTAACAGTAAAGTTGATACGTTAATTAAGCCTACAAGTGAAATTGTTACTAAAGGGCAAATAACCTCTTCAGTGCAACCAGTAATAAACGGCAACAATCAAAACAGTGCAAACTCAGCCACGATTAAAAACATTCTCCCATTAGCAGAGCCGTTATCTAATATTGCCTCTCGTAGTCAAATGCTACAACCAATAGAAGCAAAGCTATTAAGCACATTATTAAAGCTTCCTGATACCACAATCCCTACGGATAGATTAGCTGGTAACAAACAGCTTTTAAGTAGTCAAATTACTGACATTACAAATAGAGCAACAAAAGACACGCCCGATTTAACTCGCTTAATTAACCAAGCATTTAATCGCATGGTCTCAAGTAATAATGTTAACCCTGCGACCATACAGCGTGAAGTATTAGCCACCTTACAACCATCTCAATTAACGGGTGATACACTACAAAGTAGCTTCACTAAAGGACTTGAACAAGTTGCAGTGAGTATTTTAGCAGCCCCTATAATTAGCCAATCAGTAACACCGATAAGCTTTAATAACCAAACTGGCTTAGATGCACTTTTACAAGTACTCATACCTACTTTTAAAACAGGAAACGCGGGAGCAAAAATACTTGAGCAACTGCAGCAAGCTCAAGTTCAAGCATTGGCTAGCGAAATCGTACAAGTTAAAAACACACTTACCCAAGTAAGTGTTTCAACACCAAGTCAACAACCAGACACAAACCCGCTTGCACAATTTTTATTACCAATGAAATTGCCGCCTGAGGCCGCCCAAACAGAAATAACATTGGGGCAATATAAAAAGCCAAGCGCAGATAAATTAGAAGATAAAAATGTATGGTTTGTCAGGCTAAACTTTGATTATGCACAGATTGGGCAATTACAGATTACCGCTGAGTTAATGGATAAAGCACTCGATTGCCAGCTATTAGCCTCAAGCCAAGAAGTAAGCGCAATTGCTCACCCTCACTTAGATAATTTAAGATCCAAACTAGCTAAGCATGGTTTACAGGTTGGAGAGCTCAACTTAAAGCGAGGCGATGCAAATAATCAGGCATTTTATAAATCTCATGCAATTATTAATATTAAGGTTTAGTAATGAGTGATACACCTATTAATAAGTCAGCCATTGGGCTTTTATACGAAGCTGGCAACACCCCCACTGTAAGCGTAAAAGGGTTTGGTGAGTTAGCTGACGAAATAATTGCAGCGGCAAAATTAAAAGGAATTATGATCCACGAAGATGCAGCGCTTGCTAAAACGTTGTCGCATTTAAGCTTAGGGGAAGAAATCCCTAAAGAGCTTTATTATGTAATTGCAGAGCTTATTGCGTTTTCGTATGTATTAAGAGGTCAATTTCCGCCAGGCTGGCAAGACTTTCAAGGTAAGTTAAATATTAAAGCGTGAGATTATTTACACGCTTATAACTAAAAAGGCGCTAAGCGCCTTTTTGTTTATGTAGTGAAAATAGTAATTCGGCTTCTGCTCGCGGTAATTCGCATTCGCGTATCACCTCATCGAGGTCCGCACCTAACTCAACCATTTTTACTGCACGAGAGTAAATTTTAGCATCAGGATCATCGTATTTTTGCGCAGCTTGTTGTTGTATTAAATCTTGATTTTGTTGCTCAACCTCAAGCACTCGCTTACCAATACTTAAAAGCCCTGTTCTAAGCTCTGAAATTTCACTTCGCAAAATATGAGTTTGCTCTGAGCTATCTTTAAGCTGCTGTAATACAGCATTAACTTCATTCACTTGTTTGTTTTTTAATGCAATTATTAGCGCAAGCGATATAAGTCCTACCGCTAACGCTGATATAGCTATACTAAGTAACAGCATAATTTATTTGGTAAAGCTTATATATCGCTTAACTCATCCCATTCATCATCGCTGAGTAACTTGTTTAAATCGACTAAAATCAGTAGCTCATTATCACGATTACAAACGCCTTGAATAAACTTAGCACTTTCTTCAGTACCAACATTTGGTGCACTATCGATCTCAGAGCTGCGTAAATAAACGACTTCAGATACGCTGTCGGCTAAAATGCCGATAACTTGCTCTTCAGCTTCAATAATTAATATACGAGAATTATCGGTTGCATCAGCAGCTAACAAACCAAAACGTGCACGAGTATCAATAACAGTTACAACGTTACCGCGTAAGTTAATAATACCAATAACGTAAGAAGGTGCACCTGGTACAGGGGCTATCTCTGTATAACGAAGTATTTCTTGTACTTGCATTACATTTACGCCGTAGGTTTCTTCCTCTAGCTTAAACGTAACCCACTGTAAAATTTCATCATTATTATCTGCGTTTTTATTTGCTGACAGTAATTTATCTTGATTCATGCTATTACCCCGTAATGGTCATTACTACTGACGGCTATCTAAGCCTTTCTCTAATAATATATTTAAATTATCTACATCTATTAAAGCACACATTTTTTCTTTTATAACACCAGCAAGCCATGGGCGCTTACTTTTATTTGTACGCCATTTTACATCTTCTTTACTCAATGTAATGTTATTTATCAACTTTTCAGCTAATAAGCCCCACTGGCTATCACCTAAGGTAATTAAATACTGATAATCTAAAGACGCCTCTAATTTATCATCATACTTTTCTGGCATTACCCAACGAGCAGTATCAACAACATTAAGCTTTTCTTCTCTGTTGAGCATAACGCCTTTAAACCACTTTGGCTTACCAAATAAATGATTTACTTCACCTAGTTGATGTATACCGCCTAATGCTTTTAATGGCACAGCCAATGTTAAACCAGCAACTTCAAAAAATAATGCCTGAAATTCACCATCAAAATAGTCAGATTGGCTAGTGGTTATAATCTGTGGTTCTGGTTCTTCTGTAATCGTACTTATCGGCTCTATTACTTCATCGTCAATGGCTTTATTAACTTTTTCGGCTTCAAAAATAGGTTCAACTATTGGCTTAATTTCAGAATTAAGTAAGTCTTGATCAAATATTTTTTCTGCCGCTTTTATCTGTTCTTTTGGTTTTAAATGAATATGTTCTTGCTGCGAGTCGTGTGGCATTTGCTCAAGTAATTTTGCGACTGGCTCAAGGTTATCTACAGGCTCGTCTTCACATAACAAAGCCCCTAGGTATTGTTTCATTACTTTTTCATTAGCAAATAATTGCTTACTCATTCATTAACCTTGTTCAATTAAATATTCTAGCAGTGCTTTATATGCGTATACACCACGCGAACGAGGACAATACTCTACAGGCACTTTTTGCGCAAAGCTTGCATCTCTAAATTTAGTATCTACCGGTATCACACCTGGCCAGACTTTATCACCATACGTACTTTGCAGTGTTTTATATGCTTCTAACGATGCTTTAGTACGTTTATCATACATAGTAGGGATTATAGTATATTGATAATCTTTCGCTTGAGAGGTTTGCATTAATTCCATAGTGCGCATCATTCTATCAAGCCCTTTCAGTGCTAAAAATTCCGTTTGCACTGGCACTAAAATTCGCTCACTTGCTGCAAGCGCATTAACCATTAACACTCCTAAAACTGGGGGGCAATCTAAAATGGCATAATCGTAATGTTCACTGATTTTTGCAAGCGCTTTTTTTAGTATTAATCCCATACCTGTTTTATTACCCATGCTTCTATCAAGCGTGGCTATCGCCATTGTTGCGGGTAAAATATCTAGGTTTTCAAGTGTTGATGGGCATAAAGCTTGAAGTATCTCTTCACTTTGCATGCTCGTGCCACGCGCAAAAATATCATATACGCTGACTTCCAAATCTTCTGAGTCAATGCCAAAGTAATAAGTGAGTGATGCATGAGGGTCTGTATCAATAAGCAACACACGCTTACCCTGCAAAGCTAAAATACCAGCAAGGCTCACTGCTGTTGTTGTTTTACCAACACCACCTTTTTGATTTGCGACAGTCCAAATCTTCACATTACATCCTAATTACTGTTCATTGCGCGTTGTTATGCGAATACCACCATGAGGCAAACGAATTATTTTTATTGTATCGTCATCTGAAGGGAGCTCAATTTCAGGCTCTGCCACTACTGGCTTGACGGCCTGTTCATCACCTTTAATGTCTTGTATTGGCGGTAAACCATACTTAGAAAGTGCAATAACAACTTTACGATTTTCTGCTCGCCCTTGTTCTGTATCGTTACTTACAAAAGGTGAATATTGACCATAACCTTCTATCGCCATTCTGGCAGAATTAATACCTAATGCTTCCAACTCTACTAAAATAGATGTTGCTCTAGCAACCGAGAGTTCCCAATTTGAGCGAAATATTTCATTGCGAATACTTTCATCATCAGTATAGCCACGCACCCTAATATAGTTATCTACTGGAGCAATAATATCTTTAACAATTTTGACGACTTGCTTTGCCCTAGAGTGTGCAACTGAGCTACCACTTGAAAATAACATACCTGAGCTTAGCTCTATAATCAGCCAATCTTGATTAAGCTCTAAACTGGCTTCTCCATCACGAATTTCATCAATGAGCGCTGACTGCAGTTTAGTAAGTAAGCTATCAAGTGGTTTACCTAAATATTTCTGTTGTATGTTACTTGTATCACTTTGACCATCGAGTAACTCTGGACCTTGTTCTTCTTTTAAAATACTTTCACCATAAAGAACTTCTTGTTCAGGTGTCACTCTATCAGTCAATATTCCATTACCATTGACGCCCTCACCTTGCTGGGAGTGCTGGCGGGCAGATTTATCAAAAACGTGTTCAAGGGAGTCTGACAATATTTGAAATTGTTCTTCTTTGTTGATCGCTATCGCATACAGCACCACAAAAAAAGCAAACATAATGGTCATGTAATCGGCATACGATACAAGCCAACGCTCTGTATGTTGATTTTTTGGAGCAGAGTGACGAAGTCGTCGGCGTAGCATGTTATTCGTCCACTAAATTAGGACGCTCTACACGGTAGGCTTCAAGCTTTAATTCTATATTTACTGGGCTTTCGCCAACGCTTATTGCAATCACACCTTCGGCAAGCATTTCATGGTAAAGCATTTTTTGCTCTACACGCTGTTTTAACTTATTTGCCATAGGTAAAAACAATAAATTAGCTAAACCAACACCATAAATAGTCGCGATAAATGCCGTTGCAACGCCTGCACCAAGCATTTGTGGATCGGTAATAAACGACATTGCCTGTATTAAACCAAGCACAGCACCTAAAATACCAATGGTAGGACTGTAGCCCCCCATCGCTTCATAAACACGTGCGGCTTCAAGCAAGCGATCGCGTTCTA
The DNA here is from genome assembly GCF_015864375.1 of Pseudoalteromonas sp. SWYJZ19. Classification (NCBI taxonomy): domain Bacteria; kingdom Pseudomonadati; phylum Pseudomonadota; class Gammaproteobacteria; order Alteromonadales; family Pseudoalteromonadaceae; genus Pseudoalteromonas; species Pseudoalteromonas sp. SWYJZ19. The sequence continues at coordinate 22,237 of NZ_JADYXI010000008.1, forward strand.
GCAGTAAATCAATTTCAAGCGTGTCACGTAGTTTTTGCTCTGAGCAGCCATCTACAAGCAAGCTTAAACCTTTTGCTGCATATGCATCTGGGTGAGCTAGCGCTTCGTTTTCAAGCGCTAAGTAACCTTCTTGACGTGCCTTATGAGACCATCGCTTAACTTGATCTATTGCATCTTCAATATCATATTGTGGCGCAACAAAAACCCAAGAGCTCATATTTAGCATTTTTTTAAAGGTACTTGCTGATGTTTGCAACATAACAGCACCAAGCGTGCCGCCTAATACAATAATAAGGGCAGGACCATTAAATAAAGCAGAAACAACGCCACCTTCTAAAGAGTAACCTAAACCTATTGCGCCCAGTGCTACAAATAGTCCAAATATTGAGAGTTTATCCACAACCTACCTCTCTCTTGATACGTGCTGCAACATCGTTTAATGCTAAGCTTTCACTCGAAAGCCCCGCATTAGCAATGGCTTGAGGCATTCCATAAACAACACAGCTTTTCTCATCCTGTGCCCAAATGGTTGCACCCGTTTGCTTTAACATTCTTGCACCGTCACGTCCATCAGCGCCCATGCCTGTTAAAACGATAGCAAGCACATCGCCTTGATACGTTTTTGCTGCACTGGCAAAAGTTACATCTACACTCGGTTTATAACTTATTCTCTCGCTATGATCTTCAAATACGCGCAGTGTTCTATTTGCACCACGCCCTTCTACCATCATCTGCTGTCCGCCAGGCGCTAGATAAGCCGTTCCTGGTTGTAAGCGGTCACCTTGTTGCGCTTCTTTCACTTTTATTTGGCACAGGCCATTTAAACGTGCCGCAAATGCAGGTGTAAAAGCTGCAGGCATATGCTGAATAAGTAAAATAGGGTGAGGGAAATTAGCTGGCAATTGAGTCAGTATAGTTTGTAGTGCAACAGGGCCACCTGTAGAAGTGCCAATAGCCACAAGCTGGTATTGCTTTCCACTTGCTCGCATTGAGGCAATATTTGAACCTGACGATGTTGTAGGGGCTGCTCTTTGAAAGCTTCTATCGGGTTGTTTTATCGAAGGTGTTAGTGTGTTTGTTCTTTGCGAAAGTGAGCTTGTTATCGGTTTAGTTGATATTACTGGCTTAGGTGGTGTTGCAGCTTTAAACGTTCGCGGTAAACGTCTTCGCCCTATATCTTTCACTTTATTTTGTAAAAGCTTTATAGCGTCTTCATTATTGCGTGCAATGTCTTCAAACTTTTTCGGTAAAAAATCCATTGCTCCTGCATCTAGCGCATCAAATGTTGCAGTTGCGCCATCACGCGTGAGTGATGAAAACATTAAGATCGGGGTTGGATTACTCGCCATTATCTCTTTAACTGCGCTAATACCATCAAGCACAGGCATTTCGACATCCATAGTGATCATATCTGGACGTAGCTGAGCTGCTTTTTCAACAGCTTCTCTGCCATTCACAGCAAAGCCTATAACTTGTATGTCGCTATCTTGTTCAAGAATTTCGCTTACCCTGCGGCGAAAAAAGCTTGAATCATCAACAACTAAAACTTTAACGGCCATTTAGCTCTCTTATTAAATTTATGCGTAGGTATATATTAAATATATACCTACTTTATTATTAGCCTGCGTAATGTTTTAACATGTTTGGAACGTCTAAAATCAGTGCAATGCCACCATCCGAAGTTATTGTAGCACCTGCCATACCTGGTGTTCCTTGAAGTAACGCATCAAGCGGCTTAATCACTACTTCTTCTTGGCCAATTAATGAGTCAACAACAAAACCAATTTGCTGCGTACCAATTTGCACAATAACTACATGGCCTTTTGCTTTTCGCTGTGAACGATCTGAGCCTTTAACTAACCAGTGCTCGAGGTAGAATAACGGTATTGCTTTTTTACGCACAATAATTGTTAATTGCCCATCAACCACATTTGTTTTCGTTAAATCTAAGTTGAATATTTCACTAACACCTGCAAGTGGTAACGCAAATGTTTGTGCGCCAACAATTACCATTAAGGTCGGTAATATGGCTAAGGTAAGTGGTACTTTTATCTCTAAAATAGTACCTACACCTAACTCAGATTGAATACTTACAGAGCCGTTTAATTGGGTGATTTTAGTTTTCACCACATCCATTCCAACACCACGACCTGAAATATCAGATATCTCTTCTTTTGTAGAAAAGCCAGGTGCAAAAATTAGGTTGTATGCTTCAGTGTCAGAAAGTCGACTCGCTTGATCGTGATCGAGCACGCCTTTACTAATTGCTATTTTTTTCAGTTTCTCAGCATCCATACCAGCGCCATCATCTTTAATGGTCAACAAAATATGGTCGCCTTCCTGAGACGCTGATAAAGTAACATTACCTGTTCTAGGCTTACCGGCAGCCTCACGAACAGCTGGCATTTCAATACCGTGGTCAACTGAGTTTCGAACTAAATGCACAAGCGGATCGGCTAGTGCTTCCACTAAGTTTTTATCTAAATCGGTTTCTTCACCTACAAGTTGTAAGTCAATGTCTTTGTTTAAGCTGCGTGCTAAATCGCGTACTACGCGAGGGAAACGACCAAATACCTTTTTAATTGGTTGCATTCGCGTTTGCATAACCGCGCCTTGAATATCAGCAGTCACTACATCTAAGTTAGAGATTGCTTTACCCATTGCTTCACTGTCTGAATTGGTCGCTAAACTAACCAAACGATTTCGCACAAGTACTAACTCACCAACCATATTCATAATTTGGTCAAGTCGTTTTGTATCTACGCGAACTGTCGTCTCTGCTGCTGGTGGCGCTGATTTTTTAGGCGTTGCTGGCGCTGCTTTAGTAACCGGTTTTTCTACCGGTTTAGAAGCGGGTGCTTTTACAGGTTCTGGTTTTTTTACAGGCACACTCGCTTTTGCAGCTGGTTTAGCTGGGATATTGGGCTGTTTCACAGCTGGAGTGCTTTCTATTGATTTAGGTGCAGTGCCTTTACCATGAAGTTCATCAAGAAGCGCTTCAAATTCATCATCACTAATTTCATCATCTGATGAATTAGCAGTATTTGACGCTGGTTTAGCTGGTTCTACAGGTGCTCTAACTACACTACTTTGCTCAGGTGCTTTACTCGCAACCTCACCAAAACTGCCAACTCCATGTAACTCGTCTAATAAGCTGTCAAATTCATCATCAGTAATATCACCATTAAAATCACTACTACTTGCTACTGGCTTTTCAACTGCAGGACCTTGTCCTTTACCGTGTAGTTCATCAAGTAAGTTTTCAAATTCATCTTCAGTGATTTCGTTTATTTCAGCATCACTAACCGAAGGAGTTCCGCTAAACATTTCATCAAATGCAAATGGATCTTCCTCATCAGCTATTGGCGTATCAACTACTTCATCAAGAGGTTGTTCAACGTCAGTTTCTGAAGCGACTCCGTTAAGCTCGGCTTCTGTTGGAGGTAGGCCCAAAATGTGGAGGGTTTGAAGTAACTCAGGATCTGCTGGTTCTGGCTTATCCCTATTTTGGATAGTCGCGAACATTTCATTAATGGTGTCGAGCGCTTGTAAAATAACATCCATTAACTCTGAATTGACCGTTCGCACGCCTTGACGTAGTAAATCAAATACGTTTTCAGCGCCGTGGCAAGCATCAACAAGTTCTGTCATAGCTAAAAAGCCTGCACCACCTTTTACAGTGTGAAAGCCTCTAAATATGGCATTTAGTAACTCGGTATCTTCTGGATTATTTTCCAGTTCAACTAACTGTTCAGATAAAAGCTCTAGGATTTCTCCTGCCTCTACAAGAAAGTCTTGTAAAATATCTTCATCGACTTCAAACATGCAGTTACTCTCCTCTTAGAAGCCCAAACTTGATAAAAGATCATCGACTTCATCTTGATCAGATACAACATCATTACGCGATTCTTTATCAATAATAGGGCCTTCAGGACCTGCTAAAGTTTGTGTGGCAACTGGTTCTTTTATTTTTTGTTGTTCTACTTTATTCGCTGTGTTGTCACTGTCATCTTGTTCAGCAAACGCTGTTAAAAGATGAAGTAAGCTTTCTTCTACTTCTCTAACAAGTTCTATAACACGGCGAATAACTTGACCTGTTAAGTCTTGATAGTCTTGAGCCATTAGTACATTTGTCATTAAGCTTTGAAGCTCATCCGTTTTATGATGAGAGTTATTCATAAACTTATCGATACTATGGCAAAGTTGTTTAAACTCACCAAGCTCAATCTCCCGGCTCATTAAACGATCCCATGTCGGTTTGATATGAGATATTTCATCTGCAAGTTGCTGAGCTATAGGTAAACTAGCCTCAACAGCATCCATTGTTTTATTAGCCGCATTTTCTGTCATTTCTATAACATAATTAAGCCGCTTTTTAGCATCTGGAATCGCATCTGTCGTTATGTTAGTTAAGCGAGTATCAAGCTCAAAGCTTTTAAGTGCTTCGTGCAGTTGACGAGTCAACTTCCCAACTTCAGCAAATAATTTAGACTGCTCTTGCGAAGCTGTCTCTAAAATCAACTGATTAGCTTTATCTTGCTCATCGTTTTCTAAATAAATGACGAGTTGACGAGCTTGTTCTAACGTTATTTGAGGCGCAGCTGGTGCTGACATAAGCCTCTCCCCCATCATTAGCCTAAGCGTTCAAATACTTTTTCTAATTTAGTTTTTAATGTTCCAGCCGTAAATGGCTTAACAATATAACCATTAACGCCAGCTTGCGCTGCAGCAATTATTTGTTCTTTTTTAGCTTCTGCCGTTACCATCAATACAGGGATATGTTTTAACTTATCATCTGCACGAATTGCTCTTAGAAGGTCAATACCTTGCATTCCCGGCATATTCCAATCTGTAACCACAAAATCAAATACTTGATTTTGTAACATAGGCAGAGCTGTAGACCCGTCATCAGCTTCTTGAACGTTAGTGAAACCTAAGTCACGTAATAGGTTTTTTATAATTCGTCTCATCGTTGAAAAATCATCAACTACAAGAATTTTCATGTTTTTATCCAAAACATCCCCCAGTGAGGTATTAACCTTAGTTTACTTACTACTAGTTTATCCAGTCATTGATTTTAGCTTTAAGCTTAATCATCGCCTGACCATGTATCTGACTTACACGCGATTCACTTACATCGAGTATATGTCCTATTTCTTTTAAATTCATTTCATCGTTATAGTATAAAGAAAGTACCATTGCATCACGCTCTGGTAATGACTTTATTGCATTTAGCAAAGACTCATTAAACCGATCATTTTTAACATTATTAAAAGGTTTGTCTAGCGCTAAATCTTGGCCTACGGGAGTAATAACATCCTCATCTACACCAAGGTCTTCTATACCTAATACTTTACTGGTATTAACATCATTTAAAATATGATGGTACTCATTGAGTGAAATTTCAAGTTTTTCAGCAACTTCTGTATCTGTTGGTTCGCGATTCAGACTGCTTTCGAGCCCAGTAATTGCTTCTGCAACTTGTCGGCTTTTACGGTGTACTGAACGAGGAGCCCAATCACCACGGCGCATTTCATCAAGCATAGCCCCGCGAATACGAATACCGGCGAAGGTTTCAAAGCTTGCGCCTTTTGTTGCATCAAAGTTTTTTGAAGCTTCTATTAAACCTATCATTCCTGATTGAATTAAATCATCAAGCTGAACGCTAGGTGGTAATCGAGCAATTAGATGACATGCCACTTTTTTAACAAGTGATGCATGTTTCTCAACAATCACATTTAAGTTTTGTGTTGATTGATATCCCATAGCTCTATTCACCAATGTTGTCATAATTAGCCGTTTACTAGTTTCTCAATGAAAAACTCTAAATGCCCAGATGGTTGATTTGGTATTGGCCATTTAACTGCTTTTGTCGCCAGCGCTTTAAACGCGAGAGCGGCTGGCGAACTTGGAAAGAGCTCAACAATCACCTTTTGGCGACGTGTTGCTTTGCGCATATTTTCGTCATAAGGAACCGTTGCTACTAGCTCCATTGAAACATCTAAAAAGCGATCGGTAACTTTAGATAGTTTTGCAAACAATTCAGTGCCTTCACGCATACTGCGGACCATATTGGCAACAATTTTGAACTTATAAACACCGTGCTCGCGGCTTAATACTTTAATAAGTGCGTAAGCATCGGTTATTGATGTTGGTTCATCGCACACTACAACCATTACATCTTGTGCTGCTCGTGAGAAGCTTAGCACCATGTCTGAAATACCAGCGGCTGTATCTACAATTAAAATATCAAATTCGGTATTCAATTCGCTAAATGCACGAATTAGCCCGGCATGCTCAGATGGCGATAATTCAACCATACTTTGCGAGCCCGATGTAGCAGGTACAATTTTAATACCAGCAGGCCCTTCAACTAAAATCTCGTCAAGCTCACATTCACCTGACAAAACGTGTGATAAATTGCGCTCTACACGTAAACCAAGCATCACATCACAGTTTGCTAAACCTAGGTCAGCATCCAGCACTAATACTCTATTACCTTGTTGCCCTAGTGCAATAGCGGTATTTAGAGAAACATTTGTTTTCCCCACCCCACCTTTACCACCGGTTACAGCGATAACTTTTACGCCGTTGTTATTGTTTTGACTCATTTTGCGCAGGCCGCTTGCTTGATCTAATACTGTGTTAATCATACATCCCTACTGTACTTGGCGCCACTGCTTGGTGCCTTGAATGTTGTGCTTTTGTTCTTTTTAAATATAACTGCTCAGCCTTTTTCACTAGTTTTTCAGCATTTGCAACACGAATATCTTCTGGCACTCGTTGACCGTTAGTAAGATACCCTATTGGAAGGCGATTTTGAATCGCAATACTAATAATCTCACCCAAACTTAATGATTCATCTAACTTAGTGAAAATACAACCACTTAACTGTACTTTTTTAAAGTGACGTACTGTTTCTTGTAATACATTAATTTGTGCCGTCGCGCTTAGTACTAAGTAGCTGCGAATATCCACACGTTGGTTACGCATTAACGTGTTTAACTGCTCAGTTAAACGTAAATCTCGCTGACTCATACCTGCTGTATCAATTAATACTAGACGTTTATTTCGTAAATGATATAAAACTTCAGCTAATTCATTAGCATCTTTAACTTGCTTTACACCACAACCAATAATACGGCCGTAAGTAGCAAGCTGTTCATAAGCACCAATTCTGTATGTATCAGTGGTTATTAAGGCCACTTTATCAGCGCCATATTTTTGTGCGCCTAAAGCTGCAAGCTTAGCAACTGTTGTTGTTTTACCAACACCTGTTGGACCCACTAACGCATATACACCACCTTGGCGAAGTATTTCATTATTGGTTGTTTGCATTTGATCTTCGACCATCGTTAACAACGCTTTCCAGCCTTGCTTACGAGATACATCATCAGGTACAAAACATGCCATTTGTTGCGCTACTTCTTTATCAATACCCATACCGACTAAGCGGTCAACCATGCAAGCGCGTGTTGGATCGCGACGCGCCATATCTTGCTGCATTAAGCCTGATACTTGATGCTCAAGTAATTGACGAATTGCGTTCATTTCTTCACGCATTGTTGTCATTTCTTCGCTTTCATTATTGGGTGTTTGTTGGCGAGCCGTTACTGGACTATCTAAATCATCAAAGTCGCTGTCTAAATCATCAAAACCTAAGCTATCCGCTTGAGTTTGTGGACGAACTGGCGCTGCATTTTCAGGAGCAAACATATTTTTAGTACGCTGTTCCATAACTGGTTCTTGATAGTTATCGGTAGTATCAATACCTGATTGTGAAAACATTGATGCAAGTTCAGGGGAGCGAGGACGCGGTGATTGGCGCTCTAACAAAGCCTGTAGGCTGTCAGCCACTTTTGCCTGCGGCTCTGGTTTGGCACGCTGAGGCTCTGGTTTTACAAAATTATGCATACTTTGCTGTGGTGCTTGAGCACGCGGCTCTGCAGTACGTTGTGGTTGCGCTGCTACTTTAGGGGCTGCTTTGTCATAATCAACTGCCGCTACAATTTCTACACCGTTAGCCAGCTTCTTATTTGACATAATAACCGCATCAACACCTAACTCATCTTTAACTTCTTTAAGTGCTGTGCGCATATCTTTAGCAAAAAAACGTTTAATTTTCATGATTCAACCCCTGTTAAAATCTTATTGTTGGCCTACAGAGCTAACAATCTTGATCTGTCTTTCGTCTGGTACCTCTTGGTAAGACATCACTCTCAATCCTGGAATGGTGTACTTAACAAAACGAGATAACACAGTGCGTAACATTCCTGACGTTAGCAATATAGAAGGTTCACCGGCCATTTCTTGATTTTGATGCGCTTGTGTCAATGACACTTGAAGTCGCTCTGCAAGTCCAGGCTCAATACCGGCACCTTCATCGCCTGCATTTTGTAATGACTGATGCAACATCTGTTCCAACTCAGGTGCCAAGGTTATGACAGGGATTTCTGATGACATACCAACCGCATCTTGAACAATTAACCTACGCAGAGAAATACGCACTGCAGCCGTTAATACATCAGGGTCTTGGCTACGCGGACCATACTCAACAAGGGTTTGAACAATTGAGCGCATATCGCGAATAGCTACACCTTCATTCAATAAATTTTGCAGTACTTTTACAATTGCAGTTAATGGCAACACATCAGGTACTAGTCCTTCTACTAAGCGAGGATGGCTTTTAGCAAGCATATCAAGCAGGTTTTGAACTTCTTCATGCCCTAGTAGCAACGCCGCACTGTTAGTTAATAACTGGCTAATATGAGTGGCGACTACCGTGGCTGAATCTACAACGGTATAACCTAGTGATTGCGCTTCATCTTTTTGATCAGGCTTGATCCATACTGCATCAAGGCCAAACGCAGGATCTTTAGTTTCAACCCCTTTAATAGGACCAAATACTTGCCCTGGGTTAATCGCTAGCTCGTCGCCATGTTTAAGTTCGCTTTCACCGGTTGAAACACCCATTAGCGTTATTCTGTAAGCATTTGGATCAAGCTCTAAATTATCGCGAATATGAACAGGTGGTACTAAAAAACCAAGTTCTTGAGAAAGCTTTTTACGTACACCTTTAATACGATTAAGTAGCTCACCACCTTGAGATTGATCTACCAACGGAATTAATCTGTAACCTACTTCTAGGCCAATTACGTCAACCTGCTGAACATCATCCCAACCAAGTTCTTTTTGCTCTTGTTTATTGGCAATACCTGTTGCAGCGCTTCCGCCACTGGCGGCTTCTTCGGCTTCTGCTGCAGCGGCTTTTAACTTAGTTTGCTGTGTGTAGTAAGCTAAATAACCCAATAACGCACCTAAACTTAAAAAAGCAAAATGCGGCATACCAGGCACTAAACCCATGATGATCAAAATACCTGAAGCAATAAAGAGTGATTTTTCGTTACCTAGTTGTTTCTTAAATTGATCACCCATATTGAGCGACTCATTTTGACGTGTTACAACAATCGCGGTACCAATTGAAAGCAGTAAAGAAGGGAGTTGAGCAACTAAGCCATCACCAATGGTAAGTAATGTATATACTTCCATTGCGTTGCCAAAACTCAAATTATGTTGAATCATACCGACAAATAAACCACCAACAATATTGATGATTAATATAACAATACCTGCAATGGCATCGCCTTTTACAAATTTACTCGCACCATCCATTGAGCCGTAAAAATCGGCTTCGCGAGTTACTTCCTCGCGGCGGTCACGCGCTTGCTCAGCACTGATAAAACCAGCGTTTAAATCGGCGTCGATTGCCATTTGTTTACCCGGCATTGCATCAAGGGTGAAACGTGCAGATACCTCAGAAATACGCCCAGCACCTTTGGTAATTACCACAAAGTTAATAATAATAAGGATTAAAAATACGACCAAACCAACTGCGTAGTTACCACCAATAACAACTGAGCCAAACGCTTCAATTACTTTACCGGCAGAATCACCACCATTATGACCTTCAAGTAATACAACTCGAGTGCTGGCAACGTTAAGCGCTAAACGCATAATCGTAGCGATTAGTAATACAGAGGGGAATATACCAAACTCAACCGGCTTCATCGTGTAAACAGTCACGAGTAAAACCACTAATGCGAGGGCAATATTAAACGAGAAAAGGATATCGAGTAAAAATGGCGGTAACGGTAAGATCACCATTCCCAAGGCTGCAAGCACAAGCAAAGGAGTACCTACCCCTTTGGCATAGTCTTTTTTGTCTCTGTTAAGTTGTTGTAATACCGCTTTAAAACTCATAATTCTACAATTTCAAAAAATTGACACTACGTAGAATTTGCAATAACTATTCCAAGTTACTAAGTTAACGGTTTAATACTTGTAGGCATCGGGGATTGGGAGCTTGTTATTGAGCTTAGTTGGACGTTTACCGCGCCCTTTATTAAAGCGCTTAAGCTGAAATACATACGCTAAAACTTGCGCTACTGCAGTAAATAGCTGATCGGGTATTTGCTCTCCTACTTCAGCCGTATGATAAAGCGCTCGGGTCAACATGGGGGATTCTAAAATAGGTACTTCATTCCCTATTGCTACTTTTCTAATTTGCATCGCCATTTCATCAATACCTTTAGCAAGTACTATAGGCGCACCTGCGCGCTCTGTATCGTATTTTAATGCTACAGAGTAGTGAGTTGGGTTGGTAACAATAACATCAGCGTCAGGGACATCTTGCATCATACGGTTTTGCGACATTTGCCTTTGTGTTTGCCTAATACGCGCTTTTATTTGTGGGTCACCTTCAGAGTTTTTATACTCATCTTTAATTTCTTGCATTGTCATTTTAAGTTGTTTGTTATGGTTATAACTTTGAAATGGTGCATCAATAGCCGCAATAATAATTAAAGTGCATGAAAGGCCTAAAAACATCCAGCCTAAAATCTCTAAGGCATGAATAATATTACCTGGTGCACTTTCTAAACTTAAATGCAGTATTTCATCAAAATAGGTATTAATTAAAAATATAGCAAAACTTGCAACCAAACCAAATTTTAAAAGTGACTTTACAAGCTCAATAGCCGCTTGCGGGCCAAACATACGTTTAAAGCCTTTCATTGGCGACATTTTACTTGCTTTAGGTGCAGCGGCTTCCCAGCTAAAATTAAAACCACCTAGTAACGTATTCCCAATAAATGCAGCCAAAACTATAATTAATACAAACATAGCCATAGGAAACATTAAAGCGTCTGCAACCTCTCCCCATACGGCAAACATTTTAGTGGTATCAAAGGCTTCGTTGCGATTTAAGCTAAGGGTTCGGCCCATTACATTGTATAAACCTTTGCCAATTTCTGGCCCATACATCAAAAGCGATATAGCCGAAAAAATAAGTACAAACATGGTACCTAGCTCTTTTGAGCGCGCTATTTGGCCTTTCTTTTTAGATTCTTCAAGCTTTTTGGATGTGGGTTCTTCTGTTTTTTCTTGTCCTGAGTCTTCAGACATGACTTTCCCCTAAGGTGAGCAACCAACTAAAGTACACATTAGCTCAACCATTTTTAACCATTGAAACTCAAACTGAGTAACAAAGTTACCTAGTGTCGCCCAAATAATAATAAGTCCCGCTACCAAGGTAAACGGAAAACCAATAGAGAAAATATTTAATTGCGGTGCTGCACGCGTCATAATACCAAACGACATATTAATAACGAGCATCGCGGTAAGCGGTGCAAGTGAAAGTACAAGTGCTGTAGTAAACATCCAGCCGCCCCAGGTCACTATGTCCCAGTAATGATCTACAGACCACCATGTGCCATCAATGGGTAGCACTTGAAAACTATGCACCACCATTTGAATCATCATTAAATGACCGTTAAAAGCAAAAAATAATAGGGTGGCCAAAATAAGGAAAAACTGGCCCACAGCAGGCACACTCGCGCCATTAGAAGGGTCAATAACCGAAGCAAAACCTAAACCGGTTTGCATCGCGAGTATTTGCCCTGCTAACACAAAAGTATTTAATAAAAGTATAGATGCAAAACCAATAGCAACACCAATCATCATTTGTTGAATAACGACTAAAATCATCTCAAACGAAAATAAATTAGTGAATGTAGCTGGGGGCAGAACAGGAACTACAACAAAAGTTACAACAACCGATAAACCCATTTTTATACGTGTAGGAACATTTTTAGCCCCCAAACCAGCCATAATCATAATCATTGAGCTAATGCGTACCAGCGGCAACAAAAAATCGCTCAACCATTGAATAACGACAGCAAAGGGGTATTCCACGTTTAACCTGCAATTTCAGGAATAAGTAATACTAGGCGAGTAAAAAAGTCCATTAGCTCTTGAGTAAGCCAATGCCCACCCACAATAAGCGCACTAATGGTAATTAATAAACGAGGTAAAAAGCTCAATGTTTGTTCATTGATAGACGTTGCGGCCTGAAACACAGCCACAACTAAACCAATAATTAAGCCTGGGACTACAATTGCAGACACAAGCTTAATAACTAAAAAAAGAGCGTCACTTAGGATATCAACAAAAATTTCCGGTTCCATGTTGTACTCCTATTGTTGGGTCATGTTAATGCTTTGCATACTAAGTCCCTAAACCAAAGCTTTTGGCTAAGGTACCCATCACTAAGCTCCAGCCGTCTACAAGTACAAATAACATAATTTTAAACGGTAAGGACACAATCATGGGTGAAAGCATCATCATACCCATCGCCATTAATACTGAGGCGACCACTAAATCAACAATTAAAAATGGGATAAAAAACATAAACCCTATTATAAATGCGGTTTGCAATTCACTGGTTACAAAGGCGGGTATAAGCACTATTAACGGTGTATCTTGTGGCGAATCTAGCTGATCGTAACCTGCAATTTTAGCAAACGTTTCTAAGTCTTTGAGACGCACTTGAGAAAGCATAAAGGCTTTCATTGGCTCTTTAGCCAGCTCTAAAGCTTGTACTGAAGTAACCTGCTCATTTAAGTAAGGTTCTATAGCTCGCTCGTTTACCTGCTGATAAATAGGCGACATTATAAAAATACTTAGAAAAAGCGACATCCCTAATAACACTTGGTTCGACGGTGTTTGCTGCAAACCAATCGCTTGGCGCAAAATGGCGAGTACAACAATTATTCGTGTAAAGGAGGTCATCATAATTATGGCAGCCGGTATAAAACTCAGCGCCGTCATAATTGCTAAAACTTGTAACGTTACTGAGTAATCTTGTGTGCCATCAGCGTTTGTTGTAATAGTAAGCGCATCAATTCCTTCTGCGCTTACATTTGGTACAAACACCATGGCAAAAATAATAAGCAGCCACTTTGTCATAGGTTTAATTCTTTTTATTTTGGTTTGATTGCGGGTTTAAAAGTTTACCAAATCGTTTAGCGAGTTCAGGTAGTTCTTTTTCACTTAATGGAGTTTCTAACTTGTGTAAGTAATTAATACTGTGGGGAGTTACACCAAGTAAATGCTGAGCATTATCTATCTCAACAACCATTAAACGCTCGCGAGAACCCAAAGGTAGACTTCTGACTACTTTAAATTCATCGCTGTTTGCTAAATTTGGATTAAGCTTTTTAACAAAAAATGCCAGCACAATAATTAGTACTAGCACCATTACAAGCGACAGCACCATAGAGAGTATATCTCCAGTAGGTGTTGCCACATCTGCTTTTGAAAAAACGGAACTCGTTAAAGCAACTAATAAGCTCATCGTAGTTTTTTGATCCGCTCTACTTGGCTTATCACGTCAGTTAAGCGAATACCAAACTTGTCGTTTACTACAACTACTTCACCATGGGCTATCAAAGTACCATTAACTAGCACGTCTAGCGGCTCGCCCGCAACACGGTCAAGCTCAACAACAGAGCCTTGGTTAAGTTGCAATAAGTTACGAATATTAATTTTAGAGCGTCCTACTTCCATTGAAATAGTAACGGGGATATCTAAAATAGTGTCGAGTTTTCGTTTTTCATCGCCACTCATTTCGTGTTTTGAATCACTTAACTCATCAAGCTCTGCAACATGTGCTTCGCTACTATCATCTGGAGCTTCGGCTTCTGCTAATGCTGCTGCCCATTCATCCATTGTGTCTTGATCATCGCTCATACTTTTAACCTTTTAATCAATTACCAGTCTAAGTCTACACCGTCAGAGAGGTGTAAATCATCTTCTAGTTCTGCTAATTCTGCATCTGAGTCAATTTTCTTGCCGCCTTTGGTAAATACATGCAGCTCAGATTTAACTGAATCAGGTCGTTTAATTTTTTCACTAATTTGAAGCGCAACATTATCGCGAGAGCGACCCATTTTGGCTCTAAATGTAGGGAGTTCTTCAACAAATACGGTTATATGCTCAGGCATTTCAACCGGAATAATATCACCGGCTTTGAGTTCCATAATTTGTTTTAAGGTTAAATCAACTTCAAGCAACTGAGTTGATATTTCAACCTCTACATCCATTATTTCATCGCGAAGCGCTTTGCTCCAACGCAAATCAGTATCTTCAGTATCAGACTGAACACCCGCATCTAACAGCTCTCGAATTGGCTCAAGCATTGAATACGGAAGTGCTATATGAAAATCGCCACCGCCACCATCGAGCTCAATATGGAAAGAACTAATAACCACAACCTCAGTTGGGCTTACAATATTAGCCATAGCTGGGTTTACTTCAGAATCGAGATATTCAAACGATACATCCATAACCGGTGCCCAAGCTTCTTTATAATCTTCAAAGATTATTTTAAGGAGCATTTGTACAATTCGGCGCTCTGTTGGGGTAAATTCTCGGCCTTCTATTTTTGCATGATAACGCCCGTCACCACCAAAAAAGTTATCTACCAAAATAAACACAAGTCGTGCTTCCATGGTAATCAGGCCAGTGCCTTTTAAAGGTCTAAAACGCACCATATTTAAGCTGGTTGGAACAAATAAAGTATGAATATACTCGCCAAACTTAATCATTTGCACGCCGTTAATAGACACCTCTGCGGTGCGGCGCATCATGTTAAATAGGCTAATTCGCATATGACGAGCAAAGCGTTCATTAACAATTTCCAGCGTCGGCATACGACCACGCACGATCCGATCTTGCGAAGAAAAATCGTACTGAAGCGTACTTCCCCCGCCATCTTCACCTTCGTGTATATCTTCCTCTTCAACGTCATCAACGCCATGTAATAGCGCATCAATTTCGTCTTGGGATAATAAATCGCTCACGCTAACCCCTTATTGCATCACAAAGCCGGTAAACAATACCCGCTCAATTACTTTGCTGCCTTCAACATCCATTAAGGCTTTTTGTACCTTTTCAAGTGCAGAAAAACGAAGTGTTTCTTTACCAGAGCTCGTACTTAACTCATCAGCAGTTGTAGTAGAAAACACGCTTAGTAGCGTCCCTTCTATTAGTGGAATGTGTTTTTTGGCTGTTTCTTCATTTACTTCGCCACGTACTAGTAACTGTACTTTAATTTGCACAATTCTGTCGCGACTTGAACCGGGAACGTTAAATACAAATGGGCGTGGCATTGACACATATAAAGCACTGCCTATTTCAGCTGAATCACCAACTGCAGCAGAAGGAGCATCTGCTGACATCGCAGTCTCTTCATCTAAGGTTTCAACTGGCGCATCCGAACCCGACATAAAAAAGTAACCTGCAGCACCGCCTACAATAAGTAGTACAGCTACTATGATTATTATTAGTTTCTTTTTGCTTTTACCGGTTTCTTCAATTTCTAAACTTGTTTCTTCAGCCATCATGATTCCTTTAATCGCAAAGGTACTTGCTTGTTTTAGTTATTATAATAGCAGCACTTAGGCATAGTAATCTATTGATGATGAAGTTTGTTGTCGAGAACTTTGTGCAGTGTTATTTGCTTGCTCATCGTTTTCATCATTAACTGACTTATTATTAGCCAAATCACCTTGGGTTCCACTCTCACTTTGCTCAGCAGTTTCACCACCTGATTGCCCATAAGAAATAGTGCTTTCACCAAGCTCTAACCCTTGTTGCGCTAACATTTCACGTAAGCGCGGCATTGATTGTTCAAGTGCTTCTTTGGCTTGCTGGTTTTGTACTACAAAGTTTATATGTGCTTGTTCTGCATCGCTACGAATACGTATTTGCATACTGCCCATTTCGGGAGGATCTAGGCGAATTTCTGCTTCTTTGTTATTAATGCTCAGCATTGAGCTAACGCGCTCTTGCAGTAATTTAGCTGCATCACTTTTAACAATATTAATTGCCTGCATTACACCAGGATCAATACTTACTTGCTTAACTTGCGATGTACTTTGTAATTGTTGAGTTTGTATTATTTGGGTATCAAGTAAGCTCTGCTCGTAACTTAATGAGTCGTATTGGCTTAATGTGCTCGTTTGCTGAGTATTTAAAGCAGCTGTAATTTGCGTAAATACTTGTGCCACGCGTACAGGAGTTTGTTCTGCAGTTATTTTTTTAAGGCCATCTTTTTGTAATTCTTCAAGTGATTTTAATAAATCATCACCCTTAGTTGAGGTTGTTACGGCTTTATTTAAATCAGCCCCTTCGTTTGTCGATGTCTTTAAGCTTAACTTTTGTGGATTATATACTGTATTAGGAGTCTCTGACGCTACAAACGTTTTTGAGTCGGTCTTAGCGGTATCGGCAAGTCCTATTTCAATTGAAGCTTTTAATTCATTAACTGTTTGCTTAAGCACTGCCAATTGCTCGCCTTTAGGCTGCTCTGTTTTAATATAAGCGTTTAATTGCGTTAATAAGCTTTGTTTTTCAGTTGTATTAAGTGAATTGATTTCTGCACTAAAAGAGTGTTTAGCTACGCTACCCTGTGCTTCTTCATTATCAGTAATAAATTGCGCAAGCATTTGCTTAAGATTTGAAGTGCTACTAGTTGCGTTACTGGTTGAATCAGTATTTTCTAATACCTTAATTTGCGCGTTAAGTTGTGAGCGCTGCTCAGGCGTTAAACTAGCAATAACATCATTAGCTTTAATTAAGCTCTCATCTTTAGTCATTAACGTATCTATTGCTGCATTATTATCAGCTTCAGTTGCGGCTGAAGAAGACTGAGTAACGCCCGCTTTGTCGGTGAGTGTTGGCAAAACTATATTATTTTCATCAGCAGACTTATTTTGTCCTAGCTGCTCTCTAGAACTCATTGAGGTTGAGACAACTTCAGGTTTTTCTAATATAGGGCCAATGCTGTCATCGGGCTTTTTATTTATAGAATTTAATGGCCCTTCAATAGCTTCAGCAACACCACTTTTACGATGCTTGCCTTCATTTAATGGTAACGAATTCAAAGATGGTGAGCTAAAGTTATCACTTTTTGAATCAGTTAATTTAGCCGTTTTAGAGTCTACATTAGTGGCAATTGGATTTTGCACTACACTGGCTGTATTCGCTTCTTTAGCCGATACTTCATCACTTGTATTAGTGGATGCAATTACTTGTGTGCTTTGTAATTGTGTATTCTCTATTTCTGTATTCTCTATTTTGGTATTCTCTGCTTGTGTAGCTTCTAGCTCTGCATTTTCTGATTCTAAACTGTTAGTTGCATCGAACGGCTTATTGACCGAAGTGCTCATTGCTTGTGCTGAATTAATTTGATCAAGCATCTCAACAGACACAAAAGTAACTTCATCTGTTGTTACTTCATCTAGCTTTACGCTCAGATTTTCATTTTCTTCTGGCTGTTTATGCTTAGGTATGGCAATAGAGTTTTCGGCATTGGGATTTTTATTGCCTTTTAGCAAAGGCTCCATAGAGTTATGCGCTTCGTTTAGTTGGCTTAAAAACTCCTCGCCTAAATTTTCTTCGCTATTAGCTAAGCTATTGTCTTTAAAAGCTAACAAAGAGTCTTTTTCAGAAGAAGCTAAAAACGAAATGTTATTCATCGCCATAAATCACCTAATACCATTACGGCAATATGCCACCGCATACTGCCAAAAGTTAAATTCCACTAAGTAACAAAGCAATTAACGTGCCTGAATTACAAAGCTTTACGACGTTGAAAAAACTGATTAGCAGAAAATTCATCTAACATTTTTTGCTCATTTTTTGCCATTAACGCATTTGCTTTGAGTTTTTGATTTTCGATTAATTTGGCGACTGCTTTAGCTTTAATTTGCTGCTTAAGCCACAGCGTTTTACGTTGAGTAACTACTTGTTTAGCGGTATTTACAGTACTTGCTTGTTGACGAATTGCTTCTTCAATTTTAGCTATAAAGGCATGGTACTGCCCAAACCCGGCGCTGGATAAACCCGACTTACCTTTTAGGTGTAACTGCTGAGAGTATTCAAGTCTAAAATTGTTTAAACCTTGTAGTTTTTGTTGATTTGCTTGCAAGTTTTGATTGGCTTGTAAGTAACTCATGCGCAAATTTTCTTCTTTATCATTTTCAATTTTGAGCAATAAATCTAGTTTGTTTTTAGCCATTATGCTTGTCCTAGTAACTGAGCAAGACCTTGCAGGCCATCATCGTAACTAATGACATCTCGCATACCTTGTTGTAAAAATGCATTTACTCTTGGCATCATATTTATAGCTTGGTCGAGCATTTGATCGGTCCCTTTTTGATAGGCACCTAAAGTAATCATATCTTTGTTTTGTTGATACATTGAATAAACTTGCTTAAGCACTCGGGCTTGTTGCATATGCGGCTCAGAAACAACTTGAGGCATAACACGCGAAATCGACTTTTCTATATCTATAGCGGGATAGTGCCCACTGTCAGCTAAATCACGCGAAAGTACAATGTGGCCATCTAATATAGCTCGCGCTGCATCAGCAATAGGGTCTTGCATATCATCGCCTTCACTTAACACCGTAAAAAAAGCCGTTATTGAGCCTTGCCCTTCACCACCATTACCAGCACGCTCCACCAGCGCAGGCAATTTAGCAAACACCGAAGGCGGATAACCTTTTGTAGCGGGCGGCTCGCCTACAGCAAGTGCAATTTCACGTTGCGCCATTGCGTAACGCGTTACCGAATCGAGTAACAATAATACGTTTAAACCCTGATCTCTAAAATACTCTGCAATAGTTACGGCGCTCTCACAGCCTTTTAAACGCATAAGCGGTGATGAATCAGCAGGCGCTGCGACAACAACTGAACGTTTGCGCCCTTCTACACCAAGTATTTCTTCAATAAATTCTTTTACTTCGCGGCCACGCTCCCCCACTAAGCCAACAACAATGACATCGGCTTCGCTACCTCGGGTCATCATACCCAGTAGTACTGATTTACCCACACCAGAGCCTGCAAACAAGCCCATACGCTGGCCTTGCCCTACTGTGATAACTGAGTTAATAGCACGCACACCTACATCCATAGGCTTAGTGATTGGTCTTCTTGATAGCGGGTTTATAGTGTTTTGCGCAAACTTTAAATGATGCTCAGCATTAATTTTACCAAGGCCATCTAGCGGTCGACCTAAGCCATCTACCACGCGTCCCAATAAGCTCATCCCTACAGGCAAACCTAAGTTATTAACTTGGGGAATAACACGTGCACCAGGAAGTACACCAGAAATGTGGTCGTTAGGCATTAAGTACAAAGTTTGATCGTTAAAACCGACTATTTCGGCGTCTACAAAGCCGTTCATGGTTTCTATTTTACATTGGCTACCAACGGGTGCACGTAAACCTCTAGCCTCAAGCGTAAGGCCAACAACACGCGTTAAAATACCGGCCACAGCAGGCGCTGGGGTTTTAATATGTTGTTGATACTGAGATAAGCGTTCGCTTAAAGGTGCACGTTGAGTTGACATAACACGCCAATAAAGTAGTTAGATACCACTATTATGCAAAAAACTATCCAACGTTTCTTTGACACGTGTTTTAAGAGTCATATCGAGTGACGATTGCGCTGTTTTAACTTCACAGCCACCGCGCTCAAGAGTGGGCTCTGCCATTAATTGCCAGTTATTATCAATAATGGTTTGTTCGCCGTAGCTCTCTTTTATGAGTTCTAAATCTTCGGGATTTAAATGTATTCGTACTTTTTCTTGTTCCGCATTAAGTGAATCAATACTTTGCTTTAACGTATGTAAAATCACATCTGGCGATGTTTTTACTTCTTGATAAATAACAGCTTCCGCTAACATGCTAGCAAGTTGTACTAATTGCTTTTCAGCTTGTTCGTCCACTTTATCTAGCGGTGCAGTTAACCCTTCTAAAATAGCTTTTAAACTTGTTAACTGCTCTTCAATTAATGGTTTTACGTCTTCAAGGCCTTGTGTTTTACCTTGCTCTAAGCCTTCTTTGTAGCCAGCTTCTTTACCTTCACCAACGCCTTTTTCAAAACCGTCTATATAGCCTTGCTCATGACCTTGTTTAAGGCCTTCTTCGTACGCGTCTTGTCTAATGCGTTCAAGCTCAACCATCGTAAGGGCAGGAAGTTCTGGTTCTTGCGGCTCATCAATAGGCATTTCTTCGGCTAATTCTTTTTTGTACAACTCACTAAGCGGTGTGCCGTAAGCCGTAGAGCGATTGCCAAAGCTGCTCTCATCTGGTGCTACATCTGGAATAGCCCAGTTTTTTAATAATTCATCTGCTTCATCAGCCCGAAGTGTGCGTCCTTTGAGTTTGCTCATAGTTTACAGGAACTCCTCGCCACCGCCGCCGCCCAGCTGAATTTCACCTGAGTCAGATAAACGACGCGCTGTTGATAAAATCTCTTTTTGCGCCGCTTCTACTTCGCTTATACGTACCGGTGCCATAGCCTCTAAATCATCAGCAAGCATTTCGGCTGCACGCTTAGACATATTGCCCAGTATTTTGTCTTTAAGCGCATCGTCGGTGCCCTTAATTGCTTTCATTAATACGTCTTGTTGTACTTCTCGTAGGATTGCTTGAATACCACGGTCTTCAACATCCATTAAGTTTTCAAACACAAACATTAAGTCTTGAATTTGCTGCGACATCTCTTCGTCATGTTCACGAATAGAGTCCATTAACTGCCCTTCTACATTAGTATCTAGGTAGTTCATAATATCTGCAGCAGCTTTTAAGCCACCCATTTTAGCGGCTTGTGCACCTGCTTGGCCGGCAAATTGTTTTTCCATGATTTCGTTTAGCTCTTGCAGTGCTGCTGGCTGAACTTCTTCAAGGTTTGCAATACGCATGGTTAAATCTAAGCGCACTTTTTCAGGGAACTGAGCAATAATCTCAGCTGACTGCTCTGGCTCTAAGTACGATAATACAATGGTTTGAATTTGTGGATGCTCATTACGAATAATGTTTGCTACCTGCTTAGAGTCCATCCATTTTAATGAATCCAAGCCTTTAGCGCCTGAGCCCATAACAATTTGGTCAATAAGGCTAGCGGCTTTGTCTTCACCAAGTGCTGCAGTAAGCGCTTTTTTAATAAAATCTTCTGACTGAAAACCAATGGTACTAAAGCTTTGAATTTGTTCTATAAACAAGTTGTGTACAGCGCTAATCTTAGCTTGTGATAAGTCCTGTAACCCAGCCATAGCCATACCCACTTTTTGTACCTGTTTAGGCTCTAAGTGTTTAAGGATTTGCGCGGCATCTTCTTCTGATAAACTCAAAAGTAATATAGCGGCTTTATCTACCCCATCTAGCTTATCAACATCAAAGGCTGGCGGGAGTTGTTTTTGTTCTTGATCAGTCATCTTCTGTTAACCACGCTTTGACTACTTGTGATGATAGTTCTGGTTCGTTAGCTACAAGGGCACGAATTGCTTTAAGTAAATCTTCGTCGCCATGTAAATCCGGTAACTGCAGTGTACCATCACTTGAGAAACCAACCGAAGCAGAATCAAAGTCTTTATTTAGCATATCAAGTGTATTGTCGCCAATATCTACGCCTGAACTTAATGCATCTTCGTCGTATTCTTCTAGTGTATCGTCTGGGTAAATTAAGCGTTTAAGCATTGGTTTTACTACTGCCATTATCAATACAATGATAACTAAGGCGCCTAATACAAGGCGGGCTATTTTCATAAACCAGTCTTGTTCCCACAGTGGCACTTCTATTGCTAAATTTGTTTCTTCACGTACAAACGGCACTGTCACTACTTCAAGTGCATCACCACGTTGCATATCAAAACCTACACCACCTTGTAGTAAGCGACGGATATTTGACAATGCCTCTACCGAGCGTGGAGTCATGGTTGTTTCACCGTTTTCTCCCACTTTAGCAATGTAGTCAACAGCAACTGATACGCTTATTCTACGTATTACACCACTTTGCTGGCGCTTATGAGAAATTGTAGTGTCGAGTTCATAATTACGCGTTGCTTCTTTGTGGCTGCGTGTTGGTGATGTAGCTGTGCCTGCACCACCTTGCCCCGCAACCTCAGGAATGTTCGAGTTTAACGGTGGCTGATTTGTAAGCGCACCTGGAATACCAACAGCTAGGCCGCCAATGTTATTTTCTTCAAATGTGGTTTCGCTTCTAACCGCTGGTAGGTCTGGGTTATAACGCTTTTGAGTTTCCTCAATCGAGCTAAAGTCCATACTCAAATCAACTTGAGCTGTATAGTTTGCAAGCCCAACAACCGGTATTAAAATACTGTCTATTTTTTCAAGGTACTCTTGTTCGCGCTTACGTTCTAAATCGTATTCTTTACGAGAGCGTGCTGCTAATGAGCTTTGCGAACCTGAATTTAGTAATCGACCATTTTGATCGGTAACAGTAACTCGCATAGGCTCTAAACCCTGTACTGCCGAAGCAATCATATCAACAACAGAGTCTACTTCTTCACGGTCAAGTGAGCGTCCACGTTTGAGTGTTAATACAACTGTAGCGGATGGTTTTTTCTCTCTGCGGGCAAATACGTTTTCTTTAGGAATGGCTAACAATACTTTAGCGCGAGTAATATTATTAAGCTCTTCAATGGTCCGTGCTAATTGCTGTTCACGGCCATGTTTTAGGCGTTCGCGCTCTAAGCGTTGGCTTACACCAAAGCCCATATCTTGCATAATTATATCAGAGCCAGATGCTGGCCCTTGCTCTAACCCTTCGCGGGTCATTAACAATTTAATATTTTGGTATTCGCTTTCATCAACCGACACAACGTTGCCATCTAGTTGATATTCAATTTGTTGCGCATCTAAAAAGTCGAGCGTTTGAATAAGCTCTTCAGTTTGCATTTTGCCTAACGGGCGCATATCTGGCTGACGAGCCCAAATAATAATAAAAATCGCGATAGCTAAACAAATAGCCAATGCTATAACCAATGTTACTTGGCGCAATACATCAACACCATTTAAAGCACTTAAGTAGCCTGACTTTTGTTCTTGTTGATCATCACCACCACTTTGGTCAATACCGCCACCAGCAAGTGCTAGGTCTGTAGATTGGTTAGATTGCGCCACAATAATTCTCCACTACCTAATTAAACAGGCATGTTCATGATTTCTTTATAAGCTTCAACAAGTTTATTACGAACCTGTACTGTAGCCTCAAAAGCAACTGACGATTTTTGAGAAGCAATCATCGCCTCAGCAAGCGATACACTTCGATCACCCATCTCAACTGCTGTTACTTTTTGAGCGGCATCTTGTTGTAATCCGTGCACTGAATTTAGTGCATCACTTAGCATGTCGCCAAACTGGGAAGTAGAAGTAGGTTGAACTTGAGTCGGCAATTTATTTATTTGATTATTACGGCCGGCTTCTAAAGCCATTGATTGCATTTCTTGAAATACAGCACTGTTTTGAATTTTCATAATTTATCTCTGACACGCAGTGAACTCTTATAAGTAATAAAGCACAAAGCATGCCAAATAATTAATCATTAAAATACAATAGGTTAACTTTAATTTGTGTTAGTCAGAGTTTTGACAACCCTAAGCTTGCACTGCAAACTTAGGGTTTATAGGAGGTTATGCAGGAAGTGAAATACCTAAATCGCGCATTTGCGCTAGTTTATAACGTAAAGTTCGTGGGCTTATGCCCAACGTTTCGGCAACGTCTTTACGCTTGCCTTGGCAACGCGCAAGAGTTTCTAAAATAATGCGATGCTCTTTGTCTTTAAGCTCATCTTTATAGCTACCGGTATCTGCCGCTAGTAAACCTTGCTTAGGCTCATCCTCGGCATGCAATTTTTCATCATAATATGCAGAGCTTAGCGTGCTTTTATCAACGCCTTTATCTGCGTGAGCTAATTCTGTTGGCGATACTGTTTGCGCTGGTGCCAATGATGGCTCCATAACAAAGTTATTAGATACTAAGTTTTCGATAAAAATAGCATGCTCGTTTATTGTATCGCCACTTCGCAATATAAGTGCACGCTGTATAACGTTATCAAGTTCGCGCACATTGCCAGGCCACGCATGAGCCAATAACTTTTGCTCAGCAGCTTTATCTAAATATGCCATGGGCTCTTTGCTTTTACTTATATGGCGCTCAATTAAATGCTTAGCCAATACAATAATATCGCCAGGGCGTTGGCACAATGGTCGCCACATTAGTGGAAAAACATTAAGCCTGTAATATAAATCTTCTCTAAACTGATTTTCAGACACGGCTTCTTTTAAATCACGATTACTGGTTGCCAAAATACGTACATCGAGCTGGATTGTTTTACGACCCCCTAAACGCTCTACTTCACGTTCTTGCAGTACGCGTAACAGCTTTGCTTGTAGCCCTAAGTCCATCTCAGTAATTTCATCAAGTAAAATAGTCCCGCCCTGTGCTTGCTCAAACTTACCCGGACATGCTTGAATCGCCCCCGTAAAAGCCCCTTTTTCATAACCAAATAAAGTGGCTTCGAGCATATTTTCAGGAATAGCCGCGCAGTTAATCGCCACAAATGGCTCATTACATCGGCTCGACTTATCATGAATATAACGAGCGAGTACTTCCTTACCTGAACCACTTGGGCCAAGTACCATTACACTTGCATCAGAGCGTGCTACTTTACTTGCAAGCTCCAATAATTGAATACTAGTTGGGTCGGCAACAATGGGGCCGTCGGTTTCTTTTGCTTTTTCAGGCAAATAACGACTCACCATATTTAACAGCACTTCAGGTGCAAATGGTTTAGCCATGTAGTCAATTGCACCTAGGCGCATGGCCTCTACCGCATCGTCAATTGTGGCGTACGCCGTCATCATCAATACAGGTAAATCAGGGTGGTTTAATTTAATACTGCGTAGTAAATCAAGGCCACTCATTGCGCCCATTTGCACGTCGCTTACAACAAGCGAAAATTGATCTTTTTTAAGCAGTAACATTGCTTGCTCAGCACTGCTCGCTGCAACACATTCAATACCCGATATTTCAAGGGTATCTATTAAGGCTTCACGAAGCCCAGCGTCATCTTCGACAACTAAAATAGTGTTACTCATAATGATCCCTCTAATTTAGATGTTGCCTTAATAGGCAGTAACAAGCTAAAGCAGGCACCACCCTGCGTATTATTGGTCACATCAACACGGCCTTGGTGCGCACTAGCTACCGAACTTACTACCGCAAGCCCTAAACCTGTGCCCTGACTTTTTGTAGTAAAAAATGGTTCAAAAATTTTATCGCTTTGGCTTAAATCAACACCTGGGCCATTGTCGCTCACACTAATACGAACCATATCTAAATCTTTTAAATCTCTTTGTGCACTTATTTTTACTTTTGCGCCGCCGCCAATAACTTGAATACTATTGTGCACAAGATTTTGAATAGCACTGGCCAATGCCGTTTTATTACCGACTATTTGTATATCTGGCTCTGGTAAGCTTACATCCAGCTCACTTTCATTAAGTGCGACCATCGCATCAGCGCCCGCTTTAACTTCTGTTAAAAGCTGCTGCATTGAAACTTGCTCAACAACTTGCTGATCGCCACTTTTAGCAAATAACAGCATGTCGTTTACTTGAGTTTCTAAATCTTTTAAACGCGACATTAACTTTGTTTGAAAGTTATCGCGAGATGCTTCGGGTAAGCGCTTAGACCCTAAATTAGCAGCGTACAGCATAGCGGCTGAGAGCGGCGTACGGACTTGATGCGCCAGTGACGCAACCATTTTACCCAGCGCGCTTAATCGCTGCATATGTGCAACACGTTTTTGTAAACGGCGAGTTTCGGTTAAATCCGTCATTAAAATAAGTTGCCCAGGCTCTGGTGCTAAAGCAGTAATATCAAGTTTTATTAGGCGCCCGTCTTTTAAAGACACTTCGTGACCATCATCTTGATGTGGCCTAAAAGAGCGCTGAATAACATTAAACCAGCGTTCGCCTTCAAGTGGCTCGCCAAGCATATCAATCGCTATTTGATTCGCTTTTGCAATCAACCCTTTGCCATCAAGTACAACCACGCCTGCTGGCATGGTATCAACCAAATGCGAAAGCCAACTTGCTTGCTTGCGCAGATCGCTTAATTCACCAATGTACTCCTCTTGAAGTAAACATGGGTTATACTGATTTGCAGAAAAAAACTGTGGTTTTAGCACGCTAGCAAGGGCCATAATCAAATCTCGAATTGATGTAGATACATGTCTAAATGCACGATTTATACCAAAATTTATTTACATACTTATCATTAAGTTACATCAATAATTTGAGCGACATAAAAATGACGCACGCAAAAAGGAATAATAATGAGTGAGCAAATAAAGTGCCGTTGCCCGTGGCTCGACACCACTAAACCCGACTACGTTATTTACCATGATGAAGAATGGGGCGTCCCCCTTTATGATGATACAAAGCTGTTTGAATTTATCACTCTTGAATCCGCGCAAGCCGGCTTAAGCTGGTACACAATTTTAAAAAAGCGCAGCGGTTACAAAAAAGCATTTGCTAATTTTGATGTAAAAAAAGTAGCCCAATTCACACAGGATGACATTGAGAGACTAATGCTTAATGAGGGTATTGTGCGCAATCGCTTAAAAATTGCGGCAACTGTTAACAACGCTAAACGCTTTATAGAAATACAAAAAGAATTTGGAAGTTTTAGTAACTACCAATGGCAGTTTGTGGGTAATAAACCGATTATAAGTAATTTAAATAACGTTGAGGACTACCCAGCAATTACAGAGGCATCAACTGCATTTGCGAAAGATTTAAAAAAACGGGGTTTTAAGTTTTTAGGACCAACCACGGTTTATGCCCATATGCAGGCCTGCGGTATGGTTAACGATCACAGTAATGATTGTTTTAGAAAAGAAGAAATTATTGAGGCTTTTAGTAGTAAGTGATTAAAAGCCATAAAAGTAATTTGTTCACAAAGAGGTTAAGAGACGCTGCGCTATAGAGAAGTAACGCGTAAGTTGGCTATGGTTTCTCATTTATCCTCGTTTTTCACGCGAGCAGTCTAGCGTCTACAACAAAAGTAAAAACCGTGTAGGTGCGAATTTACTTCGCGCTCTTGCTAATATTTTTTAAGTAAAGTGCGGTATAAAACCGCACCTACAAAACGAGGGGTTATTTATCTACTGTGTTTGGCCAATTTATAACTAAACACTGACAGCTGCTTTTAAACCTTAATCTCTTGAAAGATTATACTTTTTCATTTTCTCAACGAGTGTGGTTCTGCGAACACCCAATATCTCTGCAGCGCGAGCCACAACGTAATCATAGCGCTCTAACGCTTGGGTTATTAAGCTTATTTCGAGCTCGGCTAAATAATCTTTAAGTTCAATGCCATCATCAGGCAACAGCCCACTACCCGTTTGGCTAAACTCAGCATCTGGCTCAGTTTCGTAATCGCTAAAACCGGTGCTAAATATATCGTTAAAGGCGTCTTTTTCCATTAACTCTTCAGGGTATTCAGGCTCGTAGGCTTCAACTTCAATGTAACGATATTTATTAGGTAAATCGGGAATATCAACCACTTTCTCAGGAAACATAATAACCATTCGTTCCACTAAGTTAGCAAGCTCACGAATATTACCAGGCCAAGCATGTTCTTTTAAGCTCTCAACTGCGCGCTCGGTAAACTTAGCGGTAGAACCTGTTTGGTCGTTAACTCGGCGCATTAACTCCTTTAAAAGCAGCGGTATATCATCAGCACGTTCACTCAGCGATGGGTTTTCGATAGGAAATACATTTAAGCGGTAATATAAATCTTCCCTAAAACTGCCCTCTTCAATCATTGTTTCAAGATTACGATGCGTGGCCGCAATAACGCGTACATCAGCCTGAATGGCCTTTGTACCACCAACACGCTCGTAGCTGCGTTCTTGCAATACTCGCAGCAACTTAACTTGCATTTGCAGTGGCATATCGCCTATTTCATCTAAAAATAGCGTTCCACCTTGAGCTAGTTCAAACCGCCCTTTACGAGCCGATATAGCACCAGTGAACGCGCCTTTTTCGTGGCCAAATAGTTCACTTTCGAGCAGCTCAGCCGGTATAGCACCACAGTTAACTGGTACAAACGGTCCATTAATACGCTTTGAAAGCAAGTGTACATTACGGGCAACCACTTCTTTGCCTGTGCCTGATTCGCCTAAAATTAAAACATTAGCGTCGGTTTTTGCCACTTGTTCAATTAAAAAGCGAACATCTTTTACGGCCTCTGTTTCACCAACAAGTCCATCAAAAATTTTATGTGGTTTAGTATGCTTATGCTCGTTTGGCAGCATACGCTGATACTGCTGGCAATCGTGAAGTAACTGAGTTGTCACTTCGTGATTAAATGGCTCGCAAATAAGCCCCACCACATTAGCTATACTTAATAGTGGTTTTAGCGTTTCGCCAATTAATAAAAACGGTAATGTTGGATAGCGTTTAATTAAGCTTTCGTGGTCAAGTGATTGCAACGCTCCTAAAATAATCATGCATTCTTGCTGCTGATATTTTTTGCATTCTTGTTCAAAGCAGTCTTCGCTTAATAGTTCAGCAGCTTCACCAATAAAGCCAAGTGAAGCATTTAATCCTATTGCGCGGTTGTTATTATTATCTAAAATCAAGATCATATTTAGCGAGCCGTACTTTCACTAATTTGTATAATTAGTTAAATTGTAAGCCAGTTCAGCATGGATGCAAGTGATAGCGGCAGTTTTTTGACATAAACGCCAAAAAACAGACGGGTTAGTTAAGTCAATCATACTTAATAGTTAATCATTAAGTATGGGTTATAGTTTTAACTTAGTTATTACTTAGCCATTACCTAGCTATTACTTAACTGTAACTTAGCCCTAAAAATTAATTTACTCGGCAATAAAAATGCTATTGTTAGTAAATAAACTCAATTATAAATTTAAGTTGAAGTTACAAATGCCGATATATAGATAAGTGAAAATGCTTGGCATTAATATTGCTTTGTTTTTATAAAAGTATAAAAGCTTTATTAGATTTTTATATAAGTTTTTATATTAGCTTTCACATAATTTTATCGTTTTAAATTTTAGGATTTTCCCATGGCTCATGTCTCAGTAAAAAAATACAGTCAAGTTCGTGCTAGCAGCATTGCCGAAATGGCACCTTACGAACAAATAAACCTTATATTCAGTAATATTATTGGTCGTTTAGCTGCAACAAAGGGCTTTATTGAGCGCAAAGAAATAGCAAAAAAAGGTGAAAATATTTCAGCATGTATTTTGTTATTTGGTGCACTGCAAGATGCACTTAATTTAGAAGTAGAACAAGACCCTAGTATTTCTAACAATTTATTGGCACTTTACGATTACTGCCAACGTCGCTTAACGCAAGCTAACCTACATAACGATATTGAAGCAATTACTGAAGTATCAAGTATAGTTAAAGAAATTAAAGAAGGTTGGGATAATATCCCACTAGATCAACGCAACCCTGCGGTTTAATTTTAATTATGGATTCGCAAACACCAATAAGCCATGCTGAGCAGATACAAGCATTACTTAGTAACATTGAAGTGTTGGTAAATGATAATAATGCAGACGAAGCTCAGCCTCTTTTAGACACTTTAAATACTAAACTAAAGCAATGGTGCGAAAGCAGCGGCGGCCCAAGTGCAGAGCAATTAGAATTAATTCAGCTTCGTATCAACACTATTTTAGTAACAGCGAATGGTGCAAAAAACGAATCTTCTAAAGCTATTATTAAACATAAAAAGTCAGGAAAGGCGATAAAAGCTTATAAAGCCATCTAGTGAATAGGTTTAATAAACTACCTTTATTCAAACTAAATACATGGCTATATCTTACTATTTGAATCAAAGAGCAATACACAAAAAAAAACCGCTAAGTTTAAACTTAGCGGTTTTTTATTAAATCTATAATATTCTTACTCAGCTATTAATTTGATTGCCTAACTACGCCTGGCATGTTCTCTAATTGAGCTTGGACATAGCTGCTGGTGTTATTAAGGCTCGCCACCAATAAATCCATCGCATTATATTGAGAATATAAACGAGCTGATAACGACTCCATTTTACTTGTTAAACTTTCTCTTTGATCATCTAAATCATCTAACTGATTTGTTTTACTATCAATTCTGTTTTGGATAATACCGTCAGAATCTGTATAAAAACTAACTAAATCATCAAACGACTGTGCAAAGCCATCATCATTACTACCAACAAAAAATTGCTGTACTAAACTAACATCGGATTTAATTTGATCATTCAATGTGTCACTATCCAAGCTAAGCACACCATACCGGTCAGTTGTTACTCCTAATTGTGAAAGTGATAACGAACTCCCTCCTACATTTACTGAATCTGTTATTGTATCTCGCAGTTTAGACATTACACCACGTAATAATGAGTCCCCAGCCATTACGCCAACGCCATCTTCACCTGACGCACCTAAGGTGTTACTAAGCTCTAACAACTCGTTGTAACTACTGATAAAACTATTTAAACCTGTTTTAATATTATTATTGTTCTCAGTAACTGATATGTCGCTTATGTCGTCATCGATGTCATGCAGTTTCTTAACATTAATGTCAACACCATCAATAACATTGCTAAACTCATTAGTATTACTTGATACAGTCAACGCACCATCAATTGTTATCTGTGCATTTTGTGCAGCGTTTACTTCAGTTAGATTAGTAGTATGGTTAGCTGGATCTGCATCTGATACGTCATAAGCTAATCGAGATAATCCGCCAGTATCAGTATTATTACCGTCATCGTCTTGTACGGAAATTGTAATTGCGTTGTCTTCACCGGTTTCTTTACTTGTAAGTACTAAATGCTGACCTGTATCACTCGTGACTATAGTGGCCACAACTGAATCATTACTATCATTGCCAGTAAAAGGGCCGTTATTAATTTGGTCTCGTAAATCTTCTAACGTGTTTGTAGCCGATAAAACCGTAGAAAAACTATTTGTGCCAGAGCCTATCGTGATTACACCCGCACCTATAGCCTCGTCTGCAGCAAACGCAGGGGAAGATAACTTATGAGCTTGTGCTAATGCGTCTACTTTTACGTTATAGCTTCCAGGCTGCGCGTTTTCATCTGCGCTAATAGAGATAAAGTCATCAGTACCTGATGTACTACGCTGCTGGTATTTATCACTATCCCCCAAAGCTTCCATTGAGGTTTGCACTTTTTCGAGCGCTGACTTAAGTGCGCCAACAGCTGAAATATCTGTTGTTAAATTAGCTTCTTTAGTATTTAAACGAGCTTCAGCAGGTGCTTGTTCAGCATTAACTAATGCATCAACAATATCTGATACGGCTAAACCTGAGCCTAAGCCATTAAACGAAATAGACATACTTCACCTCTTAAATACTCAAAAATAAACTAACTTATTATTAGTGATTGGAACTACTCACTAAACCGTTTGATCAATCAAAATACCTGCCGATTCAGATAATTTAGACACTAAACTTAACACTTCCTCAGAAGGATATTGTTTAATGACTTCACCACTGTTTTTATCAAGAACTTTAATTACATCGCGGCCTGAATCTTCATCAACTTTAAATTGTAAACTTCGGTTCATTTCGCCCATAAAGTCCTGCAATTGTTGCGCCATCTCTTCTAACTGTTCACGCTCTAAAGGCTGCTTTTCCGTAGGGTTTATATCGTATTGGTTTTTCTGTAATTGCTGTTGATTTTGTTTATCCACTTGATTTACATCATCAACAGCTCGTTCGGTTAAAGAGTGAACAACCTGTCCTACCTGCTTGTCATTTCCAGCGGTTAGATTAGATAACGTTGTAACCTCTGCATTTGAAGTAATTGTATTCATAACAGATTCCTATGTGTATTTAATTAAACCAACAATAGCTTAATTTTAGCCCTTGAACCATAAAAGGAGGTAGCTAAAGCCACCTCCTTTTATTGTAAAACTAATACTGACTTTATGTACTAGCTAACCATTAAGCTAACGCTTGACTTATTAACCTAATAAGCTAAGTGCTGTTTGTGGCAACTGATTTGCTTGCGACAAGATTGATGTACCTGCTTGTTGCAATATCTGGTTCTTCGTCATCTCAGCGGTTTCTGTTGCGAAGTCAGTATCTTGAATTCGACTACGTGATGCAGACACGTTCTCAGAAATATTCGCTAAGTTACTTATTGTATGGTCAAAACGGTTTTGAACCGCACCTAAGCTCGCTCGTTGTGAGTCGATGTTTGCAATCGCGTTATCGATAATTGCTAACGCATCTTGTGAGCCTTTCTGGCTTGTAATATCAACGTCAGCAACATCATTTAGCTTACTTGTTACATCAGTTACACCAGCGGCTAAAGACGCATCGCTTGCTTTAGCACTAAATGTTTCTGAGGAATTCAACTGAACAGCACCTGATACTCTAGTTGCACCAGCGGCTGTATTTAATGTTACGGCTGCACCAGCAGCCCCATTATAACCTTCTGGAGTAACATCAAGTTCAACTGATGGCGTACCAGCGCTGTCGGTTAAACCCGCAAATGTAATATCTGCACCGTTGTTGTTTGATACAGAAAGAGCACCATTTTCAATTGTTGCTGTAACACCATGCTCATCAGTTGCACTGTTAATAGCCTCAGCTAGTGCTTGCTCATCACCAGCTTTAGTGCCAGTACCAACAAATGATAGCTTTTCGCCATTAAGTTCAAAACTTACAGATTCATCTGCAGTAGCTAGCGCAGAAAGAGATAAGCCAGCTTCAGTTCTTGCTTGAGCTGTAACGCCTGTAGAACTCGTTACACTGTTAATCGCAGCAGCGGCATCTTCAGCACTCGCACCAGCAGCAATAGTAACTTGAGCATCATTACGTCCAGATATATCATATGTACCACCAGCAACAGCACTATTAGCTAAAGTTGCTGTGGCAGCTGCAGCTTGTCCAAAACCATCTGCTGCTGCTGATTGTAAATTAACTTGGTTAGACCCAATTTTTTCTGCCGCTACACTAGACAATGATACGTTAATTGTTTCGTTTGCATTTGAACCAATTTGGAATGATTTTGAACCGAAGCTGCCGTTCAATAATTGCTGACCNACGCATCTTGTGAGCCTTTCTGGCTTGTAATATCAACATCAGCAACATCATTTAGCTTACTTGTTGTTTCTGTAACTACACTAGCTAGTGAATCATCAGACGCTTTCACACTGAATGTTTCTGGAGAGTTTAATTGAATACCGCCCGAAATTCGCGTTGAATCAGTCGCAGTACCTGCTACTCCACTTGTTAGTACAACAGGAACAGCTGTACCCGTTGCGCCATCATCTTCAACACCTGCATAAGACAGAGCTGTCACTGATAATGTACTCGCTACAGCAGCACCAGCGGCATCTGCTGTTGCATAGCCTTCTAACGTTATATCTGCACCCGTATTATTAGATACTGATAATATACCGTTTTCAATACTCGCTGTTACGCCATGTTCATCAGTTGCACCATTAATAGCTTCAGCCATTGCTTGCTGGTCGCCATCTGCATTACCTGTAGCTACGTATGAAACCTTCTCGTCGTTAAGCTCAAAACTAACCGTCTCGCCAGAAACTGTTGCAGCACCACCAACAACTACCGTGGCCTCTGTTCTAGCTTGCGCACTAACACCTGTAGAGCTCGTTACACTGTTAATTGCAGCAGCTGTATCTTCTGCGCTAGCGCCTGCAGCAATAGTAACTTTAGCGTCATTACGTCCAGAAATATCATACGTACCGCCTGCATTTGTACTTGCCGCAGCGGTAGAAGCAGCAGCTGCTGTAGCAGTACCAAAACCTTCGTTAGCAGTACCACCTTGTAAATCCACTTGGTTAGACCCAATTTTTTCTGCCGCTACACTAGACAATGATACGTTAATTGTTTCGTTTGCATTTGAACCAATTTGGAATGATTTTGAACCGAAGCTGCCGTTCAATAATTGCTGACCACCAAACGAAGTCGTATCTGAAATACGTGTTAGCTCTGTTGATAAAGCTGATACTTCTTTTTGTAGCGCTTCACGGTCTTCTGATGAGTTTGAGCCATTCGCTGATTGTAGAGCTAATTCACGCATACGTTGTAAAATACTTGTAGACTCACTCATTGCGCCTTCAGCTGTTTGCGCCATTGAAATACCATCGTTTGCATTTCTTTGAGCTACGCCTAAACCATTTACTTGTGATGTTAAACGATTTGAAATTTGTAGGCCTGCCGCATCATCTTTTGCGCTGTTAATACGCATACCCGATGATAAACGCTCCATTGATGTCGCTAAATCAGAACCTGATTGAGATAGGTTACGTTGTGCGTTTAATGAAGATACATTTGTGTTTACTGAAATCATAAGAAAACTCCTGATTACTTTCGTAAAAGTACTGTTTTGATTTAACCAAGAGCCGTAACAAATTTATGTACAAGCCCCTTACTGATTAACTTAACGGCAGGAAGTAAAATACCTTTAGTTTTTATTTAATAAATTGTACAAAAGTAAGTTAAACGCATAATTCAAAATGGTTTAATAAAAAATCAAATAATAAAAAACAAAAAAAGCGCAATAAATTGCGCTTTTCTAATACAAAAAAATGCTGTTAGTTTAATTAACCGCCTAGTAAACTAATCGCGGCTTGTGGCACTTGGTTTGCTTGCGATAAGATTGACGTGCCCGCCTGTTGCAAGATTTGATTTTTAGTCATATGCGCAGTCTCTACTGCGAAGTCGGTATCTTGAATACGGCTGCGTGATGCAGATACATTTTCAGCAATATTAGCAAGGTTACTAATTGTATGACTAAAGCGGTTTTGTACCGCACCTAAACCTGCACGTTGAGAGTCAATATTAGCTATTGCGTTATCAATTACTGATAATGCATCCTGCGACCCTTTTTGGCTGGTAATATCAATATCCGCTGCATTTTCTAAAGCACTTGTTACTTTAGTATTAACAGCATCAACAAAAGTAGTACCTGTTGTGCTAAAGGTATCTGATGAATTTAATTGGATAGCTCCAGCTATTCTGCCTGAGTCAGTTCCGCCTGTTGCAATAGTAACTGTATCACCATCTGTGCCATCATAGCCTTGGGGGATAATACCTAAGGTAGAACCCGTGCCGCCAGTAAAACCAACAATTTCAATATCTGCACCACTATTATCTGAAACAGACAGCACACCATTATCAATAGTTGCTGTAACACCATGCTCATCTGTTCTACTGTTAATAGCTTCAGCCATTGCTTGTTCGTCACCTGTTGCAGTTCCTGTTGCTACAAATGACACTTTTTCGCCGTTCAACTCAAAACTGACAGACTCACCTGCTGTCGTTTGTGTGCCCGTAATATCTAAACGCGCTTCTGTTCTGGCTTGTGCTGAAACACCTGTAGCACCTGTTACCTGATTTATTAAATCAGCAGCCTCTTCAGCACTAGCGCCAGCTGGAATAGCTACAGTAGAGTCTTCTCTTCCAGAGATTGCTAAATTACCATATGCTATTGTACTTGCAGCAAGCGTACCGGTGCCCGTTTCATTTACTTGACCAAAACCATCGACAGTAGTTGCAGATTGCAGGTTAGTTTGATTTGCACCGATTTTTTCTGCTGCCACACTTGAAAGTGATACATTTATTGTTTCGTTAGCGTTAGCGCCAACCTGAAATGTTTTGCTACCGTAGCTGCCATCTAATAATTGTTGTCCACCAAATGAGGTGGTATCGGCTATACGTGTCAATTCAACCTGTAAAGCTGATACTTCTTTTTGCAGCGCTTCACGATCTTCTGGTGAATTAGATCCGTTTGCTGATTGAAGTGCAAGTTCACGCATTCTTTGTAAAATACTTGTTGATTCACTCATTGCACCTTCAGCTGTTTGCGCCATTGAAATACCATCATTAGCATTTCGTTGAGCAACTGCTAGGCCATTTATTTGCGATGTTAATCTGTTTGAAATTTGTAGACCTGCGGCATCATCTTTTGCGCTATTGATACGCATACCTGATGATAAACGCTCCATCGAAGTTGCTAAGCCTTCACCTGATTTAGTTAAGTTACGTTGTGCGTTTAGTGACGACACATTAGTATTTACTGTTAATGCCATTTTACCATCTCCTAGGTTTAAACAGAGTGTGGTTCAACACGATTTAACAGGAACCACTGTTCGATAATTTCTTATAATAAGAAAAGCATTTACTGTGCCAACTTTAATTTATTTCTAACTCATTGTTTTTAATGGCAAATATACAGCTTGTTAAATTGTAAATAAAGAGTGAAGTTGTTTCGGTGGGAGTGACATTTTTTTGCCGCAATTTTGTAGATAGTTATTGCCGCTTTAAAGTAGGTAAAGCGGCAAGGTATTTCTGCTTATAATCTGCTTATAACTTGCTTATAACTTGCTTATAAGTAATCGAATAACGAGAGGTTAGTTAAACGGCCAAAAGTTGCTTGCGATGCTTGCAGTGCCGTTTCTTGTTTGGTTAGTTCGCTAATAGCTTCTGCCATGTCTACTTCGACTAAATCAGAAAGGTTACTTTTGTTTTGAATATCTTGTGCAAGGTTAGAGTCGCTAACGCTATCAACTGCGTTCATACGCCCACCTAAACTTGCTTGGGTAAACACAACTTGTTCACTGGCATTTTGTAATTGCACTAAGCCATCGGCTAACACTTCTTGAAAATCATCACCTTCAAGTGTGCCATCATTTAAACCTGTAATAAGTGATTGTAATGTATTGAGTACGTTTTCTTTGCCTGGCTTTTCAAGGCTAAAATCAAGCTGCCCAGGTGCTGAACCTTCAAATTCAATCTTCATACCTGCAAAATCGATTGGCTCATCTGTAACCTCACCCGTTACTGCGGGGGTTAGTGCTGCGCCGTCTCGGTATATTTCGTAGGTTTGTGGATCAGTTGCTGTAGCACCTGGGCTTACTAATACACTATAAGTATTTGCTGTTGCTGAAGCTGTTGGGTCTGCGTTGTAATTTGCTTGATGAAATTTATCAAACTCAGCTTGGCCGTCAACATATACACTTGCCGCTGTAATAGAGCCTGAAACACTTGCCGTGTTAGATTCTACATTTAATCGCGCGTTAGTTTTTTCAAACGTATCAAAACCGTTATCACTCGCTTTAATCGATACACCTTCAGCTATAGTTATTTGGTGCTGGCCTTGGTCGCCATTATAGGTGTACTCACCCGCTGCAGAATCAAACTGATATGGCTGCGTACTGTCTTGGTATCCTGAAAATATGAATTTTCCGTCTTCTGATCGGGTGTTCATTAAGTTAGCTAACGTTTGTTGAATGCCGCTAAGTTCTGATGCAATCGATTTTAAATCGTCTTTAGTGTACGCACCATTACCAGCTTGAATAGTGAGTTCTTGCGCTTGTTGAATATTGGTATTTATACTTTGCAATATGGTTTCCTCTGTTTCGAGGCGTCCACTTAGCTGAGCAATATTTTTTGTATATTGCTCGTTTGTTTGTATTTTATTTGAATATAGCATTCCTTGCGAAATAGCAGCTGGCGCTTCTGAGGTAGTTAAATACTTTTCACCTGTAGTTACTCGCTCTTGAGCATTTGCAACACCTTGTTGGTTGTCGAGTATTTTATTTATGTTGTTTTGGTACATTAAATTATTTGATAAACGCATAATTACCTCGCCGCATTTAATAAGGTGTCAAAAATTTCTTGAGCTGCTGCTAAAACTTGTGCTGATGCTGAATATGATTGTTGAAAACGCAGTAAATTTGCGGCCTCTTCATCAAGGTTTACTCCAGATAGTGATTCATACCATGCCTCAGATTGCTGTGCTAGAGCGTCAAATGCAGCCCCACTTGTGATTGCTTGGCCAGTTATAACACCTATATCACTCACTAATCCTGAATAAGCTTGGTTGAACGTTTTATGGTTGTCGGCCGTTGCTGTTGTTTCTACGTTTAGACGGACTAATTCACCATTTTGTAAATCAGCTAATTTTAAACCATTTCGGTTATCATCAAAACCGCCTTCGTTAAACTCAAGTGTAAAGGTGTCGCCTGTTGCAGGTGTGCCTTCTATATCAAAATCGAATCCGTAGGTATCAAATGGAGCACCCGCTTGCGATAACATTCCTTTTGCAGGAGGCGTAATAGTAAAAGTACTCGTTCCGCTATTATCAGTAATTTGATATTCATTAGCATTACCTGTTTTAACAAGCGTTATTTCACCGTTTGTTAAGCTTGGTGTTGAAGTAAATCCACCGGAGGTAACACTTGTTACTTCTCCCGCTGAAATAGTAGCGGTACCTATATTATTTAAATCATTAGCAGTACGAATAGGCGATGCTAGTGCTAAATCTTCTGCGCGCCCTGTTGCAAGTGTAATGCTTGAAGCAGCATCTGAATTAAGCTTTATTTGAAATTGATCACCCTCAACACCTGCCCCAGACACATTTACTTGAAGGCCAAATGATTCTCCGGTAGTAATAGTCGATGAATCAATAACACCTGTCGATATATCAGCAAGTGAAGGCTGCCCTAACGGATCGCCTTTGTTATCTATAGGCTGAATACTTACTTCATTAGCATTGCCTGTATAGGTAATAATAAAGTCACTGGCAGGGAGTTCACTGCCCTTACCTGGCTCTACCGTTGCAGTCATACCGGCAGTACCTGTGTTAGCTTGATACGCATAAGCGCCAACGGTAGGAATATTAAAAATATTACCCCCTAGCTGACCTGTTGCATCCATACCCAATTTGTTTTGTTCGTTAAATGCATCAGCTATCGCTAAGCCCATTTGACCAATTTGGTTTTGCGCAGGGACTAATATGTCATCTCTAAAAGCAAGTAAGCCGCCAATTTTTCCTTTAAGCTTACTTACATCAACTTCAAGCGGCACTGCTTTGCCACCATTAACGTCAAGCGTGAATTCTTTAAAATTAGGATCGGGGTCGCCTGTCATCGAAAATAAGTTAAATGCGCCATTTTGCATAACCACCGCTTCGCCTGTGCCCATAAAAACGAGTTTTTCGCCATTTGGACCATCAAGCGTTTCTATGTCTATTAGCTCTGATAAGTCGCGTATTGCTTTATCGCGTTCGTTATAGGTAGAGCTCGCATCTGCGGCGTTATTAGTGCCATTAACTGCTGCAATATTTTGATTTAGCGTGCTAATACTTTGAATTAGTGAGTTTGCTTCATCTGAAAATATTTCGAGCTGCTCGTTCACTACACTTTTTTGATCAAGCACGATGCCCGAAAGTCTATCCATTTGATCAATTAAGCTTTGCGCATCTGTCATTACTAATGAGCGGGCAACGGTAGATGACGGCTGATTAAGCGCTTCTTGCACGTTATTAAATAAAGAGTTAATTCCGGTCGAAAGGTTGTTCGACTCTTCAGAAAAAATAGTATCAACTCGATTAGCCTCAGTAATAAACTGATCGAAAAACGATTTATTAGAGGTGTCACGATTTAGCTGTGACTGAGCAAACTCGTTTAGTAATCGGTATGTTTCGCCTCGCCCTACTTGGTTATCAACCATAGTGGTAAATTCAGTACGCTCACGTACGTAGCCTACGGTATTTACATTGGCGATATTTTTACTTGTCGTTTGCAATAGCTCCGAGCTTGCTCTAACCCCAGAACTGGCAATGTTTAATAAATTAAACGACATGTTACTCTACTCCTTGGCGGATCACGTTTGCCGCAATGTCTTTTAGCTGACTGCTATTGAGTACTTTTTTTATTTTGCTGGCATAATTTGGATCGGTTGCATAACCTGCTTTTTGTAATGAATCTAAAAAGTCATTTGGTTTTGCTGTATTTTGTAATGCTTCTTTGTAGCGTGGGTTTTGCGTTAAAAAATCAACGAAGTCGTTCACGCTATCTTTAATTGAATCGTAGGCTCTAAAGCTGGCTTGTTTTTTAACGGGTGTGCCTTGTTCAAACTCAAGCGTTACTTTGCTTGCTTTATCGCCTTCCCAGCTTTTATCTGACTTAATATTAAATAAGTTATTTGAGCTGCCACCGTCACTTTTATTAATAATGTGTTTACCCCAACCGGTTTCAAGTGCCGCTTGAGCAACCATTACCGCTGGGTTTAAACCTATTTTTTGCGCTGCAGTTTTAGCGTGTTCCCACACTGAACTTACAAACTCTTCTGCATTTTTAAATGTTGGGCTATCGGTTTTAGACTCTGTAGTATCGACTTTAGGCTCAGCAATATCGGCTTTAGTACTCTTAACGATAAGATCGGGTTGCTTATTTTTTTGCTCATGAGGAAGAGCTGATCCGACTTGCGTATCGCTGAAAATATCGTTGGTTGTTCTAAGCACCGAGCCTGGCATAAAGTTTTTAGACTCAGGCGATAACTGCTGAACAATTAAATCGGCAAGGCCTAACGATCCATTTGATGAAAGCTCTGTTGAAAGTTGCTGATCGTGCATTTCTTCAAAAAACTTTACGCCACTTGAATTAAATGGGCTGTCTTTGTCTTCAAATGCTTCGTTAGCTTTGCGCATTCCTTTGAGCAACATTTGCGTAAAAATAGCTTCAAATTGTGCGGCCGCTTTTTTGAGCGCAGCTTTGGAAGCATCAGTTGATGCATCGCCACTCGTTAAGGCTTCTTTACGAAGTGAATCTAAGTTGCCTAAATCAAAAAAGTTTTGTTTATCGAGGTGATTAGTTTCCATCGGCTTTTTGACACAAAATGAATAATGCAGTTAAAAATGCAAAAATTGAGCCACTACCGATAAAACAAGGAAGATAAAAATAATAAACTTAAGTTGCTGTAAATAAAAAGCCCTAGCTTCAAAAATATAGGGCTTAAGTAATACGTTATTTATTGACTTGGGTTATTTATATAACAACTAACTGTCCGTTAATTGCGCCGGCTTCTTTTAGTGCTTCTAAAATAGCCATTAAGTCACCAGGCGCTGCGCCTACTTCGTTAATTGCGCGAACTAAATCGTCAAGGCTTACACCTGGATTAAATACAAAGGCGCGCGAGTCGTCTTGGTTTACATCAATAATACTTTGCTGTGTGACAACTGTATCACCGTTTGCTAGCGGGTTTGGTTGTGACACATTTTGTTGCTCTGCAATTGTTACTGTTAAGCCACCGTGAGTTATAGCCGCAGGCTGAAGCTTAACGTTTTTGCCAATAACAATTGTACCGGTGCGCGAGTTAACTATAATTTTAGCGGCCATGTCAGCTGGTTTAAATTCTAAGTTTTCGAGTGTCGATAAGTACGATACACGCTGGGATGCATCGCGTGGTGCAATAACACGGATAGAAACAGAATCAATTGCTTGTGCGCTATTTGGGCCAACTAAGTCATTAATTGTTTTTTCTAGGCGTTTTGCCGTTGTAAAGTCTGGACGGTTTAGGTTGAAGGTAATGTAATCGCCTTGCATAAATGGGCTTTCTACAGTGCGTTCAACTGTTGCGCCATTTGGTATACGACCAACTGTAGGGGTGTTAATTACAACCTTACTACCATCAAGGCCTTGTGCGCCTAAGCCACCAACAATTAAGCTTCCTTGTGCAATTGCATACACGTTACCGTCTACACCCTTTAAAAAAGTTTGTAGTAAAGTACCGCCACGTAAACTGCCTGCACTACCAATAGAAGAAACCGTAATATCTATTGTTTGCCCGGGCTTTCTAAATGCGGGTAATTCTGCATGCACAGCAACAGCGGCAACATTTTTAATTTTAGGACTTTGAGTTGAAGGCAGCGTAATACCAAAGCTGTTCAACATGCCTCTAAAACTTTGTTGTGTATATGAGTTTTGCTCACCAGTGCCCGGTAAACCAACCACTAAGCCATAACCAACTAATTGGTTAGAGCGCACGCCTTCAACCATAGACACATCTTTTATGCGCTCAGCACTGGCAGTAAACTGCCAACCCAATAACGCAACTAAACATAAAGCTTTAAGGCTATTCATGTTGTTACCCTCTAAAATGGAAACAGCGAACTGCTAAAGAAACGTGTAAGCCAACCAGGACTTTGCGCTTCTTGCGTTTGCCCTTTACCTGAGTATTGAATACGTGCATTAGCAATACGATTTGATTCAACCGTATTATCGGCGCTTACGTCTTGAGGGCGTACTAGCCCTTCTAAACGAATAAACTCTTCACCGGTATTAAGCGTTAGCCATTTTTCGCCGCGTATAACTAAGTTACCATTAGGTAAAACGCGCATTACATTAACCGAAATATCACCCACTAAGCTGTTTGACTGGTTTGATTTTGAATCGCCCGTAAACGACGAATCGCTACCAATACCAAACTGAATACTATCGCCACCTATATTTACAGGTAGACCACCTAATCCAATAACGGGGTCTAAGCTTGCGTCGGTTTCTTTGTCTGTTTCTGTTTTAGCGGCTTTTGTTGCTTGAGTAGACTCTTGCAATTTAACCGTAATTATATCGCCAGTACGTAGCGCTTTTTTATCAGAATATAAGTCGTTTGATGTATGAGTATTAAACAATGAACCTGTGGCTACCAGCGGCTCTAAAATAGGCTCGGGGTACATAGGTGCGTAGTAAGGATCGTCCTGTACTACTTCACTATTTTGCGTAGACATACAGCCACTTAAAAATAATGTGCCCGCTGCAAATAAAATAATATTACGCATAATTCCCCCTACTCTATTAAAGCTGTTGATTGATATAACTCATCATTTCGTCAACGGCCGAAATTACTTTTGAGTTCATTTCGTAAATACGCTGAGTTTCTATTAGGTTTACGAGCTCTTCAGTTACATTTACGTTTGAAGTTTCGAGTGAGCCTTGAATAATGCTACCTAACCCTTCAACACCAGGGTTACCTTGTACCGGCGCACCACTTACAGCTGTTTCGGTATAAAGATTTTGACCGATTGGCTCAAGACCCGACGGATTAATAAAATCACTAATAGTCAGCTGACCAATGACCACGTTATCGGCTTGGCCTGCAACACGTACAGATACTTCGCCGTCTTGCGAAACCGTAATTGATTGCGCGTCATCTGGTACATTCATTTCTGGCTGAATCACATAACCTGCGCCCGATGTAACAATTCGTCCATCGCCATCGGTAGTAAACTGGCCGTTGCGCGAGTAAGCAATATTGCCATCTGGTTGCAGTACTTCAAAAAAACCTTCGCCAGAAATCATCCAATCTAGTGAGTTTTCGGTGGTCAACATGTTGCCTTGCGTAAACTCTTTTTGGTTAGCTACAACTTTTGCACCCGCACCTAACATTAGGCCCGATGGCATTTCGGTATCTTGCGATGAACGACCGCCCGGCTGATTAATATTTTGATAAAGTAAATCTTCAAATATAGCGCGACTTTTTTTGTAACCTACGGTACTCGCATTCGCTAAGTTATTTGAAATAACCGATATATCGGTTTGTTGGGCGTCTAGCCCCGTTTTACTGATCCACAATGCTGGATTCATAATCGTGTCCTCACTTTAAAGTTAAACAATGCGTAACAGCTGATCTTGACGCTCGTCAATTTCTTCAGCTGTTTTCATTAATTTCACTTGTAATTCAAATTGGCGCTGGTGGCTTATCATGTCGACCATTTCGTGAACTGGGTTCACATTCGACATTTCAAGCGAACCACTTAAAACTTTTACATTGGCAGAGGTATCTACTGTTACATTTGCTTTTGGTCTAAATAAACCATCGTTACCTTTTTCGAGCTGTGAGCTATTTGCTTCTACCACTCTAAGCGTGTCTATTTCTTCTAAAAAGTTAGCGGGGGCGCCTTGTGGTCGAACTTGAATAGCGCCATCTTGGCTAAACCCTATTTTTTCGACTGGGACGGGTAAAATAACAGGTCCCCCTTCGCCAATAACTTGACGACCGTGGCTGGTTACGAGCATGCCTTGAGCTGTAACGTTTAACGTACCCACTTTTGTGTAAGCTTCATTACCGGAGGCATCTTGCACAGCAAGCCATGCGTTATCGCTCATTGCGATATCTAAGTCTCGCCCGGTTTGAACAATGCCACCCGATACCATGTTTGAACCCGGACGCTCTTGCATTGAAAATACACGTGTAGGCAAACCTTCGCCAAACGCTTGCATAGAACGCGCCTGCGCAAAGTCAGCTTTAAAACCCGTTGTATTTGCATTTGCCAAATTATTGGCTTTTAAAGCAAGCCCTTGTAGGCTTTGCTTAGCGCCAGAGGCCGCAATGTAGACCATTTTGTCCATAGTATCGACTCACATAAAAAATCTCTGAACTTACAAATGCAAAATAGATGCCAGATTAAATTTGACGCAACATTGAGAGGTATTTAGAAGGGCTTGCAAAGAGGACTTATAAAAAAGGCTGCAAAAATGCAGCCTCATATATTTAATAGGGTTTAGCTTATCGAATCTGCAAAATACTTTGCTGAATAGTTGAGTTAACTTCAAGCGCACGTGAGTTTGCTTGGTAATTACGCTGTGCAGTAATTAAGTCTACAAGCTCATTAGTAAGGTTAGTATTTGATTGCTCAAGTGCTGATGAGTTAATTCCACCAAACGTACCCGAACCAGCTTCACCCGCTACAGGTTCACCTGAATCAATACTTTGCTTCCAGCTTGTATCACCCACTTGTGATAACCCTTGTGAATTTGGAAAACGTACCATAGCCACTTGGCCTAGGAATGTTGAGTCACCATTACTGTAAGAAGCGACAATTTTACCGTCTGTTCCTATATCAATTCCGGCTAAACGACCAACCGTTGAGCCATCTTGATCGAGTGCTTTTACTTCAAA
This sequence comes from Pseudoalteromonas sp. SWYJZ19, assembly GCF_015864375.1. Lineage (NCBI taxonomy): Bacteria > Pseudomonadati > Pseudomonadota > Gammaproteobacteria > Alteromonadales > Pseudoalteromonadaceae > Pseudoalteromonas > Pseudoalteromonas sp. SWYJZ19. The sequence goes on from NZ_JADYXI010000008.1 coordinate 67,216, forward strand.
ACCACTTGAATACTGAGTTGGGATACGTCCTGCCGTGTTATTTTCATCGCGCCAGTTAAGCTCAATACCAGTACCTGGGAAAGTTGCACCATTGTCTAGTAATGTTGATAAACCAGCACCAGAACCCGCTGGTAGTAGTATTTCATCAAAAGTAGTTGTATTTGTATTTGCCACACCACCTGTTGTTGATGGTAAACCACTTGAGTTAAAACCAAGGGTGGTAAGTGGTGTATAAGGCGCGGTTTGTTCTCCACCAGTTGTGCCATCAACTACTTTGCCATCGAGTGTTGCGTATACTTCCCAACTGTTATCTGTACCACCTGCTGCGGCATCATCTTCTTTAGCAAAAAAGTATTGTAAAATATGTGGTTCACCTAGTGAATCATATACCGTTGTTGACGTAGATGAGTTATAAGTACCACTAGACGTAGGGTCAAAATCTAGACCTGTTGGATCCGCCGTTGCATCTAAGTTAAACGACAAAAATACATTTTCTGTTGCGCGAGGTGAACCAGACGAATCAGGGATTTGAATTGGATCAGTTGTGCTCAAACTTACCGACGTTGTATCACCTGTAGATGAGTCAACAGGGAATGCTTGTAAAAAGTTACCTTTTGCGTCAACCATAAAGTTATCTTGGTTAAGCTTAAATGCACCTGCACGTGTATATGTTAAATCTTGCGAAGATAAATCGTCGGTCATCGCAAAATAACCTTCACCAGTGATTGCTAAATCAAGTGAGTTATTTGTAAATTGTAGTGAGCCTTGATGAAACTGCTGCGCAACCATGGTTGTTTGCACACCGTCACCATTTTTAGTCTTACCAGAGCTAAATACTGATGAAGCGTAAACATCGGCAAACTCAGCGCGTGACTCTTTAAAACCTGTGGTATTAACGTTTGCAATATTATTTGCCGTTACGTCTAAATCTTTTTGCGCGGCAGCAAGGCCGGTTAATGCAATATTGAAGCTCATAATTCACCTCTAACCTGTTAGTCTGTGGCCTGCTAGCAGGCGAAAAATACTAAAATTTATTACGCGATTTCTGCTACATCTGTCAGCCTAACCGCACCTTCTTTAGTGTTAATAATAATGCCACTTGAGCCATTAATATTAACGCTTTCAATGTTCTTGAATGTAGCAATGGGCAAGCTTGAAAATTCGCCGTCAGTACTTCCTTCGGCGGTTACTGAGTATTCACCTTCAGGTAAACGCTCACCGGCTTCATTTTTGCCATCCCACGCAAAACGTACTGCACCTGCTGATTGAGAACCCATATCAATAGTTCTCACTAGCTGACCTGATGCATCTGTCACTTTAATTTTTAAGTTATCAACGGCTTCTTCTGCCACTGCCGAGCCTCTGGCATCACCCGTTTCATTTAAATCTAAGGTGTTTGACTCAAGTAAAGCTTGCTTGCCAACAAGTGTTGATGCTTGCAAAGCTGAATTTGATGTCATAGATGACGCTAAGCTATCAAAATTTGAATTTAAATCGCTAATGCCTTGCGCCATTGTGAAACTAGTCATTTGCGCAATCATTTGATCGTTATCCGCAGGGTTACTGGGATCTTGAAACGATAATTGCTGAGTTAACAAAGAGAAAAAGTCTTCTTGTGTTAACGCATCACTCTCATTATCACTGGTCGCTACTTGCGATTCTTGCCAGCGTATAGAGTCTAAATAGGATGAAGATGTACTAATATCATTACTCATAACCTACCCTCGGTTACCGCTGCCCTAGCAACAGTGTTTTACTTAGCATTTGCTTTGCTGCATCAGCAACTTGCACGTTTGTTTGGTAAGAACGAGAGGCAGAAATCATATTTGCCATCTCCTCTACAACATTGACGTTGGGTTTATAGATATAGCCATTTTCATCCGCACTTGGATGGTTTGGGTTATATTCAATTTGTAATGGTGCATTACTTTCAACAATGCCCAAAACCTTAACACCAACTGCGGAGCCCTGTTGGTTACTTACTGATGCTGAAGCCTTTGTTAGCTCAGCCGCAAATACAGGTTGGCGCGCTCGGTACGTTTTGTCTTGAGATGAACTAATGGTATTAGCATTAGAAATATTACTAGCTGTAGTATTTAAGCGAACGTTTTGTGCGCTCATACCCGAACCTGCAATATCGAAAACATTATATAAACTCATAATTTTTATCCTTGACTACCGAGAGCTTTATTCAGGCCTTTAAATTTACCGCTTAAAAATTGCAAGCTGGCCTGATACTCCATAGCATTCTGTGTATACAAGTTTCGTTCCACTTGTATATCAACCGAGTTACCATCACCTGTATCTGATTGATTTGGCAAGCGAAATGATTCTGAACTGCCCATACTATGAGTACCTCCACCAATGTGTTTATCATTAGTTCTTACCATAGTATTGCCGCTTTGCTGGGTTGACCTTGCCGCTTTTAATGCAGAGGCAAAATCAATATCTTTTGCTTTATAGCCAGGCGTATCAGCGTTAGCTATATTAGTTGCAATTAATTCAGCTCGCTGTGAACGGATCAACATGGCTTGCGGATGCACACCTAATGCTTTATCAAAACTGATAGCCATAACCTTCTCCAAAAAATTGACTTACCCATGAATAAAGCAAAAAATAAGCCATTAATATTAGGAAGTGTTATATTTTTATAAGGCTATGTATCTAAATAGAAAAACGACGCTTGATGCGTCGTTTTAGGGAAATGAATTAACTTAATTATTTCTTTTGGTAAATGATACCGGGGTTGCATCTAACCATATCAAATTCAGTACTTAGGCCAGTTAGGGACTCTGACGCTCCTAAAAATAAGTACCCTTTTGGGTTTAATGCTTGTGCAAACTGGTTAATAATTTTAGCCTTTATTTCAGGCGCAAAGTAAATAAGTACATTACGACAAAAAATAATATCAAACTTGCCCATTAACGCGTAAGAATCAAGCAAATTCAGGTGCCTAAAACTAACTTGTTTTTTTATTGTATCGTTTACTTGTGCCATACCATTGCCGCTGTCTTTAAAAAACTTTTTACGACGCTCTGCAGATAACCCTCTGGCAAGTGCAAGCGCGTCATATTCTGCATTTTTACACATATCAAGCATGGTATTAGATATGTCGGTACCAATAATTTGTGCACCCATACGAAGCACACCAGGTTGCTTAGTATTAAATTCAGCTACTGACATAGCTATTGAATAGGGTTCTTGTCCTGATGAGCTGGCAGCAGACCAAATTTTTAAAGGCCTTCTTAAGTCTTTAAACTCAGGAAAAAGCTTATTTTGGAGCAACTCAAACGGGTATTGATCTCTAAACCACAACGTTTCGTTTGTGGTCATTGCATCAACCACTGCGGCTCTTAATTGCCGCTCGTGAGGCCCGAGAGTTTTACTAACCAACTCCGATAAAGATCCCACATTAAATCGAGTCATTAACGGAGCAAGTCGGCTTTTAACTAAATACTGTTTGTTTTCACCTAAAACAATGCCGCATTGCTGCTCTAAAAACGAACGAAACTGGTCGTATTCACTTTGCTGCAAATCTTTATTATTCAAGTTAGTAGCACCTATTTTTGTTAATCACAATGAACCCACTTTTTAACCGCTGTTGCTAATTCGTCTGGGTTAAATTTAGCAATAAAGTCATCTGCCCCGACTTTTTCAATCATAGCCTGGTTAAAAACACCACTCAAAGAGGTATGCAAAATAACATGCAAAGGTGCAAGTTTGGGATCTGCTTTTATTTCAGCTGTTAAGGTATAACCGTCCATTTCTGGCATTTCAACGTCTGAGATAAGTAACGCTACTCGCTCAGTAATATCGTTTTTACAATCAAGCTCTGCTATTTCTTTTAATCTTATAAGTGCTTCTTTACCATTTTTGGCAAGCTCTGTTTGCACGCCTAACGGCTCTAGGGCACGTTTAACTTGATTACGCGCAACAGCAGAGTCGTCTGCAATAAATACGATACGTTCGCCTAAATCTTTTTGAATATCGCCGCTTTGTGCAACTTCAGCACTTACTTCTGTGTTTACTGGGCAAATTTCGTTGAGAATTTTTTCTACATCGAGAATTTCGACTAATTCATTTTCGATTTCGGTCACTGCTGTTAAATATGAATAACGTCCGGCGCCTGATGGTGGTGGCATTATTTTTTCCCAATTCATATTTACAATACGTTCAACTCCGCCCACTAAAAACCCTTGCACAGAGCGATTGTATTCAGCAATGATTATAAAGCTGTCTTTAATGTTGTCGATTGGGCGCCCACCTACAGCCATTGATAAATCAATTACTGAAATAGTTTGACCACGAATATGTGCAACACCACGAATATACGGATTAGATTTTGGCATGCTTGTTAGTGGAGGGCATTGCAGCACTTCTCTCACTTTAAATACATTAATACCAAAACGCTGACGCCCTCTGAGCTTAAATAAAAGTAATTCTAGGCGGTTCTGCCCAACCAACTGTGTGCGTTGGTTTACTGAGTCTAAAATGCCTGCCATTCAAATCTCCTAAAGAAAACAAATAATACGGAACGATAATTGCTTTCTATTTATAAAGCTACATAACATCGCGGGTGCGTCTACTTTTTGACGCAAAATATTTATACCCTGTTTGAAACCATAAGCATAGTCGAAACATTATGAGTTTGTTAAAAAAAATCAGAAGATACAGTGTTTTTTATTTTGTTACTAGCTTGTGCTTTGTATTCCCTTTGCAAGCTAAAGTGTTTAGTAAAGATTTATTACAAGACATGGCCGTTGCTTATATAGCTAAGCAGATTGGTACATTGCAAAATACTAATACTCAATTAAGTGCACTGCCTTTAGATAGTCGCATTCCTGATCGTGTCTGTAATACTGAGCTTGAATTATCAACATCCGATGAGCCACCATTTAACCGCCAAGTAACCTTACAAGCTAAGTGCAATGATGCGCAAACGTGGGCTCAATACGTTCATGTAAGAGTTGTTGAAATGGCCCCAGTTGTTGTTGCCACCGCTAATTTATCCCGCGGTGAAGTAATAACTAAATCGCATTTAAGTATTGAAATGAAACCAACTCACTTTGTACGAATACAGTACTTAGATGACCCCACAATGTTAATAGGCAGCAGAAGTAAACGAAATATTAGAAGTGGTATGCCAGTATTACTAAACCAAATTTGTATGGTGTGTAAAGGTGACTCTGTTAATATTTACGCTAACCTTAGAGGCCTTAGAATTAAAACCACAGGTATTGCTTTAGAAGACGGTACTTTGGGCGAACAAATACAAATAAAAAACAAAAAATCAGGTAAAGTTTTAAATGCGCGAGTAGATGGTGTAGAGTCTGTTCAGGTGAATATTTAATTTAGATTTATACTAAAGTATCCTACGTATATGCCGATAACATGGCATAAGTTGGGTAATATACGGGTTTATTATTATGGTTAATCAAGTTAATGGCAGTAATCAACAAGCTAATGCGTTAACAAATGCAAAGCAACAACAAGTTGATTTAAAAAAAGATAACGCAAATACACAAGCGACGCAGACTCCTTCGCCTAAAGCAGCAAGTGACTCTGTAAGCTTAACGCCGCAAGCGCAGCAATTAAAAACGCTTCAAGATAAAGCACAGCAATCGTCTGGATTTGACAGCGATAAAGTTGCTGAGCTTAAAAAAGCAATAACCGAAGGTAAATATCAAGTGGACAGTGAAAAGCTTGCTAAAAACTTAGCTGATTTTGAGTTTAATGTGTATGGCTGATCATAATAGTTTAATTAGCGTAAAACTAAACCAACAAGTAAGTTGTTTAGATTCTTTGCATACGCTATTAAACGACGAGCTTACTGCTATTGCTTCACGACGTGGTGCTGGTTTAAAAGAAATTACCCAACAAAAAATGTCTTTTTTAACTAAGCTAAGCACTCTTGATAAAGAGCTAAGTAAGCTTATTGCCAGTAACGATACACAAAATCCTGAAATATCTGAGCTAATAAGCCAAGTTAAAACTCAACTTGCGCAATGCCAAAAACAAAATAATGTTAATGCTCATGCTGCCCGCCAAGCGCAACTTAGTGTTAAACAATTAAAAGAGATATTAATTGGCGCACCAACGTCAATGACCTACGATCAAGCCGGTAAATCTGTAAATACCGAGAGTAAATTGGTTCGTAATTTAAAAGCGTAAGCCCAAAATTTTACATTAAAAAAGCCTTATTGATATATCAATAAGGCTTTTTTAATGTCCTTTGTTCTTAAATTTCGTTATAAATAATATCCATTTGCTTAATAATGTAAGCCCCCTTAATAAATAATTAAGAGGGCTCTATTAATATTAAATATCCGTTTGATTATTACTACTTTCAATTAAGTGTTTAATCATCTCTTCCGATTGATTTTGCACATCAACCGCAGGTGCTGCTGCATCAATGCTTCCCCCACTTTGAGCTGGAGTATAAGCAATTGCAGAGCCTTCGTCCTCAACCAGTGTATTTAGCGCTATAAGCTGCTCTGCATCTTCGCTAATAATAACGTCATCAATATTAAGCGGTTCCGCCGAACTCATTTGGACCGTTTGCTCAGGTGTTGACAGACCACTCAAGTTACCTAAGTCAATTGTTTCAGTGCTTAATACGTTGCTGCTTGAAACTTCATTAGGAATTGTATCGCCTAGAGCCGACTCTTCGCTAAATGATGCAGGGATTGTATCGCCAGAGGCTGAGCCTGATTCAGAGGTGTAAATATTGCCGGACTCGATAAACACATCATTTCCATTTTTAACTTGATAATTACCAGCTTCGTCCACAGTATAGAAATGCGTGTTTTCAAGACCTGTACCCAGTAAACCTAAAAGATTCAGATCTAAATTAGTAGAGTCCCAATTACCTTGAGCATCTACAACTGCATATGGCGCTGAAGTTAATGCTAAATCAATGCCTAAAACTAATGAGTCGAAAATATAGACCTTACTTCCCTCACCGCCATCAGATGTACCTTCGTAACCAACCAATATCCCTATACCCAATAAATTAAGTAAGTACTCAGGTTCTACTGTAAAGTTGATCGGTGTATTATCAATAACCAATCCAGATAAACTACCGCTTGATGTTGCGTTTCCAGAACTATCGGTCGCTACAGCTGTTACTGTATAAGCCCCATCAGCTAAGGTAGTATTAGCTGTTACGCTCCACTCACCAGATGCATCAGCAAATACTGTTTCAGTTGCCTCTGTAGCGCCACTAAAGATCACCGTTACTGACTCACCTGGAGCGGCTGTACCTGTTATAACTGGGTTTTGATCTGTAGTTAGTACCAATCCTGAATCAATTGTAATACCTGAGTCAATTGCGCTACTTGATGATTGCGTACCAGTATTACTTGCACCATCAACAATGCTTACATCAACGCTGTAGTTGCCCTCAGGAAGTACTTCTGCTGATGTCACACTCCACGTCCCATCAGCTCCAACTGTTGTTTGAACATTGTGAGTGGCACCAGCTGAATCAGTAAACATAACTATAACCGCTGCACCTGCAAAGCTTCCAGTAACTGACCCCGTAACAGTAGGCGTTGTATCTTGCCCTACCAATATTGGATCTATGACTACAGTTGGCGCTGTGTAGTCTGTGCTTGACACCATAGTATCGCTAGCAGAATTACCCGCTGTATCGCTTATTGATGCTGTTGCACTAAAGCTACCTTCACTAAGCGCGGTGGTAGCTGTTACTGACCATGTGCCACTTCCTGAAACTTGAGCGGTAATAGTTTGTGAATCATTATTAGCATCGGTAATAACAACACTCACATTTGTACCTGCTGGTGCATCACTTGTACCTGTAATTGTTGGTAACGGGTTATTAGTAACAGGTAACTGGTTAACTTCAACTGTTGGTGGTGTTAAATCAATAATGCCACCTAGGCTTGTAGAACTTGTAAGCCCTAAGTTTTCAACTGTAGCACTTACAGTAAAGGCACCTTCAGCTAATGGTGTTGTAGGTATTAGAGTCCATACACCTGCAATAGCTTGGGTGTTATATGTCGTTGCTGTACCGCTACTATCGGTAATAACTACCTGTACGTCACCTGCTAATATATCTGTGGTACCTGTAATTGTTGGCGTTGTATCGCTTGTATCTACAATTTGATTAATTAACAAACCTGGTAAGGTTGTACTAATAGTGCCCGTTTGCGTAACTGTTGCTATATTCCCAGCATCATCTGTACTTATTGCCTCAATTGTTAAGTCACCTTCAGCAAGTAAAGGAGTAACAATAAGCCATGTTCCGTCTCCTAATACCGAAGTGGTAACTACATATAATGTATCTGTAGAGTCAGTAATATTTACGGTAATTAAACTTCCTACCTCTTCATCGCTTGTCCCTTCAATAGTAGGTGTTAGCGTATTAAGTACACCAAACGCATCAATTCCTAGCGCTGGCGCTATAGTATCTATGGTTACTTGCTCAATGGCCGACTGCCCTGTATTACCTGCGGCGTCAGTTATACTTGCAGAAACAGTATATACACCATCTGATAAGCTAGTAGTTACTAAAGACCACTTGCCATTGGCATCAATTAAAGTATTAAATACCGTTTTTTCACCATTACTACCAATAACAGTTACATCAATATTTGTGCCTTCAGCTTCTGGTGATGTACCTGAAAGCTCTAATATATCTGTATTGCTAATGCTCAGTGGTAAAATTCCAACCACTGGTACTAGCGTATCAACGACGAATTCAAGCGTATCGGTAACTACATTACCTGCATCATCAGTAATACTCACATTAGCAACGTGTTGCCCTTCAGATAATGCATCAACTTCAAGTGTAAATATTCCCAAAGCATCAACTGTAGTAGTTAGTACAGTGCCGCCATCTAGTTGTATTTCAACAACACCATTAATTAAATCACTGGTACCTTGGATTATTGGCGTTGAATCTGATGTTGTGCCAATAACCTGTAAGCCAAGTGTTGGCGATATTGTATCCACCACTGCGGTAAGTAGTTGCGTGGTAGTAATACCGACCTCACTTAACACGTCAACTGTTACACTAAATGTCCCCTCAGCTAATGATTGAGGAACCTGCACAGCCCACGTATTATCGGCTTGCACTATAGCCGTAAGCTCTTGTACTACATTTTCGCTATCTACCACTTTAACTAGCACTTCAGTGCCTGGTGCTTGGTCGGTCGTACCACTAATTATTGGTAAATCGCCCTCACCAGTAGCAAAGTCAACTACCGCATTTAGTACTGGGGTTGAAGCATCTACATCAGCAGTCGTAATAGTGGTGGTGTTACCCACATCATCGGTTGCCGAGGCTTCAATAACTGATAAGCCAATAACATTAACGGCTAGGCCTAATAGCTCCCAATCACCATTTGCATCTGTGGTTACATCGTATGTTAAATCGAGTAAATCACCTGCAAGCTCTAGAGTAACCGTAACGGTTTTACCTTCGCCCAAATCAGATGTACCAGACAAAGAAACCAACTGACCTAATAGGAACGAAGGCACAATTGTTAGCTCTGGTCCCACGGTATCAACCTCACCACCGGTTTTATTGTCGACCGAAGTATTGCCCGCAGCATCGCTAATAGTTGCACTAACACTGTAAACACCGTCAGCTAAAATATTATTAGCAGCCGCTTGCCAGTCTCCATTGCCATCGGTTTGAACGGTCATTTGATGAGAAACTCCAGCAGAATCAGTAAAGGTAACTATAACGTTTGTATTTGCTTCGTTAGATGTGCCTGTAATTAATGGAGTGCTATCTTGAGTCAGTATTAATGAACTTTGATTAATACTAATCTCAGGAGCAATTGTATCAATGGTTGCTGTATTTGTTGCGTCCCCGGTATTACCAGCGCTATCAGTAACAGAGACTTCAACTGAATAATCTCCTTGTGATAGAGAGCTAGTTGCCTCTACAGACCATACACCACCAGTTTGAACTGTTGTATTTACAGTATGCTTATTCCCTAGTGCATCGGTAAATACCACAGCAACTGCATCACCTACCATGGCACCTGTCACATTCCCTGAAATACTTGGAGTTAGATCGGTACTTCCAGCAATATCGTTAATGGTCACAACTGGCGCTGTTATGTCAACTTCCCCTGTAATACTTGTGTTTACAGGATTACCGGCAGTATCTGTTGTTGAAGCTAAAACCGTGTAAGTGCCCTCGCTCAACTCTGTACTTGCAGCGACTGACCATGTGCCATTTGCACCAACCGTAGCATTAACCGTTTGCTCTGCACCTAAGCTATCAGTAATTAAAATAATAACTAATGCGCCTTGCGGTGCGGTTGTTGTGCCTGAAATTGTAGGCGTTGTATCATTTAAAGTTACAAGCGGCGTAATACTAAGCGTTGGCGCGGTTAAATCGATAACACCGCTACCTGTTGTATTACTCGTTAAGCTTCCTTCAGTTACACTTGCCGAAACAGTAAACTCACCTTCAGGAAGAATAGTTGTCGCATCAACACTCCAAATCCCGCCTACTACCGTCGTAGTTACAGTATGTGAAACGTTATTAACGTCAGTTATAACGACTGTGATCACCGAGTTATCTATTGCACTACTTGTGCCTGATATTGCTGGTGTTTGATCGTTCGTATCAACAATTGTATTAATATTAATTGTAGGCGCATTGGTATTTAAAGTTGCGGTACTATTTGCAACTGATTCATTCCCTGCGGCATCAGTAACACTTGCAGAAACTGTAACTTCACCATCAGTCAGTACATCTGTAATATCTACAGTCCAAGCACCTCCTGCACCAACAACAGTTGTGTAAGTCTCGGTACTATCTCCATCGGTCACAGTTACTGTAATACTCGTGTTTTCAGGTTCATTGGATGTGCCTGAAATAGTTGGCGTGCTGTTATTAATTGTACCTAATGCATTTATAGTAATACTTGGTGCTTGAGTATCAACAAAACTCGAACCTGTATCAGAGCCTGTATTACCAGCATCATCGGTAATACTTACCTCTACATCATAATTGCCATCTGGCAAGCTTGGCGCTGTAACTTGCCAATCGCCGCTAGCATCAACTATTGCGGTTAAAGTATGTATATCACCGTTGCTATCTGTAATGACTATATCGACCACCGTATTCTGTGGTTCAGTTGAAGTACCACTTACAATTGGTGTATTAGTGTTAAATACAGTTATATCATTAAGTACAATAACAGGTACTTGGGTATCAATTGTTAAATCAATAGTCGTGCTGCTGATATTATTAGCGTCATCGGTAATACTTACTTGCGCCGTATAATCACCATCAACAAGTGCTACGGGGACATCTACTTGCCAATTGCCATCAGTACCCACAGTTGCTGTTAGTGTTTGACCACCAATAATAATGCTTACATCTGCACCTATCTCATTACTTGTGCCTGAAATTGTAGGTGTTGTATCTATTGTCGCGTTAACTTCGTTCACAATTAATGTAGGATCAACACTGTCTATTTCACCTTGAGCCTGCTGCGTTGTTAAGTTACCAACACTGTCTCTAACCTCTGCAACAACGGTATATTGACCTTGCGCTAGCTCTGCAGGTACAGCAACAGACCAGTCGCCACCGGCTTGAACTGTCGCAGTAAACGCTTGGCTTTCTCCTTCACTATCAGTCACGGTTATATTAATTACAGTGCCTTGCCCCATATCGGTGGTGCCGCTAATTACTGGCGTACTGTCATTAGATAAAGCATCGACACTAACGGTTAATTCTGGTGCTACGTTATCAAAATCAAGTGTATTGATTGTTCTGACATTACCAGCTGCATCCGTTGCACTGGCAGTCACATAGGCAAGGTTTAGTAAAGGTACTGTTATGTTTGCAAGCCCCCACGTACCATCAGGATTTGTCGTTGCTGTATAAGTTGCACCAACTAATCCCCCAACTAGGTACTCTGTAATAGTGATTACAGAACCCCCTGGTAGATCAGAATCCCCCGAAAGAGAAACTAAATTACCTAATAAAAACGATGGAATAATTTCAAGATCCGGAGCGGTTATATCGACTTCGCCAGTGTCTGTACCCGTGCCTGTATTGCCTGCGGCATCGGTGATACTGGCGCTGACTCTGTAATTACCTTCCGCTAAATCGCCGCTTGGCGTTACACTCCAGTTACCACTTGCATCGGTTTGTACATCAATAGTTTGCACTGCATTCGCTGCATCGGTAAACGTAACCGTGATGGTGCTGTTAGGCGCATCACTGGTGCCAGTAACCGTCGGTGTGCTGTCGTTTGTTAATAATGGCGCATCTACACTCACACTTGGTGCTGTGGTATCAATGGTGCCGTTGCCTGTAATATCGGTGCTGTTACCTGCCACATCGCTGATGTTAGCGGTGATCGTGTACGGCCCTTCTGCCAAGGCAGTCGGTACTTCTATAGAGAAGTTGCCATCGGCATCCACAGTGGTCGTAAAGATTTGTGTATTGCCTTGATCGTCCACAACCGTGAAATTAATAACCGTGCCTTCAACCGCATCGCTTGTTCCGCTGAGTGTCGGAGTAATGTCATTACTTGAACCTGGATTCGTTAGGATCAATGTCGGTGCGGTGGTGTCTATTTCACCAGTGCCTGTGGCAGTGGTGTCGTTGGCTGCCACATCTTCAACATTCGCGCTAATGCTGTATGCGCCTTCTGCAAGTGCTACCGGTACAGGAATTGACCACGTACCATTAGCAAGCACGGTGGCGCTCATTGTTTGCGCTGCACCGGCACTGTCTGTCACAATAATAGTGACTTCACTGCCTTGTGGCGCATCGCTTGTACCCGAGATAGTCGGTGTCGTGTCATTGCTAACACCATTATCTGCAATAAGAAGGCTTGGTGCGGTTAAGTCAATCTCGCCTGTTTCGGTGGCGCTGCCGATATTACCTAGTCCATCATCTACTTCTGCGGTGACCGTGTATTCGCCTTCAGCTAACTCAACAGGCGCTGCAACGCTCCATAGGCCACCGGTGACCGTGATGGTCGTGGTGGTTTCAGCTCCTGCACTGTCTACAAACGTTAAGCTGATAGTGGTGCCATCGGCTGCATCACTTGTACCATTAATGGTTGGTGTGGTGTCGTTGGTATCAACCAAGGCATTAATGTTAATGCTCGGCGCGATGGTGTTGAGTGTCGCGGTTTCACTTAATGTGGTGGTGTTTCCGGCGTTATCGCTCACGCTGGCTTCAATAGTAAGCTCTCCATCAGCTAATGCTGTCGGCACATCTGCTGACCAACTGCCATCGGCTTGTACTGTCGCGGTGAACGTTTCGGTTGTGGTGCCGTCGCTTACGCTGATGTTTATCACTGTGCCCGCTGGAGCATTGCTGCTTCCGCTGATTGCTGGAGTGCTGTCGTTCGTAGCGCCCACGGTATCCAGTGTTAATGTCGGTGCTAAGGTATCAAGAGTGCCTGATTGAACTGCGCCACCTGTGTTGCCTGCATCATCGGTGATACTGGCTTGTACGGTGTAGCTGCCATCTGGTAATTCAGGGCTGGTTGCTTGCCAATTACCGCTGGCATCAACTGTGGCAGTGATTGGGTGCTCATCACCGTTACTGTCGGTAATAATAATGTTGATAACCGTGCCTTCAGGCTCTGTTGAGGTACCACTAACAACTGGGGTGCTGTCGTTACCTAGACCCAATGCGTCAACAGTGACGATTGGTGTAACCGTATCAACATTGCCACTGCTGCTCGCGGTGGTGTCGTTGCCTGCAGCATCAGTAATGCTGGCAACAACGCTAAACTCACCTTGTGCAAGGGCTGTCGAGACTTCGATTGCCCAGTGACCATCGCTGCCTACAACGGTGCTAAGGGTTTGATTGATGCCTTCACTGTCGGTTATAGTTAATGTAACGGTGCCACCAATTTCATTACTGGTGCCTTGCAGCTCTGGTGTTAAATCACTTATATCGCCCACGTTTTGAATGGTGAGTAGTGGCGCTTGCGTGTCGATGGTGGTGGTGTCACTCCCGGTGGTTTCGTTGCCGACACTGTCGCGCACACTTACTTCAATGGTCGTTTCACCTTCGCTTAGCGGTGTGGTTGGTGTGGCGCTCCAATCACCGTTTGCATCCACAAGGGCGGTGATAGTTTGCGGGTTGCCTGCGCTATCAGTAACCACGATAGTCACTTGTGCCCCCTCGCCCGCATCACTTGTGCCGCTTATGATTGGCGTGTTGCTGTCGCTTTGTGCTACAACATCAACAGTGAGTGTCGGTGGCGTATTATCAAAGTCATCTGAACTAATTGTACGGGTATTACCTGCGGCATCGGTCGCTGTTGCGATCACTGAGCCAACATCAAGTAAAGATACATCCAACCCGACTAATGACCAGTTGCCATCCGCATCCGTTGTAGTGGTATATGTTGCACCAATACCCCCGTTAACAAGTTGCTCGGTAATAGTAATTTCACTACCTGCTGGCAAGTCAGACGTACCACTTAATGTGACTAATAAGCCAAGCTCAAACGTTGGCGTAAAGGCAAGTGCTGGCGGGGTTACGTCTACTTCGCCACTGTCCGTGCCGGTGCCTGTGTTGCCTGCAGCATCAGTGATGCTGGCGCTGACGCTGTAGTCACCTTCAGCTAATGTACCTGTTGGTGTCGCACTCCAGTTACCATTAGCATCGGTTTGTACATCAATGCTTTGAGTGGTATTCGCTGCATCTGTAAACGTAACTGTGATAGTGCTATTAGGTGCATCACTGGTACCAGTCACTGTGGGTGTGGTGTCGTTGGTGAGTACTGGCGCATCCACACTCACACTTGGTGCTGTGGTATCAATGGTGCCATCGCTCGCAATATCGGTGCTGTTGCCTGCCGCATCGCTGATGCTGGCGGTGATCGTGTACGGCCCTTCTGCCAGTGCAGTCGGTACTTCCACTGAGAAGTTGCCATCAGCATCCACAGTGGTGGTGAACGTTTGTGAGCTACCAAAATCATCCACTACGGTGAAGTTAATAACCGTGCCTTCAACCGCATCGCTTGTGCCGCTAAATGTCGGGGTGATGTCATTACTTGAACCAGGGCTGGTAAGTACAAGGGTCGGTGCAATTGTATCCACCTCTCCTGCGCCTGTGCCGTTGGCTTCGTTGCCAGCGGCATCGCTCACGCTTGCGCTTACGGTGAAGTTACCTTCTGCAAGGGCTGTCGTAACAGGGGCTGACCACGCGCCACTTCCGCCAACTGTCGCGGTAATGGTTTGCTGTGCACCGGCACTGTCTGTCACAATAATAGTGACTTCACTGCCTTGTGGCGCATCGCTTGTACCCGAGATGGTCGGTGTCGTGTCATTGCTAACACCATTGTCTACAATAACAAGGCTTGGTGCGGTTAAGTCAATCTCGCCTGTTTCGGTGGCGCTGCCGATATTACCTAGGCCATCGTCTACCTGTGCGGTAACAGTATATTCGCCTTCGGCTAAATCAGTTGGTGCATCGATGCTCCATACACCACCCGTTACCGTCGTATCAACAGTCGTAATATTCCCTGCACTGTCTTCAAACGTTAAACTAATCGTGGTGCCATCTGCCGCATCGCTTGTACCATTAATGGTTGGGGTGGTGTCGTTGGTATCAACCAATGCATTAATACTAATGCTTGGGGCCGTGGTGTTGAGTGTTGCGGTTTCACTTAATGTAGTGGTATTACCGGCGTTATCACTAACGCTAGCTTCAATGGTGAGCTCACCATCGCTCAGTGCATTCGGTACATCCGCTGACCAGCTGCCATCAGCTTGTACTGTTGCGGTGAACGTTTCTGTATTATTTGCATCCGTGACGTTAATCGTTATAACCGTGCCTGCTGGCGCGTTCGATGTCCCGCTAATTGTTGGTGTGCTATTATTCGTGGCACCGACTGTGTCTAACGTCAATGTCGGCGCTAAGGTATCTAGGTTGCCTGTTTGTGTGGCGCCGCCGGTGTTGCCTGCATCATCGGTGATACTGGCTTGCACACTGTAGCTGCCCTCTGGTAATTCAGGGCTGATTGCTTGCCAGTTGCCGTTCGCATCGACTGTGGCTGTAATTGGTGTTTCATCGCCGTTACTGTCTGTGATAACAATATTCACAACGGTGCCTTCAGGCTCTGTTGAGGTACCACTAACAACAGGGGTGCTGTCGTTGCCTAAACCCAGTGCATCAACGGTGATAACCGGTGTAATGGTATCTACATTACCACTACTGTTGGCCGTGGTGTCGTTGCCTGCGGCATCGGTAATGCTGGCAACAACGCTAAAGTCACCTTGTGCAAGGGCACCTGGAATTTCAATATTCCAGTGGCCATCACTTTCAACGGTGGTGGTGAAGGTTTGCTCAGCGCCTTGGCTGTCGGTGATGGTCAGTGTTACGGTGCCGCCAATTTCATTACTAGTGCCCTGCAGCTCAGGTGTTAAATCGCTGACATCGCCTACGTTTTGAATGGTGAGTAGTGGCGCTTGCGTGTCGATAGTGGTGGTGTCACTCACTGTAGTTTCGTTGCCAACACTGTCGCGTACACTTACTTCAATGGTGCTTTGACCTTCACTTAATGGTGTCGCTGGTGTGGCACTCCAATCACCGTTTGCATCCACAAGTGCGGTGATGGTTTGTGGGTTGCCTGCGCTATCAGTAACCACTATGGTCACTTGCGCACCCTCACCTGCGTCACTTGTGCCGCTTATGATTGGCGTGTTGCTGTCGCTTTGTGCGTCAACCTCAACAGTAAGCGTTGGTGGTGTGTTATCAAAGTCGTCTGAGCTAATTGTACGCGTGTTACCTGCGGCATCGGTCGCTGTTGCGATCACTGAGCCAACATCAAGTAACGATACATCTAATCCGACTAATGACCAGTTGCCATCCGCATCGGTTGTAGTGGTATAAGTTGCACCAATACCCCCGTTAACAAGTTGCTCGGTAATAGTAATTTCACTACCTGCTGGCAAGTCAGACGTACCACTTAATGTGACTAATAAGCCAAGCTCAAACGTTGGCGTAAAGGCAAGTGCTGGCGGGGTTACGTCTACTTCGCCACTGTCCGTGCCGGTGCCTGTGTTGCCTGCGGCATCGGTGATGCTAGCGCTGACGCTGTAGTCACCTTCAGCTAATGTACCTGTTGGTGTCGCACTCCAGTTACCATTAGCATCGGTTTGTACATCAATGCTTTGAGTGGCATT
Source organism: Pseudoalteromonas sp. SWYJZ19 (assembly GCF_015864375.1). Taxonomy (NCBI): domain Bacteria; kingdom Pseudomonadati; phylum Pseudomonadota; class Gammaproteobacteria; order Alteromonadales; family Pseudoalteromonadaceae; genus Pseudoalteromonas; species Pseudoalteromonas sp. SWYJZ19. The sequence goes on from NZ_JADYXI010000008.1 coordinate 84,373, forward strand.
TTCTGCATCGGTAAACGTAACGGTAATGGTGCTGTTAGGCGCATCACTGGTGCCTGTCACTGTGGGTGTGGTGTCATTGGTGAGTACTGGCGCATCCACGGTAATGCTTGGCGCGGTCGTGTCTATTGTGCCGTTGCCTGTAATATCGGTGCTGTTACCTGCCACATCGCTGATATTGGCGGTGATCGTGTACGGCCCTTCTGCCAGTGCAGTCGGTACTTCCACTGAGAAGTTGCCATCAGCATCCACAGTGGTGGTGAACGTTTGTGAGCTACCAAAATCATCCACTACGGTGAAGTTAATAACCGTGCCTTCAACCGCATCACTGGTGCCGCTAAATGTCGGGGTGATGTCATTACTTGAACCAGGGCTGGTAAGTACAAGGGTCGGTGCAATTGTATCCACCTCTCCTGCGCCTGTGCCGTTGGCTTCGTTGCCAGCGGCATCGCTCACGCTTGCACTTACGGTGAAGTTACCTTCTGCAAGGGCTGTCNACTTACGGTGAAGTTACCTTCTGCAAGGGCTGTCGTAACAGGGACTGACCACGCGCCACTTCCGCCAACTGTCGCGGTAATGGTTTGCTGTGCACCGGCACTGTCTGTCACAATAATAGTGACTTCACTGCCTTGCGGTGCATCGCTGGTACCCGAGATAGTCGGTGTCGTGTCATTGCTAACACCATTGTCTACAATAACAAGGCTTGGTGCGGTTAAGTCAATCTCGCCTGCTTCTGTGGCGCTGCCGATATTACCTAGGCCATCGTCTACCTCTGCGGTGACAGTATATTCGCCTTCGGCTAGCACGCTTGGTGCATCGACGCTCCATACACCACCCGTTACGGTCGTATCAACAGTCGTAATATTCCCTGCACTGTCTTCAAACGTTAAGCTAATGGTGGTGTCATCGGCCGCATCGCTTGTACCATTAATGGTTGGGGTGGTGTCGTTGGTATCAACCAATGCATTAATACTGATGCTTGGGGCCGTGGTGTTGAGTGTTGCGGTTTCACTTAATGTGGTGGTGTTTCCGGCGTTATCGCTCACGCTGGCTTCAATAGTAAGCTCTCCATCAGCTAATGCTGTCGGCACATCTGCTGACCAACTGCCATCGGCTTGTACTGTCGCGGTGAACGTTTCGGTTGTGGTGCCGTCGCTTACGCTGATGTTTATCACTGTGCCCGCTGGAGCATTGCTGCTTCCGCTGATTGCTGGAGTGCTGTCGTTCGTAGCGCCCACGGTATCCAGTGTTAATGTCGGTGCTAAGGTATCAAGAGTGCCTGATTGAATTGCGCCACCTGTGTTGCCTGCATCATCGGTGATACTGGCTTGCACGCTGTAGCTGCCATCCGGTAATTCAGGGCTGGTTGCTTGCCAATCGCCATTTGCATCCACAGTAGCGGTAATTGGGTGTTCATCACCGTTGCTGTCGGTAATAACAATGTTTACAACAGTGCCTGCAGGCTCTGTTGAGGTACCACTAATCACTGGAGTGCTGTCGTTACCTAAGCCCAGTGCATCAACGGTGACAACCGGTGTAATGGTATCCACATTGCCACTGCTGTTTGCTGTGCTCTCGTTGCCTGCAGCATCAGTAATGCTGGCAACAACGCTAAACTCACCTTGTGCAAGGGCTGTCGATACTTCGATTGCCCAATGTCCATCGCTGCCTATAACGGTCTCAATGGTTTGCACAGCGCCTTGGCTGTCGGTGATGGTGAGTGTAACGGTGCCACCAATTTCATTACTGGTGCCTTGCAGCTCTGGTGTTAAATCGCTGATATCACCTACATTTTGAATGGTGAGTATTGGCGCTTGTGTGTCTAACGTAATTGTATCTGTAACTGTTGTCGTATTTCCTGCTTCATCAGATACACTCACTTCTATGGTGTTATCACCTTCATTTAAATCTGCTTGTGGAATTACTTCCCAGTTACCATTTGTATCAACTGTAGTGGTAAGTGTTTGTTCAACTCCATTTTCATCTGTAATAACAACCGTGATACTGGTACCAACGTCTGCATCACTAGTGCCTGAAATAGTAGGCGTTGAGTCGTTGGTTACAGCTTCAAAGTCAACGGTTAAGCTAGGTCCTGATGTGTCTATATTACCGGTAGCCGTAGTTGAAGCGCTATTTCCTGCAGCATCAGATACTTCAGCTTCTACAGAATAATCGCCCGAGGCCAACTCTTGAGAAAGTTCAACACTCCAATTACCATCGGCATCTGTTGTTGTGCTAAATGTGCGAACAACTCCTTGAGAATCAGTAACCGTTAAATTTATAACTGTGCCTGAAGCTACGTCAGTTGTGTTACCAGAAATAACCGGTGTTGTATCATTACTTGTCTCTAGTTCATTTACTTGTATTGTTGGAGGCGTAATATCAATTACAGCATCAAGCTCTGCATTAGCCGTTCCACCACCTATGTCTGTTACTGTTGCACTAATTAAAATGGTGCCCTCAGCTAAATTTGCAGGCGGAGTAACACTCCAAAGACCGTTTTCATCAACAACTGTGGTTAAAGTAATTATTGCACCCGCTGAGTCAGTGATCTGAACTTCAACTTGAGAGCCAGCTTGTGCATTAAAAGTATCACCATTTATTTGAGGTGTTTGATCGTTAGTTTCGCCAATAATATCAATGGTAATGGTCAATGCGCTTGTATCAATTGTGCCTGAAGCACTTGCTGTACCTTCATTACCAGCGCTATCACTAATACTTGCATCTACAGAGTAACTTCCTTCAGCTAAAGCCGCGGACACTTCTACAGTCCAACTTCCATCTGCAATTACTTCTGCTGTAATTATTTGTACTATACCGTTAGCATCGGTCACTGTTAAAGTTACGGTTGAACCAGCTGGCTCACCGCTAGCTGTGCCTGAAATAGTTGGTGTTGTATCACTCGTATCGCCTAGCGCATTAATAGTAACTATTGGCGCTGTGGTATCAACTTCTCCCGTTGTTGTGGCTGTGGTTTCATTACCCGCGGTATCAGTAACCGATACTTCAACAGTAAATTCGCCTTCACTTAATTCGTTCGGCACATCTACACTGAAGGTGCCATCGGCTTGTACTTCAGTAGTAATTATTTGTGGATTACCTGCTTCATCAGTCACGGTAATAGTAACAACCGTGCCTTCTGGCTCACCCGTCGCGGTGCCTGAAATAGTTGGTGTGGTGTCGTTAGTATCACCTACAGGGTCAATAATAACTGTTGGCGCGGCAGTATCAACTTCGCCTGTTGTTGTTGCGGTAGTTTCATTCCCTGCAGTATCTGTAACCGATACTTCAACAGTAAATTCGCCTTCACTTAATTCGTTCGGTACATCAACACTAAAGGTGCCATCAGCTTGTACTTCAGTGGTGATTATTTGTGGGTTACCTGCTTCATCAGTCACGGTAATAGTAACAACGGTGCCCTCTGGCTCGCCCGTTGCAGTGCCAGAAATTGTCGGTGTTGTATCATTGCTATCAGCGAGTGCATCAATCGTAATAGTTGGTGCGGTATTATCGATAGTTCCTTGTGCTGAGGTTTCACTTTGATTACCTGCTTCATCGCTAACGATGGCATTAACGCTAAAGTCACCTTCAACTAACTCATTAATAGCATCAGCTGTCCAGCTACCATCAGCTAGCGTTTGTGTTGTAATTGTTTGTGTATTACCACCAGCATCCGTCAATATTAATGTAACCGTTGTTCCAGCTGGCACATTTTGTACTGAACCTGAAATTGTTGGAGTAGTATCGGCGCTATCTGGGATTACATTAATTGCTATAATTGGAGCTGATAAATCAATTGTTCCAGTACCGGTATCGCTTGCTTCATTACCTGCAGCGTCTGTTACTGTTGCCGTAATTGTAAAGTCGCCTTCAGCAACAGCTTGAGTTGCACCAACTTGCCAAGTTCCATCTTCTGACACAACCGCCGTCAATGTTTGAGACTCACCATTTGCATCAGTAACTAAAACACTAACAAGGCTACCCGGAGCTACATCACTTGTTGTTCCGCTAAATGTAGGCGTTGTATCGTTTGAATCAGCAAAGTCATTTATTGCAACTAAAGGAGGGGTGGTATCAACTGTGCCTAGTTGTGAATCTTGAGCTGCGTTACCTGCATTATCAGATACATTAGCAGTTACGGTAAAATCCCCCTCACTTAAAGCAGTTGAAATCTCAATATTCCAAGTACCATCAGCACTTATAGTAGTCACTAACTGTTGCTCTGCTCCTAGACTATCGGTAACAATTAAAGTTACTTCACTGCCCGATGCTAAACCTTGAGTAGAGCCGGTAAGAGTAGGTGTTGTATCGTTTGTATCAGCAATATTGTTGATAGTGACACTTGGTGCGGTTAAATCGACCGTACCTGTAACAGTTGCCGTACTGCTATTGCCTGCAGTGTCGCTAACACTTGCTGTTACTGTGAAATCACCTTCACTGAGATCTGCAATAATATCCGCTGTATATGTACCATCTGTATTTGTAGTTGTTGTAAGTGTTTGTTCATTACCTTCACTGTCAGTTATTACTAATGTAACTTCGGTCCCTGCAGGTACATCAATTACATTACCGCTTACAGATGGGGTTACATCATTCGTATCCTCAATAGGATTAATCGTGATTGCAGGATCGGTTAAATCAATCTCTCCAGTTTCACTTGCAGAAGCTGTATTACCTGCAGCATCAGTCACTGTTGCAATTACACTAAACTGACCTTCAACCAATTCATTACTTGCCTCAACAGACCAACTTCCGTCAGCACCTGTAACTACTTGCACGGTTTCTGCTACGCCATCGCTTCCTGTAAATGTAACGGTTACTAACGCACCAGGTTCTACGTCTTGGGTAGAGCCGCTAATTGTTGGTGTTGTATCGTTAGTATCAATAATAAAATTAATGCTTACCGTTAAATCAACATTACCTACTGCACTTGCTTGCGCTTCATTGCCCGAGTCATCTATAACCGCTGCAACTACAGTAAAGTCGCCCTCAGGCAGAGGAGTTGTTACTTGTGCAGTCCATGAACCATCTGCTTGCGTCACTGCTAGTAATGTAAATGTACTGCCATCGCTTGCCGTAATAGTTAAAGTAATGGTAGTACCTGCAGGCACATTACCGGTGTTACCACTTAAAAATGGAGTGGTATCGTTAGTATTAGCAATTGCATCGATTTGAATTGAAATAGGAGCAAACGTTATTTCGCCGTTTGTTTGCGCAGTAGCCTCATTACCCGCAGCATCGGTTACTGACGCAGTTGCTGTAAACTCACCACCTGGCAAGATTTCATTAGCATCAACACTCCATGTGCCATCTTCATTTAATAAAGTAGTTAAAGTTTGTACGCTACCGTTTATATCGGTTACTAATACTGTAATTACAGAGCCCGCTGGAGCGTCTTCTACCCTACCTACAAATGTTGGTGTAGTATCGTTAGTATCAGCAATTGCAGTAACGGTAATATCTGGATTTGTTAAATCAACAACACCTTGGTTATTTGCTTGGGCTTGATTACCTGCAGCATCGCTTACACTTGCATCAACCTCAAACTGCCCTTCAGCCAATGGCGTAGTTACGTCAATAGACCAATCACCATCAGCGTTAGTTTGGGTTAATAATGTTTGAGTTTGACCATTAAAATCGGTAATAACCACACTAATAATAGAGCCAGCAGGTACATCTTGCGCGTTACCTGTAATAGTTGGCGTGGTGTCTTGAGTGTCGTTAATATTATTAATTTGTACCGTAGGCGCCGTTAAATCAACTACTCCTGAATCACTTGCTAATGCTAAGTTTCCTACACTGTCGCTTACTTGTGCATCAACTGTAAAATCACCTTCAGGTAAAGGAGTCCCAACTTCTACACTCCAGCTTCCATCGGCTTGAGTAACCGCTGTTAATGTTTGTATTTGTCCTGCACTATCTGTAACAGTAATTGTTACTTGCGTGCCTTCAGGAACCCCATTTGTTGTTCCAAAAAGTGGTGGTGTTGCGTTATTTGTTTCATCAGTTACATTTACTGTGATTACCGGAGCAGTTAAATCTACATTCGCTAAAGCTTGATCTACAGCTTGATTTCCAGCGGCATCAATCACCACTGCGCTTACGTTAAACTCTCCTTCAGATAAAGGTGAGGTAGTAGTAATAACCCAATTTCCTAGTGCATCAACCTGAGTAACAATTGTTTGTACCGTACCTGCACTATCCGTTAACGTGACCGACACATTATCACCAGTGTTCAACCCAGATACAGTCCCTGTTATTGTCACTGTTTGCGAAGCAGAATCGGCAACAGGATCAATAGCAATAAGCGGAGGTGTTGTATCAATTTCTATAAAAATAGTGTCGTTTATAGGGGTGCCAACAGGATCTGTCGCCTCAACAACAACGGTCACAGGACCATCCGCAACTGGAGTTGGTAGGGTTATTTCAAAGGTACCATCAGGGCCAATCACAACACTAACTACTTGAGAATTTCCATCAACATCAGTTACCGTTACATTAACCGTTTCGCCAATTAAGTTTTCACTCGTACCGGTAATTGTTGGTTGTGATGAATTAGTAACGCCCAGCTCATTAAGTGAAATAGAAGCCGAAGTTGCGTCAGGCACAATACCATCAGAGGTATCTCTTAAATTAAAAGCTTCAGTAGCGCTTTGATCAAAAGAAGAATCAAAAGTAACACTACTAGGATCAACACTTTCAGAAATTCGGGTTAACTGTACAAACGAACTACCTCCATCTGCACCAGCTGCATTACCGCCACCAGCGGCTGTTGCCTCTAAATTATCTAAAATGTCCCCATCACCCTCTAATGCATCTAAAAAATCTGTTACATCTGAATTAGCCGCCGTTGATGAGTCTTGTTCTGTACCTAAATCTAAGCTTGCGATTGCTTCATCTAAACTTTCATCAAAAACAGTTGTTTCGCTAGAGTCTCTTGCTTCTTTAGCTAATAGGTCTGGTGTTATTTTTACCTTTTGATTTGCGGGTATAGATAAGGTTTCACCTTGCACATCTATTTGTAACGACGACTTAATAGCAGTAACAACTAAATCACCTACGGTAATAATGTCACCAACGTTTAACGCTCTTATTGATCCATCATCCAACACAACACCCGCCGAACCCTGAATATCAATAGCTACAAGTTGATTTGCTTCCATTTAGGTACCCTCAAACTTTTTAAAATAACAATCTAATAAATTAAAGGTAGAACAAAAAAAGCACATAGATACTGGACTCAAGTACAGGTTTAGAAGAAAAATTCAAAAATAAAAAATCAACAAAAAAGTGGTAGAAATTTTTTTTCATGCTACCCGAAAAGATTACTTGCAAAATTAGCACTCCTTTACTAAATATTTAAAAGAGTATTTTCGGTCTTAACAGGATCTAAGAGGAAGAAATGATTATAAAAAACACTTTTAAAAAGCATCAAGGGACTATGTTAATCGGATTAGCGATTACAGCCGTAACTTTATCAAACTACGTGCATGCAAACGAACAATCAGCAATGCCACTTACATACGTCTCAAGTAAAGCGATTGAAAACAATCCTGAAGTACAAGAAGCATGGCATGCTTTTAAATCTTCTATTTATGGAGTGGATGCTGCCCGTTCAGGTTATTTACCAAGTGTTGATGTATCAGCAAGTGCAGGATATGAAAGAAGAAATTACGGTATTGAAGAAGAATATAACCGTAATACAGCCGAATTAAGCGTTACTCAAATGCTTTATGACGGTTTTAGAACATCTAATACAGTTGACCGTTTTAAACGTATTCAACTTATTAGGTACTTTGAGCTTATTTCTCAAACAGAACAAACAGCACTTGAAGCCTCGATTGCACTACTTGACGTACAAAAATTCAAAGAGTTAGTACAACTTGCAGAAGCTAATTTACAAGAGCACGAGTCTGTATACCAACAAATAGAGCAAAGCGTAAGCGCCGGTGTAGCGCGCGCAGCAGACCTAGAACAAATTAGTGGCCGTTTATCTCTAGCGCAATCTAATGTATTAACGGAGTACTCAAATTTACATGATGTAAGCGCTCGCTACCTAAGAGTTGTAGGTGAGCTACCTATGAACGATATAAAGCAAGCTGACCTTGATGAAAACAATATACCAATTTCGGTTAACCAAGCGCTAGACGTCGCCTACAAAAACAGCCCTTCATTTTATGCCTCTTTGTATAATATTGAAGCGCAAAAGGCGAACGCCAAAGCACAAAAAGCGGCCTTTCATCCTAACGTAGATTTATCTGCCCGCTACGGTAGCCAAGATAGAGATGAGCTTGGTCAAAATGAAACCAGAACAGAAGCGCGAGTCGGCATAGATATTAGTTATAACTTGTATAACGGTGGTCTTGATAGCGCTAATTTAGAACAAGCTTATCAAGATATAAACATTGCAAAATATCAACGAGATCAAGCCTGTATTGATATTCGTCAAAGTCTGCAAATTGCCTACTACAACGTCACTATACTAGAGCAAAAGTTGCCAGCGCTTAATCAACACCGCGAATCATCAACTAAAGTTAAAATTGCATATAAAGATCAATTTGATATAGGCCAACGAACTCTACTAGACGTACTTGATGCCGAAAACGAATCGTTCCAATCAACACGTTCATACATAGTTGCGCTATACGACCGCCAATCGGCTATTTTAACTATGCTAAAAGAAATGGGGAAATTATTGCCAGCACTTGACGTAATGTCAGGTAAATACCCTACATTAAAAGAGCTAACTGACGATCCTATTGTGCATAACGCACAAAATATTTGTCCGAGTTACGATGTAGCAACCACCTTTAGCCGCAAGGCATTTCTACAAAAAAAAGCGAAGCAAGATAATGCCTACATGAGTGTAACCGCTATGCCAAGGTACTTAGATATACCGTTGGAAACCGACACTACACAAAGTAGCTTTTTAGATGATGATGGTGACGGCGTACCAAACGAGCAAGACACTTGTCCGAGTACGCCGCTGTCAACTAATGTTGATTTATCTGGCTGTACAATTTATAGCGCATCAACCTCGAATATAGAGATTGGTATCCCTTTTTCTGCTGACTCAAGCGATGTAAGGTCTCAATATATTCAAGAAATTAGTCGGCTTGCAGATTTTTTAAAAGAAAACCCAAATAAGCAGGTTGAAATACAAGGTCATGCTTCTCTAGATGGAGATCGAACATATAACCGCAAACTATCTGAAAAACGTGCGTTTGCCGTTGCTGAAATTCTAATTAAACAATTCGATATAAAACCAAAACGTGTTAAATCGTTCGGGTACGGTATTGATCAACCTCGAGTAAACGAAATATCAGTAAGAGCAAATGCTGCGAATCGACGTATCGAAGCTGTAATTACTGATAGCTAAGTCAATTAACGTTATGTAAATAACTAGGGTCTGTTGATCTTTGCGGATTAAAATTTGTTCAAACTAGGGGCTGTTTAATCGCGGCGCGAGATTTGTAACCTAGTGGGCTAAGTAAAAACCGAGCAACAAAGAGTAAATAGCCCCTAGGAAGAACCCTTTGGGCAGCGCCTGTTTGGCATTAATGCTACGTTATCACCCATTTATGGGGAATAACCACACTGCATAGGCTCTGCCTTGCCTAAATACCAAACAGACTGCTGCAAATTTAACCTGAAAGATCAACAGACCCTAAACTCGGCTTGAAATATTTAAGCTAAATTTATTTCTCGAGTTTAGGTTTAGTAGTAACAACCGCATGCAGTTCTACATAACATTGGATGGTTTATGGAATTAAACGATGTACTTGATCATGGTGGCATACTCGTTGACTGCCTAGCAGTTTTATGCCGCCATCATGATAAAGAGTTTTCAAGAGAAGCACTATTAAATGGACTTCCTCTAACTGATGGAAATCTTACTCCATCAGGTTTTTCGCGCGCAGCTAAGCGCATTGGCTTTAAATCGAAAGTAGTTAATAAGCCACTACAAAAAATTAATACAGCACTGCTACCTGCCATCTTAATTTTAAAAGACAATCAAGCCTGTGTTATTAATTCTATTGATTACGATAAGCAGTTGGTGAGTGTAATTTACCCAGAGCTTACCGAATCAGTTATCGAACAAAGCATTGATGAATTAGCAGGCAACAGTGTTGGTTTAATTATTTATGCACAACCAGAATTTGCATTTGATGAGCGAACACCTGTACTTGAAAAACTATCAAAAGACGGATGGTTTTGGGGAGTAATTAAAGAGTGCCGCTCACTTTATAAAGACGTAATCATTTCAGCTATTGCGTTGGGCTTTTTGTCGGTTGCCATGCCTTTATTTGTAATGAATGTATATGACCGCGTAGTGCCCAACCATGCAACAGAAACCCTTTGGGTACTTGCCATTGGTATTTTGATAGCACTCACTGCTGACTTTGTTTTACGCTTAGTAAGAGGCTATTTTGTAGAGCTTGCTGCAAGCAGAATAGATGTAAAAGTATCGGCTGTAATTATGGAGCGGGTATTAGGTATGAAACTAAAAAACCGTCCATCATCAGCTGGCTCCTTTGCTAGCAATATTCAATCATTTGAAGCTGTACGTAACTTTTTTAGCTCCATAACGCTTGTCGCATTAGTCGACTTACCATTCGTAGTTTTATATTTAATTGTTATCGCCATTATTGGCGTACCTCTAAGTTTACCCATTATAGCGGGCGCACTTATATTATTAGCTTACGCTATAGCCGCACACCGCAAACTTGAAGCCCTTTCAGAGCAAACAATGAAAGCAAGCTCAATGCGAAATGCAGTATTAGTAGAAAGTTTAACCAACATTGAAGATGTAAAAAGCTTTCACTCAGAGTGTAAAACACAATCTGTATGGGAAAAGTCGACCATTTACATTGCGCAAGTAAATGCACAAAGCCGACTCGTTTCAAGCTCCATATCAAATACAGCATCGTGGATACAGCAATGTGTAGGCGTGATAATAATGATAATAGGCGTACACCTCGTTATTGAAGGTGAGCTAACTCAAGGCGGATTAATTGCAGCTTACTTATTATCATCTCGTGCTATGGGCCCTATTGGGCAGTCAGCCGCCGTATTAGCGCAGTATCATCACGCGGCAATAGCAATGCAATCACTGAACGAAATTATGGAAAAAGAGGTTGAACGTCCACCGGGTAAGCACTGGCTAAGCCACCCAATTTTAAAAGGTGATATAGAATTTAAAGACGTCTGTTTTAAATACTCTGACGAATCTCATAATGCACTCAACGGCGTTAGTTTTAAAATTAAAGCAGGTGAAAAAGTCGCTATTTTAGGACGTAATGGCTCAGGTAAAAGTACATTAGAAAAGCTTATTTTAGGGCTATACGAACCCTGTTCAGGAGCAATTTTGATGGACAATAACGATATACATCAAATTGACCCTGCAGAGCTTCGCCATAATATTGGTTATGTACCGCAAACCGTTGCCCTGTTTTATGGGACCTTAAAAGACAACCTTACGATAAGCGCTTGGCATGCCAAAGACGAGCAAATTATTGAAGCCTGTGAGCGAAGCCAATTATTTGATTTAATTAATTCGCACCCAGACGGATTTGATCTACAAGTAGGCGAGCAAGGCCGCCAATTATCAGGAGGGCAACGCCAAGCTGTAGGTATGGCAAGAGCCATAATTAACGACCCACCAATACTATTACTAGATGAGCCAACTTCATCGCTAGATCACAATAGTGAAAGTAAAATTATTAACAATTTAAAAAATTATTCTAAAGATAAAACCCTAATTGTAGTGACTCATCGCTCATCATTACTCGAGCTTGTTGACCGTATTATAGTTTTAGATAACGGAAAAGTAGTTGCTGATGGACCAAAACAAAAAGTAATTGCGGCGTTAAATAATAAAACCGTGGAGCAAGCCTCATGAGTGATAACAAAAAACCACTTGAACAACGCTCTTTTGAATCTGTTAGCAAAGCAATAGAAGCAAGAAAACAAGGTAAGCCATCCGTATTTAATAAACTATTTAAAGGATGGATTTCACCGCCAAATACTCAAGACTGGGTAGTAGATGCACAGTGGGAAAAAATGCAGCAGGAACCAGCAAGCGCTAGGTTACTACTTTATCTAATTTGTTTAACGTTTATATGCCTTATTGTGTGGTCTGGCTTTGCTAATTTGGATGAAGTTGCTCGTGGCGAGGGCCGTGTTATTCCCTCTAATAAATTACAGCTTATTCAATCTTATGACGGCGGTATGGTCGAAAAAATAAATGTCCGAGAAGGCCAAATAGTAAACGAGGGGGATGTACTCATTAAAATAGACCCTACCCGCTTTATTTCTAGCTTTAGAGAAAATCAATCCAAGGTTGAATCGTTAAGTGCAAAAGTTGCGAGGCTCAGAGCGCTCACTCAAAAAAAGGAGCTCGTATTTAACGAAGATGTTATAAAAAATGCACCTCAGGTGGTTCAACACGAACGCTCTCTTTATTTGAGTAACAGCCAAGAGTTGGAGCAACAGGTAAGTATACACAAACGCCAACTAGAGCAGCGACACCAAGATTATATTGAAGCAAAAGCGGCACTTCAGCAGCATACCAGCGCGCTACGCTTAACAAACAGGGAGCTTAAAGTGACCCGCCCATTGTTACGCACCGGTGCTATTTCGGATATAGATATTATTCGTTTAGAGCGTCAAATAGTTGATTTAAACGGCGAGATAAACAGAACCAAAGCAGTTATAAATAGGAGTCTTTCGGCCATTAACGAAGCTAAAAATAAGGTAACCGAAGTTGAGCTCGTTATGATTAACCGCTGGAACAATGAACTCTCCGAAGCGCTACTGCGACTGGACTCAATTAAAGAAACTGAATCTGGCTTGGCCGATAAAGTAACTCAAACTGAAATACGCTCTCCTGTTAAAGGCACTGTACAGCGGTTATTAGTTAATACTGTTGGCGGTATTTTACAGCCCGGTAGTGATGTTATGGAAATTGTCCCGCTTGACGATCAACTTGTAGTAGAGGCAAAAATCCCGCCTAAAGACATTGCATTTTTACGCCCTGGGCAATCTGCAATGATAAAATTTAGTGCCTACGACTTTGCCGTATATGGTGGCCTTGAAGCCGAAGTATTACATATTAGCGCCGATACAATTACAGATGACCGCGAGAATACCTTTTATTTGGTGCAACTAAAAACCACCAAAAATAATTTTTCAAAAGAACTAACTATTATTCCAGGAATGACCACTCAAGTGGATATTATTACCGGTAAAAAAACCGTACTTGAGTATATTTTAAAACCGGTTCTTAGAGCTACATCGCAAGCAATGACAGAGCGTTAAAACATTTTATAAATGGAGAAGTAATGCGCCAAAGTATTTTTATTACACAGCCTGAATTTGAATCGAAACACTGGCATACAGCGTTTCCTGGTTGTTTGATATTCACAAAAGAACCAAACAGAGTCACGGCATCAAGTATTATTTGGGTTTTGGCCGGCACACCTAACTGGCTTGAGCTCGTTAAAAAGTATTCGCAACAACGTTTACTCGTTATTGTTATGACCAACGAACTAGAAATAAATCAACTAAGAGCTGCGCTTGAAGCAGGAGCTAGGGGGTACGTAGAAGCACTCGCTACTAAAGTAATTATTGAACAAGTACTTGAAACAATTTGTGCTGGCGGAATATGGTTACCAGGGCAATTACTATCTAACTTAGTAGGAGCTTTATCAAATACACAGTTTAAATATGCGAGCACATGCGAGCTTGATGTACTCACAAAGCGAGAACGTCAAGTAGTTGATATTGTTGTAACAGGTGCAACTAATAAGCAAGCTGCAGAATCTTTAAATATTACAGAACGCACAATTAAAGAGCATATGAGCTCTATATTTAATAAGCTAAAAGTTCGCGACCGTATTCAATTAATGTTAGTTGTAAAAGGGCATTAACCGCACAGTTAATGCCTATTACTTACTCTTTAATAACCCCATCAAAACCTAAGTTAATAAGCGTATCTATATCATCTTGGCTTGTTACACCTTGAGCCACCACTTTAATACCAATAGAATGCGCTAACGTACACACTCCTCGCAGAAATGTTTGGTTATCTTGGCTGTAACTAATATTGTGTCCGTAAACGCTATCAACCTTAATCATTTCAAGACCAAATTCCTGAATTTTATTAATTTTAGTAAATTCAGGGCCCACACGTTTTAATGCTACCTTAGCGCCCATACATCGAGCCTGCTCACAAAAATCTTTAAATATCTCAATTTCGCTAACGGCAATACTTTCACGAATATCAAAACAAATTTTAGAGGCTAAGTCAGGAAACGCCGAAAGGTACGTAAGAATCGAAGCAAGTGCAGCATCATCAAGTAGCGTTTGAGCAGATAATTCAACCGAAATCAGTTCACTTGGTGGCTCAATACTATAATGAGCCACCAACGCCTTAATTAAACCCCAATCTAAACGCGCTAATAACTTTAATCGGTTAGCCCACTGGTAGTAGTAACTAGCACGGTATACTTGCCCACCAAGCTTTAGGCTCAACCCTAATTGATTTTGCATTACCTGCCCTGTAAAGCTAGTTACTGGGTAAGTATTTATTTCTAAATTATTATTATTGAGTGCCTCTTCTATGGCATTTTTCCAGCTAGTTGCATTATCAAACAGCTCACTTTCTTGCTTGATCTGAGCTACTTTTGCTTGTACATCAGATTGTTTACCCGATGATTTTAAAAGTTCATCCGCACGCTTTAATACATCAAATCGCGTGTCGTCTTTTTGAATATAAGTACAGCTGTGAGGTATCGCTAGCTTAACGTTTTTATACTCTTCAACAAACGATTGATGCATCAATAAAATACGTTCACTGATTGCTTGAATATCATCAATATCACTAAATAAAACGGTAAAATCGCTGTGAGAAATACGTGCAATGTAATTTTCAGAAAAGTGTTCTTGGTTGCTCTCTAAGAAGCTAACCAACATCTGTGAAAATCGACGTAGAAAGTTAACCATTTCTACTCGTCCCACTTCCTCACTTACGCGATCGAGGTTTACAACCCTAAATAAAAACAAAGCACCATGGGCATGATCTTTCGATTTTTGTAAGTGAGCCTCAAGCGTTGCACCAAAGTATTCTCTATTTGCTAAACCAGTTAGCTCATCGTGTTGCGATTTAAATCTAAGCTCTTCTAAACGTTTATTATCTTCTTTAATAATACGGCTAAAACGGGTAGATAATTGGTTCATAGACTGCACTAATCGTGCAAATTCAAATGTACGAGGGACGGTGGATTTAATAAAACGTTTTTCACCAAATGCATTAGCCTGATACACAACATCATCTAGCGGTTTTAATATCCTACTTAAAAAGTAAGCACTAACTATACAAGCAAAAAAAGCGACAATTAAAAAACTAAAAAATAGTTTAAGCGCACTTTCCCATAAGGCTTGCTCAGCATATTGACTATGACTTTCTATAAACAAAGTACCAAACTGCTGCCAACCATCATTTACTTGCCCAACCCCTGGCTGTACATTTAATCCATACATTGCTCTAAACCACTGCGGAGCCGTCGCTTTAAGCTCATCGGTAAACGTGCGTTTAACAATCACCTCACCATTAGGGTTTTGTAGTTCGATTCGCTTATAGTGACCGGTATCAAATGTGGCCGATACTAATAACTCAAGCTCAACGGGGTCTTTGTCTAATTGGCTGATCATTAACGCGAGTGAACTGGCGTTATCTACATTTTTTAAGTACAGCTGGGTCGAAAAATAACTTTTAGCCGAATTAGTGCTAATTAAAACACTACTTATAAAGCCTACAAAAATAACAATTAATAATGCAATCCACAGCTCTTGCCTGAGTGTTATTTTTCGTTTTTTAAGGTACTTAGATAAGGAAAATGATGCCATTACCACATAACTCCTTCTTTGGTTGTCTGCTCCAAAATTTTACGCCAGCGTGAAAGTCTTGCTGTTGGGCTGGCTACACTTTTGGTTGAATTATTAGCCCATAAACCTTGGCTGTTAAAGCTAAAAACAGGGCTTAAATCTACACGTTTTGCAGCAGGTAAAACCTTTGTTATTAAACTGTCTAAAATAAGTGGCTGAGCGTTTGGTGTAGCAAAATAACCTAACACCATATGTGCTTGCGTTTTGTTAGTGCCCGCAATTTTTGCTTTTACATAAATAAGACGTAACTTGTCGTCGCTCACCCCTAGGGCTCTCAAGCTTATATACTTTGCTATTGCGTAATCTTCACAATCACCTAAGCCTCTGCCTAACGTTTCTAAAGGGGTTGCCCAATAATCGCTTTGTTTCCATAGCAAAATATCAGTTTGATAGCGTAAATTACGCGCAAAAAAATCATTAACAATAAGAATTTGTTGTTGCTCTGGTTTGTTTTGAGTTTGTACCAACATACTTTGCCAGTTACGTGCAACAGCCGCTCGCGCAGGTCCATATTTTTGACCCATCAGCTCAATAAAGGTATTAAATTGAATAGTTAGTCGGCTTGCAAGCACACCACTAGAGAGTACAAAAAACAGTAATAGGTAGCGCAAATTGGCTTTGCACCATATAAATAATTTAGGATTTAAATAAGTTGGCTTAAACGCCATTTACAGAGCCACTGTTAATATAAGTGGCAATAAAATACATCTGTTGAGCACTACGCAATCTGCTTAAAAATTAATCCTAACAACAGCATAGCACTCAATATAAGAGGATGAGATATTTTGAATAACTTTTTTAATTAACTGGGCTATTTAGTAATAAGTTACTTTTTTAACTTCGCGTGGTTTTACTTCACCTATGTATAAATCGTGCACACGCTTCATATTAAGCTCAAGCTCGGTCACGTAAGTGTCATCTACTGCGTAAGTTTTAATTATTTGTGCACCTTTAATAAGCCCCTGCACTTTACTTTCTAGGTAATCGTCTTGAGCAATTGAACCTTCCACCGTTGTTCCTGCGGTAATTTTTTGCCCATATACTTGCTCAGTAAGCTCGCGATAAGCCTCAAGCTTAGAAGCCTTAATTGCCATAAGTTGCTTTTGCGACAGGTTAGCGCCTTTTTGCAAGCTAATAGGTGCATACCCTATCGCTTTTAAAACAGGGTAATTATTTGGCTCTACATATTTATATTCAACATGCTTATCAAAAACGCTGCTACAACCACCTAAGGTTAAACACCCAAGTGTAATAAGTAATGAAATTGCTCGCATAGCATTTAGCCCTTGTATAGTAATTAGCAGTACATATGCACGTTTAATGCCATTTATAGCATTACTAATAATTACCAAATAACATTGGTACAGTCCTTGCTCTACCTAGTTAATAGCTAACGTTTAATTGGAGTAAAAGTATGAAGTCGTTTTTATTATTGGCATTTGCAGGGTTAAGTGCAACGGCATTATTAACGTTCTCCCCTTTTACTAAAGCGCAGTGGTATGAATCAACAGGCCATGCGAACGTTCAAAATGGTGATACGAGCGCAGCTAAATCTGCCGCTATAAAAGATGCGATTACACAAGCGTTAGTGTTCTCTGGCGCACGGGTTAGCTCTGTACAGACCCTGGTAGATGGCGTGTTAATGCAAGATCAGCTAAAAATTAGCAGCCACGGCGAAATTCAAAAAATTGAACTAGTCAGCGAAAATAAATACGACAATAAATTTGCCGTTACATTACGACTCGATATTTTTTCTCAAACAGAGCAATGCCCACAAAATAGTTTTAATAAGTTTGTGGCCGTTACACAAAGCCAACTAGTGCATCGTGAACACGCCAAAATGGGTCAAATATTTGACGTAAGCAAAGCGATTAGCAAAAATATTTTTACTTCCCTGCAAAAATCAAAAATGAGCGCAGTACCTATTGCTTACTATAATAATGCAATAAGCGTTGATAAATACTTTTCGCAGCAGCACGACTATTCAAATGCCCAATTAGAAGAAATATCTTCGCGTAGTAATGCTCAATATGTCCTACTTAGCCAAATAACGAGCCTTTCAACGAGCGACAAACTCAATAACGATTATGCATTTTGGCAAGACGAGGCTTATGAGCGCAGTTACAACATTGAGTTTGCACTGTTTGATGGCACTACCTATGAGCAACTTTGGCAAAATAGTTACCATACTCAAGCAATTTGGCCATTTGAAAAAACAACCATAGTTGATGTTAATAGTGATAGGTTTTGGCAATCACCTTATGGGCAAAGCATAACCGATATCAACCAATCAGTAAGTTATGACATTCAAGCAGCCATGGCGTGTTTACCTACTCAAGGTAAAATAATGCATATGGAAAATAGCAAAATCGTTATTAACTTAGGTAAAGCTCATGGGTTAAAAAAAGGCCAAATGCTAAGCATTGCGCACCATAACTATTTAACCGACGCGGCAGGTAATGTTATGCCGCACACCATCACCACGCTTAATAAAATTCGCGTAGAGCAGCTTTATCAGCAAACTGCAGTAGCTGTCAGTATTGATGACAAACCACTACCTGGCGTGCAAATTAACGATGTTGTAGAAATAATCAGCCAAGATCTTTAATTAATCTTTTTAGTTAATTTAGCTTTTAAATTAGGGTGAGCCGATAACCACTCGCCCAATTGTTCTACACCAGATAAATGCGGATAATGCTTTCTGCATGCAAACACCACATTACGCTGCTGATTAGGGAATATAGGCAAGTAATCAATCCCTACACGGTCGGTACATGCCAACTTTGGTACAAATGTAATACCGTCATCCATAGCCACTAACGCTAATAATGTTTCTAAACTATTACCTTTATACTGGTTAGATACATCGACTCCCGCAGAAAAACAAAACTTTTGGGCTTGATCTTTAAAGCAATGGCCATCACTTAACATTAATAGGCTGCATCCTTGAAGATCGCTCAGCGCTACTTTTTTATGCTTAGACAGCGCGTTATCGTGTGATACCGCCACTAAAAAATCTTCTTTGTATAAAGCAACCGTATGGTAATTAATAAGCTCTGGCACATCGGCTAAAATAGCAAAGTCGAGTTCACCCTTGTTTAAAGCTTCTAAAATTGTTGCTGTTTGCATCTCAATAAACGAAAACTGGCTATCAATAAATGCCGCTTTCATCGATGTTAGTAACGCAGGCAACAAGTAAGGTGCAATGGTAGGAATAATACCAATAGTTAATTTACCTTGTAGAGGCTCGTTAGAAGTAGCAGCAAGTTCTTTGAGTATTTGCGTTTGCTCTAAAATAATCTCTATTTGCGTCAACAAACGTTCACCTTTTGCTGTTAAGGTAACTTGCTTGGTTGAGCGATCAAACAAAGTAACGCCAAGCTCATTTTCGAGTTTTTTTACTTGACCACTTAATGTAGGCTGGCTTACAAAACATGCATCGGCAGCTTTGCGAAAATGTTTATATTGCGCTATTGCTTTTACATATTCAAAATCTTTTAAGTTCATATTCAGCTCTACGTGATAGTTTATAACTATCAGTTTAATACAAACAAACGATTGGAACTATATTTAATTATTCACCATAATGGCTATCAACAAATCAAGAGGAACAAAAATTATGTTAAACAATATCGAAGGTCAAACAATCCCAAGTGTTACATTTGCAACTCGTCAAAATAACGATTGGAAATCAGTAACAACAGATGACATTTTTAAAGGTAAAACTGTTGTAGTGTTTTCACTACCAGGTGCATTCACACCAACATGTTCATCAACTCACTTACCACGTTACAACGAATTAGCAGGCGTACTTAAGCAAAACGGCGTTGACGAAATTGTATGTTTATCAGTAAACGATACCTTTGTAATGAACGCATGGGCTGAGCAT
The DNA here is from genome assembly GCF_015864375.1 of Pseudoalteromonas sp. SWYJZ19. Lineage (NCBI taxonomy): Bacteria > Pseudomonadati > Pseudomonadota > Gammaproteobacteria > Alteromonadales > Pseudoalteromonadaceae > Pseudoalteromonas > Pseudoalteromonas sp. SWYJZ19. The sequence continues at coordinate 104,207 of NZ_JADYXI010000008.1, forward strand.
CAAGAAGCGCAAAACATTACTTTATTACCAGACGGCAACGGCGAATTTACTGACGGCATGGGCATGTTAGTAGACAAGAACGACCTAGGCTTTGGTAAGCGCAGCTGGAGATACTCTATGCTTGTTAAAGATGGCGTGATTGACAAAATGTTTATCGAACCAGATTTACCAGGTGACCCGTTTGAAGTATCAGACGCAGACACAATGCTTGATTACATCAACCCTAAGCAAGCTAAACCAGAACCAGTAAGCATCTTTACTAAACCTGGCTGTCCTTTCTGTAAAAAAGCAAAAGAGCTTCTTGCAGAAAAAGGCTTCGCATATGAAGAGATTGTTATGGGTGCAGGCGCATCACTAACAAGTCTAAAAGCTGTATCTGGTCGTGACACTGTTCCACAAATATTCATTGGTGGTAAACACATCGGTGGTTCAGACGACTTAGAAAAATACTTTGCTTAATTAATAAGTAAATTAAATACCTAACGTTAGTAGGTAAAAAATAGGGGCTTTTATGCCCCTATTTATTAGAGGAAAAAATACTATGAAAGAATTGCAAACCGATGTTGTTGTTATAGGCGCAGGCACTGCTGGTTTAAGTGCTTATCGTAATGCTAAACAGTTCACACAAAATGTATTAATGATCGAATCAGGCCCATACGGCACCACATGTGCACGTGTTGGTTGTATGCCAAGCAAGTTATTGATTGCAGCCGCAGAAGCTGCACACGCAATTGAAATGGCTCCTGCATTTGGTGTTCATAGCTCAAAGCCAGTCATTGATGGCAAAGCAGTTATGGCACGCGTTAAAAGTGAACGAGATCGTTTTGCAGGATTCGTAGTAGAAGCCGTAGATGAATTACCAGATGGTGATAAAATTCGTGGTTACGCTAAATTTTTAGACACAAACCGCATACAAATAGACGACCACACAATTATTACAGCAAAACGCTTTGTAATTGCCACCGGTTCACGCCCTTCGTACCCTGGCGTATTTAATAACTTTGGCGACAAACTTATTATAAACGACGACGTATTTGATTGGGATGACCTACCAGAATCAGTCGCTGTATTTGGCCCTGGTGTAATAGGTCTTGAAATTGGCCAAGCACTTAGCCGACTAGGCGTAAATGTAAAACTATTTGGTGTAGGCGGCGCAATTGGCCCACTTACAGATCCAGTCGTAAAAGACTATGCAAATACTGTTTTTGCTGAAGAATTTTTTGTAGATACCGACTCAAACGTATCTGACATGATGCAAGTTGGCGACAAAGCACAGCTAACTTACACCGACAAACAAGGTGAAAAACACACCGAACAGTTTGACTACGTACTTGCAGCCACAGGCCGAGTACCTAACGTAGATAAACTAGGCCTTGAAAACACCGGCATTGAGCTTGATGAACGCGGCGTACCGCACGCAGACACGCACACAATGCAATGTGGTGAGTCAAACATATTTATAGCAGGCGATGCAAGTAACATGCTACCACTGCTACACGAAGCATCTGACCAAGGTGCTATTGCAGGTCAAAATGCAGGGCGCTTCCCAGATGTACGTATAGGTCTGCGCAGAGCTAAAATTGCAGCTGTATTTAGCGACCCACAAATAGCAATGGTAGGCGAAAGCTACAAGCAAATTACTGACCGATTAGGCCCATGCGGTTGTTTTGAAGTAGGCGAAGTCAGCTTTGAAAACCAAGGTCGTAGCCGAGTAATGCTTAAAAACAAAGGTCATATGCGAGTATACGCAGAGCAAGGTACAGGTTTATTTTTAGGTGCAGAATTTATTGGCCCACAAGCCGAACACATCGCTCACTTACTAGCATGGGCTGTACAAAACAAAATGACCGTACCAGAAATGCTTGATATGCCATTTTACCACCCAGTAATTGAAGAAGGGTTACGTACCGCCCTTCGCGACTTAAATGCCAAACTTAAATTTGGCCCAGACATTGTAAATTCATGTATGGAATGTGGCCCAGGCGCATAACCTATTTACTACACATACAAACTTGCTAAGTAAAAGCCAAAACTAACGTTTTGGCTTTTTTTTATAATTTTTTTAAGCTGATCTCTCAAAAAAAAATTTAACTGTTACACTTAATTGATAATTCAATTAAAAAGATGGAATAGCTATGCCCAATAATAAATTTAGACTAGTCACTCGCAGCGATTTTGATGGCTTAGTGTGTGCCGTATTGCTTAAAGACTTAGACCTAATTGACGATATTTTATTTGTTCATCCAAAAGACATGCAAGACGGCAAAATAGGCATTACCGAAAATGACATTACGACCAACCTCCCCTACGTTGCAGGCTGTCATATAGCATTTGATCATCACCTTAGCGAAACCGTTCGTAACTCAAGCGACATAAAAAATCATATTATTGACCCAGAAGCCCCATCAGCTGCTCGCGTAGTTTATGACTATTATGGCGGCGCTGAAAAACTTCCAAATATTTCTGTTGAAATGATGGACGCGGTAGATAAAGGCGATGCTGCTCAGTTTTCAAAAGACGAAATATTAAACCCAACCGATTGGGTATTAATGAACTTTATTATGGATGCGCGTACAGGACTTGGCCGTTTTCGCGAGTTTAAAATTTCAAATTACCAATTAATGATGAAACTGATTGATGCGTGTAAAGATCAGAGCATACAAGACATTCTAAAAATGGAAGATGTAGCCGAGCGTGTTGCTTTATATAACGAGCATAACGAAAAAGCAAAAGAGCAAATTTCTCAATGCGCTACCGTGCATAAAAACTTAGTGATCCTTGATTTAACCCAAGAAGAAACTATTTACGCCACAAATCGATTTGTTATTTATGCAATGTACCCCGACTGCAATATCTCGATTCATAAAATGTGGGGCCTTAAAAAGCAAAACGTAGTGTATGCCGTTGGTAAATCTATCACTAACCGCAGTTCGAACACCAATGTTGGCGAGCTGTGCTTAAAATATAATGGTGGTGGCCACTTAAATGCCGGTACTTGCCAAGTAGAAACAAGTAAGGCCGAAGCGGTACTGAGTGAGTTAATCAATACAATTACGAGTGATGGTTAATATTAACTTACAATAACCAGAGTAGTAGCTCTGGTTATTTTATTGTTTGCAGGGTGAGTTTTAATCACTCTCTTTTTCATATAAATTTCTGTAATCATAAAAGAAATAATGACCTCATGTTAGATACTAAAAACTTCGAAAAAACACTTTATCAAGATACCAAAAAAGCATTTAAAGACATCATTCAAAAATATGGTAACGACCTTTATGTAATGGGCTATTACCACACAGGCAGCTACTCATTACTTCCAATGTTTAATACTTTATCAGATTTAAAAGAAGTATTTGAAACAGAGTACAACAACGATGTAAGTAGCTTTTACATGGCTAAATGGAACCCTGATGACTACCCGACGCTTGAGAGTTATTCAGAATACTTTGATGAAACAACGCTAGAATGCCAAAAACTAGAAAACAGCATTGATTTGTTTCAATCAGATATAGAGGCGATGGATAATTGGCACCAATGGCTTACAGCAATGGAAAAAGTACTTATGCAATTAGATGCAGAAGGATTATTTTCAAATGGTATTGAACGCGAAAAAATCACTTTAGCTATACTCGCCTATGATGAAGAAGAAAGCATTCAATTTAAAAGAATCAAACGACTTAATCCACCAGCCGTTCTAACGCAAATTCAAGCTGACTTTGAAGCAATGATTGCAGAGCGTGAAAAATGTGAGCAAGAAGTGTTAAATACCATTAATTAAAAACGAAACACGACTACATATGCGCTATACATGAAGTATTCGGAAGGAAAATAAAACCATAACTCATTTATTTAATTGGTAGCCCCTGCAAGAATCGAACTTGCAACTGCCCCTTAGGAGGGGGCCGTTATATCCATTTAACTAAGAGGCCACAAACAAGCTGTGTGCTTAGAGGTGTGAATTATAACGGCATCTGGTTTTTTATATCAAGTGACAACTGAACTTAATTGCTTGATAAGTATATATCTTCTTTATTTAGTACATAAATTGGGATTAGTTTTCGACTACTCGCGACGATTTTTTTTGTATGCGCGTTAATTACACGTGTATTTACAACAACAGCATCACTGCGATAAATTAATGTACCCGCTAATACATGGCTCGCCATTTGATCTTCACTAAGCTTTTCAATATCGCGCGAAAAAGCAAAATCACCACGACTATTTACATCTATTGTTTGAGTGGTTTTAAAATCAACCACGCCATAACCAAACTTTTGTAACTGATGAATTAACGTTTCAGAAATTTGATTACCTAATTGATTACTTTTAGTAAGCGATGAATCAAGATCGACCAAGGTAGTAACGGCAATATTAATATTGGCGTCGGTATCACTTTCAAACTCAAGCGTATCAACCAAATCAAGTGCCATTTGCTCTACATAGTTAGCAAGTGTTTTATGGTGCTGAAGTGGTGTAAATTGATTGCCGTTAGCATCATCTTGAGTTGATTTTTGCTCGGCTGTTTTAAGCATGCTTGCTAAGTCATAATTTACTTGTGTGGTTGAAGATGCATTCATTTCAGCACTTTCATTATTTTGAGTAAAGGCACAACCAGTTAAATTAGCTAAAGCAAAAAAAACGATAAAGCGGTTAAATAATTTACTATACATAATTATCTCACTTGCTTGCTTGTTTTAACATTATGCCATCAGTGCGATAGCTACTATTAAGCGCATCAACAACTGACTGTGGAATAAACCCTTGTGCAGAACCGACTACGGCCTTACTTTCTAGCCCAACAATACGTGCATTAACAAGTACACCACCTTGATGGTTTACAAGCGTACCGGCTAGTACATACTTAAAGTTTTGATCTTGATTTAGCTCTAAATAGTCGCGACTAAATACAAAGTCGCCTGTTGAGGTAACACGCATATAATCAGTTGTTTTAAAATCAATAACGGGTACACCAAAGCTGTGTAATTCATGCATGAAGCTTTCTGCAATTTGGTTTCCTAGTAAGCTACCATCGTTGTAGTCTTCATCTAAAAAAATAAAACTCGAAACAGCTAACGGTGTTTGTTCACTTACGTACTGTAAGTTTTCAACCATGTCTTGCATTATGCCGCGCACATAATGGTTAATATTTTTGCGCATTGGCGGTGTTGCTTTTGTGTAGTTATCTTGTGGAGCCATTCCTGACTGAAATAAGTTATCGTCAGAAACAGGTGCTGCAACGTCGCGTTGGTTACTCACCAGTTGGTTGCTTTGCTCACTTTGTGGTGTTGCGGTGTCTGTATTCATTGTGCCTAGTATTTGAGAGCAACCAAAGCCCAGTGGTAAGCATAATGTAATTAATAGGTTTTTCATTTTGTGCTCCAAATTAGTATTCGCTTCGGTATAAAAGTCCGTCACGCTGCTGAATTTTCTCATTGCCCCACATTACATTAATTGGGATCTCGGTACTTCCCGCAGAGAGCACCTGTTTATTTTCTATATTCACAAGTCGTGCATTAACTATGTATGCATGCTGCTGACGAGTCACTGTTCCTGTGATAACTAAGTCAATATTTTGGCGATTACGTAATTTACTTAAATCGCGACTTAAAATACTGTCTGAGTTTTCTGATAAAGAGAGGTTATTCCCAAGTCTGTACTCAACGGTGTGATAACCCAGTTGAGTAAATTGTGTAAGCAGACTTTCTTGGATCTGCTGACTTAAGCCTGAGGCTTGCCCTGTCACTAATTTTGTATCTAGTGCATCTGCATAAAAGAAGCTACTAACGCCAACACGTGCATTAGCATTTAATGCTCCGTTTAGGTGGTTAAGTTGCGACGTTAAATTAACTACATAGTCATTAACCGTAAAAGGAGCCATGGCTGCTCTAGGTGCATCTGTAGGCACACTTGGTTCTGGCGGCGGCACCAAGTTACAAGCAGCTAAATTTAAAAATAATAAAGGCAGTAAAAGGCGCATAATTGCCATCCTCTTCAAAACATACTGAGGATGAAGCAATTTGTATGCCGACTTAGCTATTGTGCGGTAAAGGGCTGATCTACGTAATAACTAACTAAACAATTTATATTTTGGCTCTTTAATTTTTGACAGTCACCCATAGCGTTTTTTTTGTCTATGTATGCGCCTAGCTTTAAGCGGTTATACATAACTCCTTTTACATTTATTGTTTCAACATTCATCACAAAATTATCGCCTAGTAAGCTAGGAAGCTTTTTTTGAAGTTGCCTAAAAGCTAAAGAGAGTTGTTCTTTTTGCGTTATTGAAAGCACTTGTAAAGCAAATTTAGGATCAACTGGTTTTGTTACTTGTAAATTGGAGCGATTAATTGTGTTGGTATTAACGATTTCTGCTTTTATTACTGGTGCATTTTTCTGCTCATTTTCTTTTGCAATTGTATTGAGTTGCGATATTAGTAAGCTTAAGTCGTCTTCAATAAGTAATAAACGCGCAAGTTCTGGCTTCATATTTTGCCACTGCTGGGAGCTTATTTTTAAAGTTTCAAGTTCTTGCTTTGTTATTTTTACGTAGCTTTTTTCGTCAGTTACGTTGGTCTGAGTAGCACTACCATCAATTGCTTTATTATTCGCACAACCATAACTTAGCAACATTGCACTGATTAAAAATATACATTGAACTCTTTTCATCCTAATTCCTTTAATGGAGTATTTTATGTGTTTCAACAACACACTTTAATCCTTGCGCTTTTACTGAGTCGCATACAGAAATAAGCTCTGGCGAACTGTTTGTTGCGTACGCTAAGGCTAAAATAAATTTATTTTTAGCTTTATCATGCATATAAAAAGCTTCTTGCTGCTCTATTCGTGGTGCTATTAAACGGTAATAAATTTTTAAGATATTTAACGAACTAAAACTTCCTGCATTGGCAATGCTTCCAGTTGTTGCACTGAGCGCCTTTAATGTTAAATCAACGCCCATTACTACATCTCCTTGAGGCGATAAATTAACTGTTATATTTTGAGTGTTTTTTAGCTGCTTGCGTTGTTTATATTCATCATCAATTACTGCTTTATACTGCCCCGGTTTAAGGTCTGTAAATAAGTAATAGCCATCATATGCTGCTTGAGTTTGTGCAACTTGATCCCCTTTCTCATTCAACAGCGCTATATTTGCAAAGGGTTGGATCTGTGTTGTATCACCTTTTTGTTGATAAACAACTCCCTCTACTTCACTGGCATTATTTAATGCGAAGTCCATATACTCTACAAAACCAGCCCTTGGTGTAATAGAAAAACCCTCATTAGCTGGTATTAAAAACGGATCTTCAAAACTATTTCTATCAAGTATTATATCTGTTGTACGATTTGCTGGCATTGAAGTTAATAGCGCAACGCCGTGTTCGTCTGTAATTGCTTGACGATAATTGTGAACGCCTTTTACTTTTACGCCGGCAACGCCGTGCTCATCATCATCCATAATACCGTTATTATTTTGATCTAAAAATACGCGTAACATTAAGCTACCCGTGTTAGTTAAGGTGCGCTTAGAGACAAAATATGTATTATGTTCAACATCAAAACCTAAGCTAAAACGGCTATAAATGCCGAGCCGCCAATCATCGTTACTGTTGTAGTTTAAGTTACTCGTTAAACTAAACTTGTCGCTTTGCCAATTGAGCCCTAATTCGGCCGATTGAATATTATTACGAAGTGAATCAGTTAAAGTAAGTTCCGCTTGTAAATCTCGGCCCAAGTTGCGGCTAAACTCAGCCTCGTAACTAACAAGCTCACTTACTGGCGATATACTATAATCTATACCAAACCTTGTGTAGGTTCTCCCAAAGCGCTTTTGAAAACGTGTTGTTCCAAAAGTACTCTTAGAGCTATCGTCTTGTTGCCACAGCAATTGGTTACTTAGTGCAAATCCTGAGTATGAGTAGTTGAACTGGTTGCGTACTTGTTTAAAGCGCCCTCTAGTATCACTATCGTCATATAGGATGTTATTTTGATAAGAAAGGCGTCCATAGGTATTATTCATTAGCCCACCAGCTAAATTTATTTGGTAGCTATTAAAATCTTGCTGCTGTTCGTCTGTACGATTTGTAGCGCTAAAAAGTAGTGATTGTTCGGCAATTTGAGTTCGGGCTGTAAATTCAAATTCTTGTTCATTGTTATTATTTTTTTCAACATTCGCATTTAATAATAATCGGTCAAATAAGCTTATGTTGGTACCAAATGCATACTTAAGTAAATCGTCATCTGTGTTTTTTTGACCTGATGTAGCCGTGTATACAGATATATTATCTGTAAGCCCTTGCTCATATCTACCCGCAATTTGCCAACCCTGCCCCTGCGAGCTTGAAACATTGTTATTTAGTAATTGCTTGCCTTGTTCAGTAACCGACAATTCATAGTTACCTTGTCCCTGCTTAAGTTGATTTCCGTCCACAAAGTAATAATCACTTTTACGCTCAACTTGACCTTGAGGCCCATAAAAAATAAGCTCAAAATTATTAGCTCCGAATAATAGGTTTATATTATCAAAAATATAACGCCCATCTGCGAGGCTAAGCTGCTGGTCTATTAATATTTCATTACGGTACAGTTCTACATCCCAACCTGGCTGTATAGCACCGCTTAAGTTAATTTGATTATTGACTATTTTTCTATTGGTTACATTATTAGAAACTTTAACACCTCGGGCATACTGACTACTGTAGCTATTGCCAACTTGCGTGGCGATAACATCACCAAAAGATATTTCAGTAGGCATGAAGCTGTTTTTTATTTCTTTGTCTAAGTTTTGCTTTGTAAACGTTAACCTAGAGTTGGTAAGTAAGTCAGTACTTCGTCCAGACAAAAAATACTCTGCAGATAAATACGCAAAGTCTTGAGTGCCTAAAAGTGAATAGTTCGTAGAATGTCTATCATCGCTCGCGGTAAAATTTAGTTGTAAGTCGGCAACCGGAGAAGATAGCGCTTTATATGGGCTAGCTTTCCATGGCAGCGTAGGTGGCGATCTTTTGTTAGGTGATTTAAGGTTGCGCGACTGTCTGTATCTTTGTTGTTCAACCGGTAAGGGGCTATCTGAGCTTATAAGTAATTCTAAATCTGGGTAATCAATACTAAACTCTAGATTTAAAGCATTATGTAAACTTTGAATATCTACATAAATATCATCTTCAATGGTAATTTGATTTTTTGCTAATAAGTAGCTCTGTGTAGGACTAGTAAATACAGCGGGTGTAACCGCTGCATTTAGAAAAAGAGGTTGTTGATTTGCTCCAACACCTTGAGCAATTCGATTGCTAGCATCAACATTCATTGCAAATTGTAGAATATCAAATAAGTCGCTTAAACTAACTTGTACACTTTGCTCGCTTTTAATTGCTGCAACTTCACCTAAGTAGTATGAGTTTAAATAAAGCGAAAGTATTAATAACTCGCCTGTGGCGATTCGCTGTTGCTGATTTTCTTTGTTTTTATAATCAATTACTTCAACGGGCTTAGTTAGCTTTAGTTCAATTGCGCGTAGTGTTGTTAAAGCATCCTCCACGGAAGAATTAGGATTAGCTATTACACTATTACTAAGCAAACTACTTATGCTTAGTAATAGTGCATACAATAAATTATTTAGCGTCATTCACTGTTAAAACATTAAGTGATTGTGAGGTTAAAGGCAGAGTGTATTGTGCAAATGTAAGGTCTTTATATTCTTGACTGCCTTCATATTTAAAAATGACTTTTCCTGCTTTATCTAAATTTTTGTCACTAAATAAACTAAGGGTTACAAACGCATTATCTACTTCTGGATAAATACTTAAATTACCAATTTCTGCAATTTTAACTTGCTCGTTATTACTATCAACAAAGTAAGCACTTAATTTACCGTAGCTACTAAACTTACCTTCTCGTTTTATATTCAATAAAAACTGAGGACGTTGATTGCTTTCATTTAGCACTAGTTTAGCATGCTCTATGGCAACTACTGGCTGTTTAATGTCTTTACGTAATAAAATAGGTATACTGTAGCTCATAATCATATTAACTTTTATTGAGCTTGTTTTATTAGTATTTTCACCAGGCAATGCTTGAAATAGAAGATGAGAGCGGTACTCACCAGAAGCTAGGCCTTTAGGTTTACGTATTGCTATTTTTACTGTTTGTTTTTCACCAGGTGCTAAACGCATTTGTTTTGGTGACAAACGTGCCATTGAACTTAAACTTTCGCTTGTAGCCTCTGCCAACTGTATGTAGCCACCGCTAGGTTGCGCTTGCTTCTCACTCCATAAAACACGATATGTTTGATATTCATCACCCGTATTAATTACGGTAACTTTAGCGGTTCGTTGACGTTCATCAAAACTAATACGGGTTGGAGAGATAAGTAAATTTGCGTATGCATTTTTTCCTAAAATACATACACTCAGTGCGAGCAGCACTACAACTTTATAAAGCATGTTTTTCCTTTAGTAATCAATCGTAATTTCTAATTGGGTGTCAGTAATAAAACTACCATCTAAGTAACTTTGGCTAGTCCCTGTCGTTATTAAACGGCCACCTACTTTGAGTAAAAGCTCTCCAAACTCATCGCTAGTTTGCGTTCTTGGTAAATCCACTAATACAACCGAAAACTTGGCACTATTAGCTCCTAGCGCTTCACTTTGCAATGTAGAGTCACTCGTTTTGTTAAACGATATTTGAGTAAGGGGAGGTAAATCGGTAAATAAAAGTTCTGCGGGATTCCCCTCAGTTAATACGTAAATATTACCAAATGTGGTTGTTTCACCTTCATGGCTAATGGTTATAGAGCTTAAAGTATTATTTTGAGGGATAACTAAAGTGCCAAAATTAAGCGCTTCTTGTTGTATGCTTGCGCTATAGGCTTGCTCGCTAAACATTAACGAAAGCCAAGCAGAAACATACAAAAAGCGCATTGTTTGTTTAAACACTAATTAATATGACACTTCAATATTAAAGCTACCAGAATACTCACCATCAGGGTAATCCACACTTGATGCGTTTGATGAAGTAGAAAGAGTCGCGCCTATATTAAATGATACAGCGCCATCAACGCCAGCTTGTAGGTTGGGCGTAGCACTTGTATATAATCCACCAGCATTAGTGCCGCTCGTTATAAAGTAAGTCCAAGCACCTACAGTAAAATCAGGTTCATTCAACCCTTGACCAGCTAAAGGTTGTACTAAAGTATTTAATGGGTCGCTAATGGTTAAAATAGAATTTGGTACTACATCTGAAACACTAAAAGCGCCCGCTTCACCACCTTCAATTATTGAGATACTCGCAGCGTTACCAGTTGGATTATCTTGTGAAGTAACATTGCTAGCAGCTGGATCAGGATTAACTGTCAGCGTTGCTTGTTCGGCGCCTAATGGATCTGAAATAGCACGAATAGTACCAAAATTTAAATCGTTATCTTTTGTGAGTACTACAGCATTTTGTACTGTTACTTTCGCTTCAAATGACTCTGTAGCAGCATAAGTGCTAAACGAGCTGACCACGGTGGCTACAGCTAATGCAGATAAATAAAACTTCATGCTAAATCCTTATAAGAAAATGGGCTTTATCAAATATTTGCCCAACTATAGTTAGTATCGACTATTAGTACAAATACTTTAATACTATATAAGTTTAAAAGGCCTAATTTATTAATTATATTGGTTTTCCGACAAAAGCAGCAATATTACATACTTGATCAAGCTGATTAGCTAAATAACAAAACGCACTTACTTGAGCATCGTTTTTAAATGGACCTACACGTAATCCATACAAAGTCATATTATTATTTTTACGTTCAAACATAGTAAAATTAAATTGAGTAAATGCACTGGGGTATAATTGCTTAAGCCTTTCGACTCTTGCTTTAACAAGCTCTGGCTTTAAATACCAACCAAGCTGTGCTCCAATTTTAGTTTCATCTGTTAAGGTGAGTTCTGAATTTTGTAAGTTTGGTGTTTTTACTTCGGGAGTGTTATTTAGTGCCGTCGGTTCCAAATTCTGTGAAGGCTGATTACCATAGGTGATATCGGTTTTACTTTGCATGAGTAAAGGAGGGTTTTCAGTTAATTCACTTCGAGACGATAACGCCATAATTAACAGCTGTAAATCATCTTCCATAGCAGTTAAACGACCAATGCTTTCTTGCTGTAAGTGCCACTGCGAAACATACTCTTTTACTTGTTTATCAGTAATTAAAGAATGCTGCACGCTCTCGTTATTTACAGTTGCGCTGCTACATCCATATAAATAAAAAGATAAGAATAAAACTGATATTAAATGACAAGACTTAAAATACCGCATTGCAAAAGCACTCTACTAACCAAGATAATAAATCAAAGCAAATTTTGCGCCACTTTATAGCAACTTTTTAATTAAGTAGTCTATCTTGAAGTAAGAAAAGCCATATCGATAACAAGGCAAAATTTCATCATTTAGTTGGTATCACTAATTGCTGCTGCATTGCCCTACCTCCTGCATTCATGCAGTCGTATATCAAAAATTATTAGCGAAGTTAGCATCAGGTCTAATCCTTCAAATTGATTAGGTATTATTGCAGATTGATATTACATACTGTGAGCTAAAGCTTTACTGGCTTATCAGTGTAGTTACTTACTATGCAATCGAGTTTATATAACTTGAATACGTCACAGTCTGCTTTTGCATTTTTAAAGTTTTGGTAAGAGCCAAGTTTTAGCCTGTAAAACATTTTGTCGTTTATTTTGGCGGTTTCTACGTTAGTCAATATTTTGTCTCTAAACAACGGTGCTGCTTTAGTATTTAGCTCTTGCCATGCTTTAGCCACACCTTGCTCTGAGTCAACCGAAGCTACCTGTAAAGCAAATACATGTTTAGGTTTATTTAATTTTACAGTTTGTTTTTTATTACTGTAATTTTGTTTAACTTGTTGGCGTGACTTAACATTGCGTGTGTTACGTGGTGAGCGTACAGACTTGCTGCTATACCCTTGATTAGACTGTGCAATAGCTTTACTGTTTATAATATCGATATGATTTACGAGGTAAGTTATTTCTTTTTCTAATCTTAAAATTCGCTCTATGCCTTCACGAGCTTGTTGCCACTGCATTGCGGCATCTTTTAGCTGTGCAAGTTCAAGGGCTGTAATTGATACGTAGTCAGGCGAGTTACTTTGAGGTTGTTCATCAATGGTTTTTATTTCAGGCGAGACGCTGCATGCTGTACCAAATAAAAGCATTAGCAAGCTAAGTAAAAGCCCAATGTTATTTTTTTTATATATAAACATGTATTAGTTGTCCTGAAAGCAGTGTTTTTACACTACATTTCAGTTAAACATTCTCACAAGAAAGCGTTTAACTTTATTTAAGCTGTGAGCTATAAAACTTAGCTCTTCGCATGCTTGTCAGTATTTCGTAAAACACAACGTTGCATACTCCATCCCTTCCTTGAGAGCATTATTTAATACAAATTCAATGCCAATTAACACAAACTTTACAACATAAATAACAATATGTCTGTAATGACTTAAAAAATTTTATTTTAGAGCTATTCCTTTTCTTATTTTATTCTAGGGCCTGTTGACCTTTCAGGATTAAAATTTGTTCAATCTAGGGGCCATTTAATCGCGGCGCGAGGTTTGTAACCTAGTGGGCTCGATAACTGCTCCTGCGTTATTCTACTGGCTTACATCCATGTAAGAATAAGTAAAAACCGAGTAAAGCTTCCGCGTCCTGCTCACGCCCCTTACCTACATCCATGTAGGCAACAAAGAGTAAATTGCCCCGAGGCAGAACCCTTCGGGCAGCGCATGTTTGGCATTTATGCTACGTTATCGCCTATTTATGGGGAATAACCACACTACATAGGCTCTGCCTTGCTTAAATACCAAACAGCCTGCTGCAAATTTAACCTCGAAAGATAAACAGGCCCTGATAAAACTCATAAAAAAAGGCGCCGATATAGGCGCCTTTCATGTTTTACGTTAACTGTTAAATCAGTTTTTTGATAAATGATTTTAATTCATCGGCAAATTCGTCGCGACGAAGTGCAAATTCAATCGTTGCTTTTAAGTAACCAATTTTACTTCCACAATCGTGGCTACGGCCTTTTATAGCGTATGCATCTACTTTTTCGTGTTCCATTAACATCGCAATTGCGTCAGTTAATTGAATTTCGTCGCCTGCACCTTGCGGAGTTTTTGCAAGTAACGGCCAGATATTTTCGCTTAATACGTATCGACCCACTACAGCTAAGTTTGATGGAGCTTCATCTACTGGCGGCTTTTCTACCATATTAAGAATTGGCGAGCTTTCACCTTGCTTTAAGTCAACATCACCTAAATCAACCACACCAAACTGGTTCACTTGTGCCATTGGTACTGGTTCTACCATAATTTGGCTGTGCTTGGTTTTCTCAAAATTAGCGATCATTTCTGCTAAGTTATCTTTTTTAAGATCGCTCTCTACATCATCAATAATTACATCTGGTAAAATAACTACAAACGGTTCGTTACCAATAATAGGCGCTGCACAACTAATAGCATGGCCTAAGCCTTTTGCTTCACCTTGGCGTACGTGAATAATGGTTACGTCTTTAGGGCAAATTGCTTGCACTTCGGCAAGTAGTTGCCGCTTAACACGCTTTTCTAAAGTAGCTTCTAGTTCAAAACTTGTATCGAAGTGATTTTCGATTGAATTTTTACTTGAGTGCGTTACTAACACTATTTCTTTAATTCCTGCAGCAACGGCTTCGTTTACTACATATTGAATTAAAGGACGGTCTACCACTGGAAGCATTTCTTTAGGAATTGCTTTAGTGGCTGGTAACATACGAGTACCAAGGCCCGCTACTGGGATCACTGCTTTCATTTTATGTTTTCCTTAATCTTTTATTATACTGAAAATGGATATTGAATCGCTTCATGGCATTGATAGCCTATTACTTCAAAGTCGTCTCGTGTTACCCACGTTTCTATGTCTTCTAATGATTTAATTTTTGGATTAATTTTTAACTGAGGTGATTCAAATGGCTCACGCGTTAACTGCACGTCTCGCATCAGTTCAAGTTGGTTTTCGTAAATATGTGCATTAGCAATTTTATGATACGCCTTACCCGCTTTGTGGCCGGTAATTTGAGCCACTAACGCAAGCAACACAAAACACTGAATTTGATTGAAATTAAGGCCAAGCGGTACATCACAGCTTCGCTGGTATGACGTTAAATATAGCGTATCGCCAAGTAGCGAAAAAGTGTGCGTATGCATACACGGCCGCAAACAACCAAGCTCAAACTCACCTGGATTATAAAACGTGATTATTTCACCACGGTCATCGATGCCATTTTTTAAGTTATTAATAACTTTGGAAAGCTGATCAAGCGTTGAGCCATCTGGACGTTGCCAACCACGGCCTTGTACGCCATAAACACGGCCCATATCGTCCTCGCCTTTACGGTGAGGATTATTAAGCCATGCGTTGTTATCGTTTGCGTTAGCATCCCACGTTTTACAGCCAATCTCACGAAACTGCTCAGCGCTGTCGTACCCGCGTAAATATCCTAGTAACTCAGCAATCGCTGCTTTGTAGTAACTTTTGCGCGTCGTGATCATTGGAAACTTATTATTAGCCACATCGTATTCTAAATCGGCATTAATAACGGTTAAACAACGCGTACCGGTACGTTTGTTTTCGACCCACTGACCTTCGTCAACAATACGCTGACATAATTTTAAATATTGTTTCATGCTTTTCTAATTATGCCTTAGCTGTTTTAACGCGTTGTGGTTGCTTGTATGCCCAAATTAATAAACCTAAACCACCCACTATCATAGGAAGTGACAATATTTGTCCCATTGAAATAAAGTCGGCAAATAAACCTAGTTGTGCATCGGGTTGGCGGAAATATTCAATACAGAATCTAAACACGCCGTAACCTAATAAAAATACACCGGCTACACTCCCTGCTGGACGTGGTTTTTTAATAAACCATTGCAGGATTAAAAACAGCACTAAGCCTTCAAAAAATGCTTCGTATAATTGCGATGGGTGACGCGCAAGCGGACCGCCCGTTGGAAATACCATTGCCCATGGCACGTCGGTAACTCGGCCCCATAACTCACCGTTTATAAAGTTACCAATACGCCCTGCTAAAAGCCCTACTGGAACCAGTGGTGCAACAAAGTCGCCCACTTGAAGCAGTGACTTTTTACGCGTCCACGAAAAAATTGCAACGGCGGTTATAACACCAAGTGTTCCACCATGGAACGACATACCGCCCTGATCTATCCTAAATAAATACAGTGGGTTTTCTATAAAATAACTAAACTGGTAAAACAATACGTAGCCAATACGCCCGCCTAGTATTACCCCTAACATGCCGTAAAACAGTAAATCGCTTACTTGGTCTTTAGTCCAACCCGAATTTGGCTTTGACGCTTGACGATTAGCAAACCACATCGCAAATGCAAAACCTATTAAGTACATTAAGCCATACCAACGTACGCTTAGCGGTCCAACAGAAAAAATAATTGGATCAATTTGAGGAAACTCAAGTGCCATAAAAAATAAACCTTTAGCTAAAAACCATTTTAATTGCGATAACTACAAGCAGCACCGCGAAAACTTTCTTAATTGTATTAACAGGTAAATAGTGAGTTGCTTTGGCGCCAATGGGCGCAACAAACCACGAGGTAATAACAATCCCAAATAATGCAGGTAAATAAACAAACCCGGCAAAACCATGCTCTAAATCGGTAACATGCCAGCCTGCGCTGATGTAACCAATAGAGCCAAATAATGCAATAACAATTCCGCACGCTGCCGCGCAGCCAATTGCTTTTTTTATATCAACCGAAAAATAATTAAGCATCGGTACTATTAAAGCTCCGCCGCCAATCCCTATTAAACCTGATAACCCGCCCATTATTGCAGAAACGCCCCCTAAAATAGGACCTGCCGGCAACGGTCTTTCTGACATCGGTTTATTACGCGCGGAGAGCACCATTCTTGCTGCAATAAATACAACACTTATAGCAAACACTGTACGTAATATTTGTTCAGGGATTAAACTTGCTGCAAAGCCACTAATTAGTGCACCTAAAGCCACACCCGACATAACCCACGGGGCGATTGCCCAAGGCACGTTATCATTTTTATGATGAGCCAGCGCTGAAGACGTTGAAGTAAATAAAATAGAAGCGAGTGAGGTTGCAATAGCAATTACTAATACATGATCAGCCGACGTTACATTAAATGAGAGTAGCAGAGTGCTTAGTACTGGAACGATAATTAAACCGCCGCCAATGCCTAGTAACCCAGCTAAAAACCCAACAATACAGCCTAGTAGTGCGCAGCTTGCGACTAACAAACCTAAGTCATACATAGTAATCTCAAATACCCTTTTAAGGTTTATATATTAAAGGATTATAAAACTAATAGCATCTGTGTATTGCAATTAATTAGGTGTACAAGCTTATTTTGGGGTGTAAAACAAATCACCTAATTTATGCTCCAGCATAAAGCTTCGCGTTAAACGTAGTACTTGTTTGGCTGTGGATTGCGCTAAACATTCACTTAGTAGTTGTTCCATGTCACTGACATTTAAACGCCTAAGTACCCACTTCACTTTATTAAGCGATGATAAATTCATACTAAGGCGTCTGTAACCCATGGCAATAAGCAAAATAGCCCCTTCAGGATCGCCGCCTAGTTCACCACACAAACTAAATGGCAGTTCATATTGCTCACATTCATGCGCCACTTTATTTAGTACTCTTAGTACACCAGGGTGATAAGGGTTGAAAAGTTCGGCTACACGTGCGTTAGCTCTGTCTACTGCTAATAAATACTGTGTTAAATCGTTACTACCTACTGAGCAAAAATCGACTTTTTTTGACCACTCAGGAAGCATAAATACACTTGAAGGTACTTCTAGCATTATACCTATGTCGGGCCTTTCTATGGTTTGCTCTGGGTATTTTTCACTTAACTCAAAATAAGCCTGCTCAAATAACGCAAGTGACTCATCAACTTCTTCAGTGCCACTGATCATAGGGAGCATTATTTTTAAATTACCCAAACCAATATTAGCTTTAAGCATCGCTTTTAGTTGATCTAAAAATAACTCTGGATGATCAAGACTAATACGAATGCCACGCCAACCTAAAAATGGGTTTTCTTCGGTAATATTAAAGTAATCAAGTACCTTATCGCCCCCAATATCCAATGTACGCATAACCACAGGATTAGGATGATAGCTAGTTAGTACTTCTCGGTACCAATTTTCTTGCTCTGATTGCGAAGGAAACTGACCCTTTTGCATAAACCACGCTTCGGTTCGATAAAGCCCCACACCGTCACAAATATGCGCGCTACTTTGCTCAGTATTAAGCTCAAGGCCTGCGTTTAATAATAAGCTAACATGTTCACCGTCAAGCGTAATTGATTCTGAGTCTTGCTCAGCTAAAAAGCGGTTATTTAGTAGGTTATCTTGATGCTGTAACTCTGTGTATTCGTCCATCAGCATTTGTGAAGGCGATATATATAAACGCCCAGCAAATGCATCTAAAATCATCGGTTTGCCATTAAACTGCAGTAGAGGTAAATCCTCTATACCCCAAATGGCAGGAATGCCCATCGCACGCGTTAATATAGAAGCATGGCTATTTGCAGAGCCATTTACGCTTACAACGCCTATTAAATGACCTTTTGGCACTTCAGCAAGCATGGCGGGTGTTAAGGTATTAGCAATTAAAATAGTGTTGGCCGGATAATTTTTAACAGCGTGCTCGGTATTTACAAGGTGGTGTAATACGCGAAGACCAATGTCTTTAACGTCAATAGCACGCTCTTTTATATAAGGGTCTTGCATGGCATTAAATTGAGATATTAAACGCTCTATTACAATTTTTAGGGCGCTTTTAGCACACCACCCTTCTTGTAATTGCATTTCAACATTATGCCCTAAACTTTTAGCATCAAGCAGTTGTTGATACACATCAAATACCGCAAGAGCTTCGTGCGGAATAGAATCGCTTAGCGTCATCGATAGGGTATTAAATTCTTTGCGCGTTGCAGCTACAGCTTGAGTAAACAAACGACGCTGCTCAGTGACGTCACTGTCTTTTAAAAGCTCAATAGATTTAAAATCAAGTTTTGGTAATACAACAAATGCTTGTCCTATACCTATTCCTGGCGCGCTCGATACACCTTTTAAAACAGACGTTTGATGAGATGATTCATCTTGGCGTAGTATTTCTTTAATTTCAGCATGCGCTAACTGTGACGCAAGTTGGGCAGAAAGCGTTATTAAAAACGACTCTTCGTCTTGGCTAAATACACGTGCCATCTTTTGTTGGACAACAATAACGCCCAGTACTTTTTTTTGATGAACAACGGGTACAGATAAAAAAGCGTTGTAGCCTTCTTCATTTACTTCGGGGGAGAGCTTAAAACGAGGATGCGATTTAGCAAATGCAATATTAATAGGTTCTTCACGTTGCGCTACTAGGCCAACTAAACCTTCGGTAAAACCAATTCTAAACTTACCTACCGCATCGGGGTTTAGCCCTTCGGTTGCCATAAGTACAAAATTGTCCTGGCTGTAATCTGCAAAATAAATGGAGCAGCACTGGGTTTTCATGGCATCTTTAACCATTTGCACAAAGCACACTAATGCGCTGTCTAAATTCGCTTGTCGCGATACAGACTCCGCAATAGATCTCAGTGTAGCCAGCATGTCCTGCTCCTTTATTTTATTCTGAATTAACTACCTTTTACTTCGCCAATGATCTTTATGTTGTTCTCTCTTATTAAAAGGCATGGCGAAAGGAGCAAACTCTTTCATTACACGTCGATAAACATCCCGTTTAAACGATACAACCTGTCTTACAGGATACCAATAACTTACCCAGCGCCAATCATCAAATTCAGGATGATGGGTTTTAAGTAAATTTACATCTTCGTCTTTACAGCGTAATTTTAGTAAAAACCATTTTTGTTTTTGCCCAATACACACCGGACTAGAGTCTCGGCGGATTAATCGTTTGGGTAATTTATAGCGTAACCAATGTTTTGAGCTTGCGACTATTTCTACATCTTCTGGTCGCAACCCTACTTCTTCGTGTAATTCACGGTACATGGTTTGTTCTGCAGTTTCGCCATCATCAACACCACCTTGGGGAAATTGCCAAGAGTGTTGACCATAACGTCTGGCCCAAAAAACCTGTCCCTGATTATTGCAAATCACAATTCCGACATTGGCACGAAAACCTTCGGCATCAATCACCTTAGTGCCTCATTTGTAAGTCGATTTTTAATGATTGTTCCACATTAGCCGCAATACGGCAAATACTATTATACCCAACCCGATTAGTAAGCTAAGTTTGAGCTTTTAGTACATTGATAAATTATGGAGAGTGGGTAAATATTTGGAAAATAACTTAACAAGGCTATTGCGGTTCTTGTTTTCCTCTAGTTACTCACAGTTTGTGCATAACTTTTGTAAAACACGCTCATTTTGCAAACAAATCCACAATATTAGATCTAAAAACTTGGCTTCTCCACAGATTCTGTGGATAAACATGTTCATATAGTTGTATTTATCCTTACAACTTTTAAATTGCTTAATCAAAACTGAATGTACAACATTAAAAAAACCAACTGAGTCAGTAACTTAAAGTAAAGCAGCTTAATTTCGATATGTTCAAAATTAACTCAAACAACAAGCGAGCAAAAAACACACAACTCTAGTGATATCCACGGCTTAGCCTATTTGCTATCATGGCTATGATATTTATACAACCGAAATTAAGAATACTAATTACGTTGAATTGATATTTATAATCGCAATAAAAAGTAGCTCAATAACAAAAAACTATCATATGCAGTTTCTCCGCATAAGTAATTTCAACGTAGTTAGTGAGTTGTTAAACCTCTATAATATTCATATTTTAATAAAATTGGCATGACATGCGACCTACAAAACCACACTCAATAAACGATTTAATGCAACGCGTTAATAATATTGCCGGATTAACTCTAGGGCAGCTTGCTAACAAGTATAATTTTAAAACGCCAGATGATTTACTGCGCGAAAAAGGTTGGACTGGTCAGTTAATTGAATATGTACTAGGTGCTACTGCGGGCTCAAAACCACTTCCTGATTTTGAAGATTTAGGAATTGAGCTAAAAACACTCCCTATTTCCTATAAAGGTAGGCCACTAGAAACGACCTTTGTATCGGTTACACCCTTAATGAACGTTACAGGAATGACGTGGCATACCAGCTCTGTACGTAAAAAACTAAATCATGTTTTATGGCTGCCAATTTTAAGCGAACGTGATATTGCCCCGTTTGATAGAACCATTGGCAGCGGCTTTTTGTGGCAACCCTCACCTGAACAGGACGCTTTATTACAGCGCGACTGGGAAGAGCAAATGGAGCTAATTGCGCTAGGTAGAGTCGACGAAATATCAGGCCATTTAGGCGATGCGATGCAAATACGCCCTAAAGCAGCTCATAGCAAAATAGTGACTGATGCTATTGGTCCAAATGGGCAAATAATTAAAACCCTACCCCGTGGCTTTTACTTAAAAACCAGTTTTACAGGTGATATTTTAAAGCAGCAGTTTCAGCTTTAACTGTGTTATAAAATATTAAAACTTAAGTAACCTTTAATATTATTGCCGCCACCCTCTTTCGCTCTGTGCGCGCGCCAGCAAGCTTAACCCTACAACTTATTCTCATATCTTTGAAAAAGTATCAGGCATAAAAAATCCCCGCTTATGCGAGGATTTTATCATCTAAAATTAAAAATTAGATTCTATATAAAATAGAATTACTGACCTTTAACTTCTTTAAGACCGTTGTACGGTGCTTTATCACCTAATTGCTCTTCAATACGTAGTAATTGATTGTACTTTGCAACACGGTCAGAACGGCTCAATGAACCTGTTTTAATTTGACCTGCAGCAGTACCAACCGCTAAATCAGCAATTGTTGAATCTTCAGTTTCACCAGAACGGTGAGAAATAACAACAGTAAAACCAGCATCTTTAGCCATTTTGATTGCAGCTAAAGTTTCAGTTAAAGAACCGATTTGGTTAAACTTAATTAAGATTGAGTTAGCAATACCGTTGTCGATACCACGTTTTAAAATCTTAGTATTTGTTACAAATAAATCATCACCTACTAATTGGATTTTATCACCCATTAGTTTAGTTTGATGTGCAAAGCCATCCCAATCAGACTCATCAAGACCATCTTCAATAGAAACGATTGGGTACTGATTAGTAAGATCTTGTAAGAAGAAGTTAAATTCTTCAGAAGTGAATTTTTTGCCTTCACCCTTAAGGTCGTAGATGTTTGCTTCTTTGTCGTAGAACTCAGATGCAGCACAATCCATCGCTAAAGTAATATCTTTACCTAGCTCGTAACCTGCGTTTGCTACAGCTACTTTAATTGCAGCAAGAGCCGCTTCGTTAGATGCAAGGTTTGGTGCAAAACCACCTTCATCGCCAACCGCTGTTGAATGACCATCAGCTTTAAGTACTTTAGCAAGGCTATGGAATACTTCAGCACCCATGCGTAGGCCTTCGCGGAAGTTTTTAGCGCCAACAGGTTGGATCATGAATTCTTGAATATCTACAGAGTTATCTGCATGCTCACCACCATTGATGATGTTCATCATTGGAAGTGGCATAGAGTAAACACCTGGCGTGCCGTTTAAGTCAGCGATATGTTCATAAAGCTCAACTTTTTTAGACTGTGCAGCTGCTTTCGCGGTTGCTAGTGATACAGCTAAGATTGCGTTTGCACCTAATTTTTCTTTATTTTCGGTACCGTCTAAATCTAGCATCACTTTATCTACAGCGCTTTGATCTAATGCACTTTGGCCTTTTAAAGCATCAGCAATTTCGTTATTGATATAACCAACTGCTTTTAATACACCTTTACCTAAGTAACGTGATTTATCACCGTCGCGTAACTCTAATGCTTCACGAGTACCAGTAGATGCGCCTGAAGGTGCTGCTGCACGACCCCAAGAGCCATCTGCTAAATGTACGTCTGCTTCAACAGTTGGGTTACCACGCGAGTCCATAATTTCGCGACCGATTACTTTTACGATTTCTGACATCTTGATTCCTCTATATTCCCAAAATGGTGAGTTCAGCTAACTTTACTACGTTTTATATAGCTTAGTCAGCCCTTAAAACAAAAAAGCCGTGCAATATGCACGGCTTTTAAAATTACGAATTCGCTTTTTGGTGGATATGCGCGGCTGCTACAAACCCTTCAAACAACGGATGACCATCACGTGGAGTTGACGTGAATTCCGGGTGGAACTGCGCGGCAATAAACCATGGGTGATCTTTATTTTCGATAATTTCTACCAGTTTTTTATCTTCTGATAAACCAGTAAAGCTTAAGCCTGCTTTTTCAAGTATTTCTACAAAGTTATTATTTACTTCGTAGCGATGACGATGACGTTCAACAATTTCGTCGCTGCCATATACTTCGCGTACTTTAGAACCTGGTGTTAAATGACATTTTTGTGCGCCTAAACGCATAGTGCCACCTAAATCAGATTTTTCGCTACGTGTTTCAACATTACCTTCAGCATCTAGCCATTCAGTAATTAAGCCAACTACTGGCGCTTCTGAATTTGCATTAAACTCTGTAGAGTTTGCATCCGTTAAGCCTGCAACATTACGTGCATATTCAATTAATGCTACTTGCATACCTAAACAAATACCTAGGTATGGTACTTTATTTTCACGTGCGTATTTAGCCGCTAAGATTTTACCCTCAACACCACGTCCGCCAAATCCACCTGGTACTAAAATAGCATCTAAGTGTGAAAGTAATTCAACACCTTTGTTTTCTAAATCTTGTGAATCTACGTATTGAATATTAATTGTTAAACGGTTTTTAAGACCCGCATGCTTTAATGCTTCGTTAACCGATTTGTACGCATCTGGTAATTCAGTGTATTTACCAACCATACCAATTGTCACTTCACCCGTTGGGTTAGACTCTTGATAAAGTACTTGTTCCCACTCAGCTAAATCAGCTTCTGGTGGATCTAAGTGAAAACGACGACATACGAAGTTATCTAATTCTTGCGTTTTTAATAGCGCTGGAATTTTATAAATGCTGTCTACGTCAGGTAATGAAATAACCGCTTTTTCTTCTACGTTTGTGAATAATGAGATTTTTGCACGCTCATTATTAGGTAGTTTACGGTCTGAACGACAAATAAGAATATCTGGCTGAATACCTACTGAGCGTAACTCTTTAACAGAGTGCTGAGTTGGTTTTGTTTTAACTTCACCTGCAGGGCCTAAAAATGGCACTAACGTTAAGTGAATAAATAGCGCGCGTTCGCGGCCAATTTCAGTTCCCATCTGACGAATTGCTTCAATAAACGGTTGTGATTCTATATCACCTACAGTGCCGCCAATTTCTACAATAGCAATATCATAACCTTCAGCACCGTCGTATACACGTTGCTTAATATCGTTAGTGATATGTGGAATAACCTGAATAGTAGCGCCTAGGTATTCACCACGGCGCTCACGACGTAATACGTCTTCATATACACGGCCTTGTGTGAAGTTATTACGACTAGTCATTTTGGTACGAATAAAACGCTCGTAGTGACCTAAATCAAGGTCAGTTTCTGCGCCGTCTTCTGTAACGTAAACTTCACCGTGTTGAATTGGGCTCATTGTGCCTGGGTCAACGTTGATGTAAGGATCCAGCTTTAAAATGGTAACATTTAAACCACGGGCTTCTAAAATAGCGGCCAGTGAAGCTGCGGCAATACCTTTACCCAACGAAGAAACAACTCCGCCAGTAACGAAGATAAATTTTGTACTCATGCGAACCCTAGAATATCAGGAATTAAAAGGAATATAACACCCAAAGAAGAGCCTAAGGGTATATCATCAAGACGGGGCGAAATTGTACCAAAACACTGCTTATCAATCCAGCTAAAATTAGCTAATGCGCGCACAAAAAATGTGCACTATTTAACATTAAGCCTATTTTACTTTTTTAATCGCATCCCATGCGCTGTCCATTTCTTCAAAGGTGGCTGTATCTAAGCTTTTACCTTGCGCATGCAAATAGGCGTTTACCTTTTCAAAACGCGCTGAAAACTTATCATTAGCGCTACGAAGCAGTTGTTCGGGATCTCGTTTAACATGGCGTACAACATTAACAGTGGCAAAAAGTAAGTCGCCGAGTTCTTCCGCTGTATGATCAGATAACGGGTCTTGCTCAATCGCTTCTTTTACTTCAAGCACTTCTTCGCTCACTTTATCAAGTGCACCATGATACGTTGGCCAATCAAAACCAAGTGCGGCAACCCGTTGTTGAATTTTTTTTGCTTTACTTAAGCTTGGCATATTGGCAGGAATATCTTGCCAAAAAGAAGGTGATTCGGTTTGCGCTCTAGCACTGCGTTCTTGTGCTTTGATTGCTTGCCACTGCTGCGATAGCTGCTTATCTGTTAGCTCTTTTTTATCGCCAAATACATGCGGGTGGCGACGGGTAAGCTTATCGTTTAATTGCTCCACTACATCATTAAAATCAAATATATTTTGCTCTTGTGCAAGCTGCGCATAAAAAATAATTTGAAATAACAAATCACCCAATTCACCTTTAAGCTCATCTAAGTTGCCTGACTCAATACAGTCGGCAACTTCGTATGCTTCTTCTAGTGTATGCGGCACAATAGATTTAAAATCTTGTTTGAGATCCCACGGGCAACCGCCCTTGGGATCTCGCAGTGTTTTCATTATGCTAAGAAGTTGTGTAAGCGCTGCATTATCATTCATGATTAATGACCACGCTTGGCATCGTGTACACCTTCAATTTGGTGTAACTTAGAAAGAACACGGTTAGTACCCGATAAGTCATGTACTTCTATTTGCATCGTAAATATAGCTAACTGATTATCTTCAACCGTATTTACGTTCATGTTTAAAACATTTACTTTTTCGTTAGCAAGTACTGAGCTTATATCGCGTATTAGCCCTGAACGATCGGTGGCTTCTATTTTAATACTTAGTGCGTACGAGCCGTTGATATCTTCAGACCAACTTACCGAAATAACACGCTCTGGATGC
Organism: Pseudoalteromonas sp. SWYJZ19; assembly: GCF_015864375.1. NCBI lineage: Bacteria > Pseudomonadati > Pseudomonadota > Gammaproteobacteria > Alteromonadales > Pseudoalteromonadaceae > Pseudoalteromonas > Pseudoalteromonas sp. SWYJZ19. The sequence goes on from NZ_JADYXI010000008.1 coordinate 130,312, forward strand.
TGATTTTTTAAGTTATTAAACGAATCACAGTCTTCCTTATGAACACCTATTCCTCGACCTTGCGTTATATAACCTATTATTTCATCGCCAGGGACAGGACGACAGCATTTGGCTACATGGCTCATTAAGCTACCAACGCCATCAACCACTATGCCGTTTTTGTCACCAGTTACTTTGCTAGGTGCTTTAATACGAATGACCGGTTCGTCTTCTGTTCTATCACTTACAAAGTTAAGCATTTGATTGAGACGTACATCGCCCGCACCAATCGCAACCATTAAGTCATCAAGTTCTTTAAAGTTAAAACGCTTGATGGCTGGCTCTAAATCTTTGTATGTTAAATTAAGCTTTTGTAGTTCACTGTCGAGAATTTCTTTACCCGCACTTAAGTTTTTGTCGCGGTCGAGCTGTTTAAACCAGTGATGAATCTTGGCTCTAGCGCGCGATGACTTAATGTACCCTAATGACGGATTTAACCAATCACGACTTGGATTTGGTTGTTTTTGGGTTAGTATTTCTACCTGATCCCCCGTTGTAAGTTGATGCGTAAATGGCACTATTTTGCCAAATATTTTTGCACCAATACAACAATGCCCTACATTTGAATGAATGTAGTAAGCAAAATCAAGCGGTGTAGCGCCAAGTGGTAAATCAATAATATCGCCGCTTGGGGTAAATATGTATACGCGGTCTTCTACTACTTGGTTTTTAAGCTCTTCTGCTAAATCGCCACCATCGACTACTTCTTCTTGCCATTGGAGTAACTTACGTAGCCAGCTGATTTTTTGCTCATAACCCGAGCCGCGCCCTGGTAATGCACCTTCTTTGTACATCCAGTGTGCAGCCACACCCAACTCAGCATCTTGATGCATGTCGCTAGTACGAATTTGTATTTCTACTGTTTTACCTTCAGGCCCAAATACCACGGTATGAATTGATTGATAGCCGTTTTGTTTTGGGGTTGCTACATAGTCGTCAAACTCTTTATTAAGATGGCGCCAATTGGTGTGCACAATACCCAGCGCTCCATAACAATCTTGCAGGCGTTCAACAACGATACGCATTGCCCGAATATCAAAAAGCTGATCAAACTCGTAGTTTTTTTGCTGCATTTTTTTATAAATGCTGTAAATGTGCTTAGGGCGACCATAAACTTGGGCTTCTATGCCCGCTTCACTTAAACGGGTTTTTACTTGTTCAACCATATCTTCCATATAGGCTTCGCGCGTAAGGCGTTTGTCGTCAAGTTGTTTGGCTATGCTTTTATAGGTACCTGGGTGCAAATATCTAAACGATAAATCTTCAAGTTCCCACTTTAACTGCCCTATTCCTAATCTGTTTGCCAGTGGTGCAAAAATATCAGCCGTTTCTTTAGCGGCAATAACGCGGTCTTCTTCATCCGCATTTTTTACATTACGTAGATGACAGACCTGCTCGGCAAGCTTAATGACCACGGCGCGCACGTCTTCGACCATGGTTAATAACATTTTTCGAATATTATCAACTTGCATAGTGCCTTTACCTTGATGCGATAAAGTACTAATAGTGGCCATTTGTGCAACCCCAGTTAACAGCATGGCTATGTTACTACCAAGCTGCTCTTCTATGGTTTCAAGTGATATTAAATCGTTTAAAAAATACGGGGTTAAATACGCAGTAGCTAACGATTCGGGGTCGAGATTTAGCTCAGCTAAAATTTCAACCATTTCGATTGCAGTAGTTTGCCTGCTTTCATTATCACATTTTACGCAGAGCGCTTGCGCTTTAGTAAGTAGCTCTGTTTTTTCTTCAGACAAGGCAAGAAATGAAAGCCGAGTGCTAAAATCTGTTGTCTCATCTTGTTGATGTGATTGCCGTGTAGCTACCATAATGCGTTCTACCTCCGTTGAAATAACGCCATAGTTTCAATATGCCCTGTATGAGGGAACATATTCATTAGCCCAATTTTATTAAGATCAAAGCCAGCTTGTGAAATAATTGCGCTGTCACGGGCTAAAGTAACAGGGTCACAAGAGACATATAAAATAGTTTTAAACTGCTTTAAAGATAATTGCTCTAATACAGCCATTGCACCCGTCCTAGAAGGATCGAGTACAAGTACATCTAAATTTTTACTAAACCATGGGGCGCTCTGTATGCTTTGCGTTAAATCAAAGCAATGAAACTGCGCATTGGTAATAGAGTTAGTTTGCGCATTTTGAGCAGCCATTGCAACCGCTGAAGTTACACCTTCTACGCCAATTACAGATTTTGCTTGTTTTGCCAGCACTAATGAGAAATTACCAATGCCACAAAATAAATCCAATAAATTTTCATCACCTTTTAAATCAAGCCAATTTGCTGCTTGCTTTAACATAGCTTCGTTAACTTGCGCATTTACCTGAATAAAATTATCTAAACCAAATTCAAATTTTAGAGCAAATTCTTTAAGATAATAAAACGGCATGGCTAAGTGTGAATGATCAATTACATCGCTCTCGCTTTGCCATACTACTTCAAACTGTTGGCTCTTTGTTATGTGCTCAATCAAAGCCTTTGTATCTTCGTTAATTACTTTGGTGTGGCGAATAACAATAAAGTTTGTCTCATCACTTTGGCATAACTGTAAATGGCTTATACTATGAAGCGCTTTGTGTTGATTAATTAAATCATCAAAAAGTGTAAAAACATCTGCAAATACTTCATCAAGTACTGCACATTTATTAATACTGACAATATTTTTTGAACCACTGGCTCTGTAACCTACACGCATTTTTTTTGCTGTTTTATCAAACATAACGGCTATGCGAGCGCTGCGCCTGTAATGCACAGACTTACTTAATAATGGAGCTTGCCAGTTTAAGCTGTTTAATTTAGCAAACTTACTAAATAGCTGAGTAACTGCAGTTTGTTTTTCTACAACTTGTTGGCTTACTTCTAAATGCTGTAGTTGGCAACCACCACACTGATTGTAGTGCTCACAAAAAGCGTCAACTCTTGATTCACTCGCTTTAATAACTTTAATTACTTTTGCACTGCTGTATTTAGCTTTATCATCGACAAGCATTGCTTTAACTGTTTCATTTGGTAATGCGCCACTAACAAAACATACTTTATTATTATGCTTAGCAATGCCACGCCCTTGATGATCCATTCCCGTTATATTTAATTCTAATGTTTGTTGCTTAAGCGGTTTTTTTTTCGCTTTAAAAATTTGCGCCATTAGGCATTACCTTCACTTTATTTATGAAGCACCTATATTTAGATGCTTTAGAATGCGTGTTGAACCGTATATACTCAGACCATACTAATAACGATAAAACGCTCCCATCATGACCAAATTAGGCTTACGCGATTCTGTTTTAACACTGACCCTGATCCCAACGGTGATCATAGGATTACTACTTGGTGGCTATTTTACAATAAATCGTTACATTGAGCTTGATGAAATTTTATATCAGCAAGGTACTACTATTTCTGAGCCCCTTGCTATTGCGCTTGAGCAACCCATGCTCGAAAAAAACAAACAGCTATTGAATCGCCTTATAAGCTACACACATAACAAGCACTCCCCTACAATTAAGTCGATTGCAATTTTTGATAAAAATAATGCGCTATTAATGACGAGTAATTATCACCGCTCATTTGAAAAGTTAATTAATCAAAAGACGCTCATAAATTTAAAAACGACCCACGTGCAAAAGTCAGATGAGCTTGTTACATTCTTCACGCCCATTATTAACCATACAAGTCACGACTCTAAATGGGACCCATCTGCTTTTCAGTCATCTTTGGGCACCGTTATTATACAACTAAACAAAGACCAAGCGGTTATAGGGCAGCAACGTGCTTTATTAATTAGCGGTATTGTAATTATTTTATCATTGGTATTTGCAGCAATTTTAGCTTTAAGGTTAAGCCGCATGTTTATGACGCCGCTTAATAAGTTAGTACTTGCAACCGACAAGTTAGTCGAAGGTAAAAGAAGTACTGGCCTTAACGACAACATGATAGGTGAATTTGAGCTATTGCGAGAAGGCTTAAATACCATTGCTCACACTATGGTGATGCAAAAAGATGAAATGCAAAAAAATATTGATCAAGCAACTAGCGACTACCGTGAAACACTAGAGCAATACGAAACTTCAAATATAGAACTCTCATTTGCAAAAAAAGAAGCTCAAGATGCTAACCGCGTAAAATCAGACTTTTTAGCTAAAATGAGTCACGAACTTCGTACTCCGTTAAATGGTGTTATTGGATTTACACGCCAGCTTTATAAAACACCACTAAACAAGCATCAAAAAGATTATCTCGACACTATTATGCTATCAGCAAATAGTTTAATGACTATTATTAGCGACATTCTAGATTTCTCCAAACTAGAAGCGGGTGCAATGGAACTTGAGTCGATTCAGTTTCAACTTCGTGATGCTGTAAATGAAGTGATGACGCTACTCGCTCCTAGCGCACACGATAAGCAATTAGAGCTATCCATTTACATTAACCAACAAGTACCAGATGACTTAACGGGCGATCCCACTCGCTTTAAACAAGTGCTGATAAACCTATTAAGTAATGCGATTAAATTTACTGAAAAAGGCTCCATTAAGGTCGACATAAGCCATCGGTTACTCGACGACGAACGCACCTCTTTACTTGTGTCAGTAACAGATACTGGCGTGGGTATACCTATGGATAAGCAAGACTCTTTATTTACTCCATTTGGGCAAGCAGACTCAAGCATTACACGTAAGTTTGGTGGTACAGGTCTTGGCCTCATTATTACTAAGCATATTGTTGAAGCGATGAATGGCCGCATAACATTAAACTCTGCACCAGGTAACGGTACCTGTTTTACATTCAATAGCGTGTTTAGTTTGCCCAATCATGTATTTACTAACGACTTACCGACTAAATCGCTCATTGGTAAGCGTATTTTGTATTTAGAGCCACACGAGCATACACATCACGCTGTACTTTCGTTATTGACTCAATGGGAATCAAGCGTAACGGCATGTTTTAACGAGACTAGCTTTTTAGACGCTATAAAAAATACTGAACATAAATATGATGTTTGCTTAATTGGCCATATGGCATCAGTTGATGATATGCAGCAACTAAAAAGCTATGTGAAAGCCGTGCGTGAATCTACTGATTACTTATATTTAATGCTTAATACTGTATCGCACAATATGCGAGAAGCCTTTATAGGCAGCGGTGCTGATGCGTGTTTAAGTAAACCACTTAATCACCGTAAGTTATGTGAAGTACTTGCTGCACCTTACAGGCTTGACCACCCTACTCATAATATTGAACAAAACGATCAAGCTTTGCTGCCGTTAAAAGTATTAGTTGTTGATGATAACGATGCCAACTTAAAACTTCTCCATACTTTATTAAGTGAACAGATTGAAGTAATAGAAACGGCACATAATGGTTCACAAGCATACAGCTTAAGTAAAAGTCATAAATACGACATAATTTTTATGGATATTCAGATGCCAATTATGGACGGTATAACCGCATGCAAGCTTATACAAGAATCATCACTTAATGAAGATACACCCATTATCGCTGTAACGGCACACGCCCTTCAAAGCGAAAAAGAGCAACTACTAAAAGATGGCTTTAAAGGCTATTTAACTAAGCCTATTGATGAAGATATGCTTAAACAAATTATTAGCGACCATAGTCCACAGACCCCGGTTAATCGCGATAAAGCTAAAACAGATACACCACAAAGCCCGGCTCCATTTCAAAGTAGTCGAATTGATTGGGCACAAGCCCTGCAGCGTGCTGGAGGAAAGAGCGAGTTAGCGCTAGAGATGCTTAATATGCTACTTCTAAGCGTCCCTGAAACTCTTAAATTGCTTGCTAAAGCGATAGAGAGTAATGATTGTCAGCAAGTCTTAAGTATTGTCCACAAGTTTCATGGTGCATGTTGCTACACTGGTGTACCAAAACTTAAATCACTCGCAGAAACAATTGAAACATCACTTAAAAATAAATGCTTGTTAGAGAATATTGAACCTGAATTATTTGAGCTACAGGACGAGCTTGAAAACTTACTTGCTGATGCAAGCGTAACTGAGTTACAAAGATAAGCTTTGAATTTTAGATACAAAAAAACGCGGCATTAACCGCGTTTTTTTAATTAAGCTTTTTAAATACTTATGTAGAATCGTATTACATTCTTGCTTCAATCATTAATCGTTTCATATCGCGTACGGCTTTATCGAGTCCATCTATCGCTGCACGAGCAATAATAGCGTGGCCAATATTTAGCTCATAAATCTCAGGCATCGCGGCAATAGGTTTAACGTTATGGTAATGAAGACCATGGCCAGCGTTAACAATCAAACCTAAGCTTGCTGCGTATTTAACACCTTCACGAATATGCTCTAACTCTTTGTGTAAATCAGTATCATTTGTTGCATCAGCATACGCGCCTGTGTGTATTTCTACATAAGGAGCACCACATTCTTTGGCTGCATCTAGTTGTGCTTTATCTGCATCAATAAATAGCGATACTTTAATACCCGCGTCGGTAAGCGTTTTTGTTGCGGCTTTAATTTTATCTATATTACCCGCAACATCTAAGCCGCCCTCGGTGGTTAACTCTTCGCGCTTTTCAGGTACTAAACACACGTACTCGGGTTTTACTTCAAGCGCTATTTGTATCATTTCATCGGTAACAGCGGTTTCAAGATTCATGCGAGTTTGGATAGTTTTAGCCATCACATAAACGTCGCGATCTTGAATATGGCGTCTGTCTTCACGTAAGTGAATCGTAATACCGTCTGCGCCTGCATGCTCTGCTACACTGGCTGCATGGGCTGGATCTGGGTAACTTGTTCCACGCGCTTGACGAAGTGTTGCAATATGATCTACGTTTACACCCAAAAGAATATCTTTCATTTTCTTACCTGTAAAATTACGTTTATTGAGAGGCCATAAATAGCTCACGGCTTTTTAATGGTTTACTACCTAATAAGGGTTTTAATAAATAGCGACTTAATTGCTTTGCCATATATAGCACATCACTTTGGCTAAAGTCATGATTTGCTATGGCGTTGAGTTGTTTGCCACTAAATCCAGAACGCGTATCTTCTTGTATTAAAAAACCAAGTTCGGGGAAATAACTATACGTCTGCTTTTCATCTATTGGTTCACCACTGGCATCAAAACTAAAATCCACGCCATAACCGAGTAATTCCAATAATTGAAATTCGTACGAGCGAAGCACTTCTTGTAAATTGGCTCCGCTGTTTAGGTTTCCTAGGTGGGATTTATATAGCTCAAATACTTGTTCAATTGGCTCATTAACAGGAACGATGCGATTAGTTAGCTCATTCAAATAAAAACCACAATAAAGCTCATCACCTTTTAAAAAGTGCGGGTTACCATGCAGTTCAAACTTATTGATATATTTTAAATCGTACTTGCCACTGTAATTAACAAGGAGTGCCTGGAACGGCTGAAGTTGTGCTTTATGTTTAGTGGCCTGGCGACCACTAATTCGGGCCAGCATTCTTAACTGACCAACGCCTTCTACAAGCATATCTAACATTACCTGGGAGTCACTATAAGGACGCCGATGTAATAAATACGCGGTGTAGAAGTCGCTATCCATTCACTAAGCTACTGCTTGGTTTAGTCTTCACTGTAACCTAAGCTTCTTAGTGCACGTTCATCATCAGCCCAACCCGACTTAACTTTAACCCAAAGCTCTAAAAATACTTTGTTATCAAGCATTTCTTCTATGTCTTTACGGGCTTCACGGCCAATGGTTTTTAGCTTTTCGCCTTTATTACCAATAACCATGCGTTTTTGTGTTTCGCGCTCAACAAGAATCAACCCATTGATGTGCCAAATACCGTTGTCTTGCCATTTAAACTGCTCAATTTCAACAGTCACAGAATACGGTAGTTCTTCACCCATAAAACGCATTAGCTTTTCACGAATAACTTCAGCTGCCATAAAGCGCATCGAACGGTCAGTTACATAATCTTCAGGAAAGTAAAATTCGCAAGGAGGTAAGCGTTTAGTTACTTCTGCTTTGATTAAATCAACGTTTTTACCTTGCGTTGCTGATACTGGCATAATTCCAACAAAATCAAACTTATCACTTAACCACTTCATATGAGGCAATACAAGATCACGGTCTTTAACTTGGTCAATTTTATTAATAACCAATAATACAGGCTTACCACTTTGCGATACTTTATTAAGTACCATATCGTCATCTGCATTCCAATGAGTGCCTTCAACGACAAAAATAATAAGCTCTACATCGCCGATAGAACTAGACGCTGCTCGATTCATTAGACGGTTAATAGCACGCTTTTCTTCAACGTGTAGACCCGGTGTATCTATGTATACCGCTTGGTGTTTATCTACGGTATGAATACCCATAATACGATGACGTGTAGTTTGTGGTTTACGTGAGGTAATACTCACTTTTTGCTCAATGATTTCATTAAGCAAAGTCGATTTACCTACGTTTGGTCGACCGACAATCGCCACCATTCCACAAAATGTATCTACATCACGTTCATGAGGCTGTATTAAGGTATCAAGGTTCATTTTTAAGTATCTTCAATGCTTTTTCGGCAGCTTTTTGTTCGGCCTTACGGCGCGAGCTACCAACAGAAATTATGCTATCCATTCCATCAACAATACATTCAACCGTGAATGTTTGATTGTGTGCTTGGCCTTGTGTATCAACTACTGTGTAGCCCGGTAACGATAATTTACGGGCTTGTAAATACTCTTGCAGCAGGGTTTTAGGATCTTTCTGGTTAAGCCCTGGTGAAATAGCATCCAAACGTGATTGGTACCACGCCAATATAAGATCGCCACAACTGTCGATACCTGAATCTAAAAATGCAGCGCCTATAATAGCTTCTACTGCATCAGCAAGCGTTGACTCGCGACGAAAACCGCCACTTTTAAGCTCGCCCGGCCCTAAGCGTAAATAATCGCCTAGACCAAATTCAAGACCAAACTCAGCAAGTGTTTGACCACGCACAAGTGTTGAACGCATGCGGCTTAAATCGCCTTCACGCGCTTTAGGAAATTTGGCATAAAGTGCATTGGCAATCACAAAGCTTAAAATCGAGTCGCCTAAAAATTCTAGTCGCTCATTATGTTGGCCTTTGTGGCTGCGGTGCGTCATTGCTTGTTCAAGTAAACCTTGATCAGCGAATTCATAGCCAATTTTTTTATATAATTCTGTTACATTTTTTTTCATCGTTACTGAATATTACCTAGGCGTTCAAAGCGAACACCAGTTGGAACCCATCCTGGTAAAATATCATCAGGGCCATTCTCAAATTCAAAACTCATCCATATAAAGACAGCTTTACCCACCAAGTTTTCTTTTGGTACAAAGCCCCAAAAGCGACCATCTTGGCTGTTGTCGCGGTTATCACCCATCATAAAATAATGATCAGCAGGAACAGTCCATTCATCAGAAGGCGTGCCCGGTTGCTGATAGTAACGCCCTTTTCTTTCAGGCGCTTGTGGGTTGATTAATATATCATGCGTAACTGTTGTTAAATTTTCATTCACACGAGCTAGAGGCATTGGGCCTTGTTTAAATTCGTTATCATTAATTAGTTTAAAATCAATTTTATTGAATTCATTACATAAAAGCTCACCCTGTTGGGTTTCGCCTTCTTTACAGTTTGGCTGAATATATAAACGTTTATCACGATAAACAATTTTATCGCCAGGTAAACCAATCGTACGTTTAATATAGTCAACACTTTCATCTAAAGGGTATTTAAAAACAACAATATCACCACGTTCAGGCTCACCGACATCAACCAACTGAGTGCGCCAAACTGGGTCTTTTATTCCATATGAATACTTTTGTACTAAAATAAAGTCACCCACTAACAGCGTAGGCATCATTGAACCAGATGGAATTTGAAACGGTTCAAAAATAAATGATCTAAAAATAGTAATTGCTGCAATCATCGGGAAAATCGACTTTGCTGTTTCTGTTAGTACTGGTTCTGGTGCAATTAATGCCGCAGTTTCTTCATCTAACGGAGCTCCAGCAGACGTTTGCGCTATCGCTAAGCGTTCCTGTCTTTTAGGTGCATACATTAAGTGATCTATTAACCATATTAAGCCTGAGCCTAAGGTTAATAGCACCAATAAAACTGAAAAATAACCAGCCATTTATAATCCTTTGTTTTTATTTACCAACTTTTAAAATAGCTAAAAACGCTTCTTGAGGCACTTCAACATTACCTACTTGCTTCATACGTTTTTTACCATCTTTTTGCTTTTTAAGTAGCTTTTTCTTACGACTCACATCGCCACCGTAACACTTAGCAATTACGTTTTTACGTAACTGTTTTACCGTAGTACGTGCAATAACGTGTTGTCCAATCGCTGCTTGAATCGCAATATCAAACATTTGACGAGGAATAAGCTCTTTTAATGCATCAGCTAATTGACGACCACGAGACTGAGCACCATCGCGGTGAACAATAATCGCAAGTGCGTCAACACGCTCACTATTGATTAAAATATCAACACGCACCATATCTGATGTTTGAAAGTGTTTAAAGTTATAATCAAGCGATGCAAAACCACGGCTTGTTGATTTTAATTTATCAAAAAAGTCCATTACCACTTCAGCCATAGGTAGCTCATACGTAACAGCTACTTGCTTTCCGTGATAGGTCATTTTTGTTTGGCTACCGCGTTTTTCAATACACAAAGTAATAACATTACCTAAGTATTCTTGTGGTACCAAAATATTAGCTTCAACAATCGGCTCACGAATTTCTAAAATATCGTTTACTGCAGGTAAATCAGACGGGTTATCAATCTGGAATGTACCTTCTTTAGTAACTATCTCATAGATTACCGTAGGTGCCGTTGTAATTAAATCAATATCGTATTCACGCTCTAAACGCTCTTGAATGATTTCCATGTGTAGCATACCTAAAAAGCCACAGCGGAAACCAAAACCTAATGCAGTTGAATTCTCTGGTTCAAAGAATAACGACGCATCGTTTAAGCTTAATTTATTAAGCGCATCACGGAATGATTCATACTCATCTGATGCAATTGGGAACATACCTGCATAAACCTGAGGCTTAATTTTTTGAAAACCAGGTAAACGAAGTGGAGCCGCATTTTTTTGATGAGTTATAGTATCGCCTACTGGCGCACCATGTATCTCTTTGATGCCAGCAATAACAAACCCTACTTCACCGGTTCTTAAAATACCGGTGTTAGTTTGCTTAGGTGTAAACACACCCACTTGGTCGGCAGTATGTATATGCTCATTCGACATTATTTTTATTTTGTCGCCAGTGCGTAATTCACCGTGCTTAATACGCACTAATGATACAACGCCTTGGTATGGGTCAAACCAAGAATCGATAATAAGTGCTTGTAGAGGTCCATCTGTATCGCCTACTGGCGGCGGAACATCTCTAACAATCATTTCAAGAACTTCGGCAATACCTACACCCGTTTTAGCGCTACATTGCACTGCATCAAGGGCATCAATACCAATAATTTCTTCAATTTCTTCTGCAACGCGCAAAGGATCCGCTTGCGGTAAATCGATTTTGTTAAGTACTGGAATTACTTCTAATTCCATTTCAATAGCGGTGTAACAGTTAGCTAATGTTTGTGCTTCAACGCCTTGGCCTGCATCAACAACGAGTAGTGCACCTTCACATGCAGCTAAAGAACGCGATACTTCATATGTAAAATCAACGTGTCCTGGAGTATCAATGAAATTAAGTTGATAAGTTTCGCCATCGTTCGCTTTGTAATTCAACGTTACACTTTGCGCTTTAATGGTAATACCACGTTCGCGCTCAATATCCATTGAATCCAAAACTTGTTTTTGCATTTCACGGTCGGTTAAACCGCCACAAACTTGGATCAAACGATCTGAAAGGGTCGATTTACCATGGTCAATATGGGCGATGATCGAAAAATTACGGATATGCTTCATAAACTGGATTCTATACTTCTATTTTAATGGACTAAATATGAATACCTAAGTGACTTGAAAATACTTGCTGTAGGATGCCATAAGCTCAGTTTGTAAATTACAAACATCACGAATGCTTTTTAATATTGATTAAAACCATTTTATTTATTGAATAACAATAAGTTAAACTTATTTAATTTACATAATTCAGCTAGATAAAATAATTTAAAAAACCACTATTCCCTGTATTTCCAAGTTACTTTGGTATAAAACGGCAATTTTACATTTAATTGGCGTCAATCACCATCTATTTGAGTTAAAGGGATACTAATTGGGTGAATTTTTATAACTTTTATATCGTGCTTTAGCGATTTCACGCGAGTTTTAGCTATAAAGAAACCAGTAACACCACCTAAAGCTGCAGCTAAAATTTGCCAAACTTCGGAAGACATAAATAATTGCGCTGCAATCAGTGCAAAAACCAGACTTAAAAGCAGTGGTAGCATGTATACCGCAAATGCATGCTTAACGACGTGACTATCATCAAGTGACAAGGTTACCTTTTGTCCTACTTCAACAGAGGATTCAAATTTATAAGGGAAGGTTTTTTTTGCAGTGCCAAACAGCTTACCAAACACTTGTGAGCCGCAACGACCATTGCAGCCTTCACAAGCTTGTTTTTGTTGTGCTTCTAAATGAGCAATGTGGCCATCGAGGGCCACAACAGTGAGGGTTTGTTCAATCATAACAATCCTTACGAATCGTTTATAATGCGCGGGTAACTGACTCAGCAATCGCTTTTGCGGTCATACTCGGTACATTACCAACAACCGATACATCAAAATTACCGCCATTATGCACATATACTGTCGTTGCACCAGAGGTTAGTGCACCACTTAAACGCTTACCCGGTAATGGACGCTGAATAAATACCGAAATTTCAACAAAACCATCGGAGAACAAGTAATAGTCTGTTAATTCGTTATTTAAATCGAGCTTATGTCTGTCTGATTTTAGTAATTCAAAGCCATCCGGTAACCAACTAATCTGCCAGTTAGTCGCTGTACTGTCTTCGTTTATAAGTGCATCGTTTGGTAAAGGCGTTGGAAAGTTTCGATTGAGCACTTCAAGTAACATACCTGCTGGCTGCTCTGTCACACTAATATGGGTAAGCTGTAACTGTTCTAAGGCCTCACCTTCATGGTTAACGTACGCGGCTTTTAGTAACAACGACGATTCCATATCCAGCCAAATCCAATAATTATATTTATACTCGTCTTTAGATTCTATGCGAACTAGTTGAGCAGCACGCCCTGCAATACGACCTTTCCCGCCTAATACAAAATCATAGTGCGCGCTTAAGCGATCTATATCTTTAAAAAGCACTTCAGGGATTGGACCCGCTATTGAATCTGTTTTTAGGGAGTATGGTTCAGACTGAGGTTCAAAATAAGTAACTTGGTTGTCAATACGGACCATTTCAAGCCCAGCACCGTTAAGTAAACTTAAATGCTCAAGTTCTGTATCACCTTGTAAAGCATGCACCCATCGGTAGGGTTCCATTGTTTTACCTTTGACAACCACAAACGAAGCGTCAAAATTACGGGTGTGAACGGCATTAGCCATTTTTAGTAATAAATCTTTGGCAGGATTTGTGTCGTTGGCAAATGCATTAAAGCTTACTACCAACGACAGAACAAAAGTGATTACTTTCATTTAATTAGTTTTTTTCCTCAGACGCTTTGGTATTAGTTTGCGCTGTTTCTAAAGAATTCGCAACTCGTGCTTGGCGTTGATGCTCAAGAACTAATGCACCAATACGTTGTTGCTGTAATTCACGTAAACCTTGCTCTGCATTTTCAAGCGCAGGTTCAGATGAGTAACTTACTGGCGACGCCATACCTGTCAGCGGTGTGGTTTGTAGTAATGGAATTTCGCTTTGTTGCTCGTTGTTACTTTGAGGAAGCGTATTAACTCCCACAATAGCAAACATTGCCACACTGGCTGCAATTGCTAGTTGAGCAACTGGTTTGCGCCAATTAAAAGCCACTACTTTATTATCTTGTACTGTTTCAGTGATTGCTTGGGGCTGTGTTTTTGACTGACTAAAGTCAGCATAAACAGGCTCGCTTTCTAGTGCTAATGCAACGCGATCGCTAATATCAATATGTATGTCGTTATTATTTTTTTGAGCACGCATCGCATCACCAATTAACGCATAACGGCCAAACGTAGTTACATCTTGCTCTGCAATTTTTGCATCAGTAAGATGTTGCTCGCCATCAAGTAATGCCGATAACGCTTCGTTATCTAACTTGTTAAGGTGTGCTTTTGTCATACTAAGACTCGCCTATTAATGGGTTTAATTTGTTATCTATTGCTTCACGGGCACGAAATATACGCGAACGCACAGTCCCGACCGGGCAATCCATTACCACTGCTATTTCTTCATAGCTCATCCCTTCGATTTCTCTAAGGGTGATTGCGGTTTTAAGATCTTCAGGCAAACTATCAATCGTATTAAAAATAACAGCGCGTACTTCTTCGCTTAAAAGTAGGTTTTCAGGAGATGCATTAGATCGCATTGAATCTGCACAATCATAAAACTCGGCATCTTCAGCGTCTATATCATTTGCTGGCGGCTTACGCCCCTGGGCTACTAAGTAATTTTTAGCACAATTAACGGCAATACGGTATAACCACGTGTAAAAGGCGCTGTCACCTCTAAAGTTTGGAAGTGCACGGTAAGCTTTAATAAAAGCCTCTTGTGCTACATCAGCAATATCGCCTTGGTTTGATACATAACGTGAGATCAAACCTGCAATTTTGTTTTGATACTTCTTTACTAATAGGTTGAAGGCGTTTTTATCTCCTTGCTGGACCCTTTTTACTAGCACTAAATCTAATTCCTGCTCGCTCATTCGAGCCGGTACTCCTATGTCTGATTTTTGCTTGTTATTCATATTGTCGTCATTGTTCACAAATACTCTGACCTCTTTATGAATAAAAAGTTCTGCTTAATATTATTTTTTTATAAAATAGATGATAAATAACGGCGCGAAGCCTTTAAAATCACTACGTAGTAGTATGACAAATATGGTACAACTACAGATATTAAAAACAAATATTGCTCTATATGAGCATTGTAACCGCAAAGTACCTCTGACATGAACCAAAATAAACATCACATTGCAGATGTCGCTATTATAGGTAGCGGCGCAGCAGGCTTATCACTTGCATTATCTCTAGCTAATTATTGTAACGTTACCGTGATCAGTAAAGGAGCGCTTACAGAAGGTTCTACTTTATATGCTCAAGGTGGTATAGCAGCTGTATTTGATAAACAAAACGACAGCATAGAATCTCATGTTGAAGATACACTCGATGCGGGCGGCGGTTTATGCGACAGAGACGCTGTTCATTATACTGCCAGCAATGCTCACGATTGCCTACAGTGGTTAATCGACCAAGGTGTTCCCTTTGATATGGAGTTTGATAGCAAAGGAAAAGAGCGTTTTCATTTAACACGTGAAGGCGGTCACAGCCATCGTCGTATTTTGCATGCAGCCGATGCTACTGGCAAAGCTGTGCAAACCACGCTTATTAGCCAAGTTAAAATTCATAAGAATATAACGCTTTTAGAGCAATACAACGCCATTGATTTAATTACAGATAAAAGCGCCGGAAAAACAGGCTCACACATTGAAGGTATGTATGTGTGGAACAAAAAAGCTAAAAAGGTAGAAACCATTTCAGCTAAATTTGTTGCTCTTGCCACTGGTGGCGCAAGCAAAGTGTATTTGTATACATCTAATCCAGATGTATCAAGTGGTGATGGCATTGCAATGGCATGGCGCGCAGGCTGTAAAGTTGCCAATATGGAATTTAATCAATTTCATCCAACGAGCCTTTATCATCCAGAGCTACAAAACTTTTTAATTACAGAAGCTATGCGCGGTGAAGGGGCTTATTTAAAACGACCTGATGGCACTCGTTTTATGAAAGATTTTGACAGTCGTGAAGAACTTGCTCCACGCGATATAGTGGCACGCGCAATCGATTTTGAAATGAAGCGTTTAGGTGCTAATTGTGTTTATTTAGATATTAGCCACAAAGATAAAGACTTTATTATTGAGCACTTCCCTACTATTTACGCAAAATGCCTAAGTGTAGGGCTTGATATAACAAAAGAAGCAATCCCAGTTGTACCTGCTGCGCATTACACTTGTGGTGGCGTAATGACCGACTTTAACGGTAAAACAGATCTCGATAACTTGTATGCTGTTGGCGAAGTCGCTTACACAGGCCTACATGGTGCAAACCGTATGGCAAGTAATTCATTATTGGAATGTATTGTATTTGCCCACGCTGCAGCTAAAGACATTTTAAGTAAAATTGAACATGCACCAGAGCCAATGGCTCTACCTCATTGGGATGAAAGCCGTGTTAGTAACTCTGATGAAGAAATAGTTATTACCCATAACTGGCATGAACTACGTTTATTTATGTGGGATTATGTAGGTATTGTACGCTCTACTAAACGCTTAGAACGTGCACTGCATAGGGTTGAGTTGCTGCAGCAAGAAATACATGATTATTATGCAAACTTTAGAGTAAGTAATAACTTGCTTGAGCTTCGTAACTTAGTACAAGTGTCAGAACTCATTATTAGAAGTGCAATGGAGCGAAAAGAAAGCAGAGGCCTACATTATACTATTGATTACCCTAAACAAAATGAAAATCCAACACCGACTATTTTGACTCCAAAACGCAATTAATCGCGCTTAAAGTAGCACGTTTTAGACGCGCATAGCTTTGTTCATTAACACCATTGGCTGAAATTATAAGCCAATGGTTGTTACTAAAACCTTTAATATGTAGCCATATATTATTGCCATAAAAACGGCTTTTTTTACTAATTTCACCCTGAATTTTTAAACCTTCACCCTCAAACCTAAATAGCTTGGGTTCTAGAATTATAACGCCATGGTTTGGATGAATTGCCAACACTTTTTGCCACACTAAAAAGCCAGCTAATATATTAATTATCAAACAAAAAAGCATAGCTAGTAGCGAATCTAAAAATAAACATAATATTAAACTGAGCATGCAAAAAAAGACCACAATAGGTTTGTGGTCAGCGTTATTATTAGTAACTGTAAACCTATACACGAACTCGGTCTAAGATCAGCGAAACCATACCGTTTAACTGCTCATCTTTACATTCTTGATGACCCATAAACCATGCAAATAAGTCAGGGTCTTCTTCTGTTAGCAAACGCTGAAAAATAGCCTGTTGCTCTGCGCTCAAAGAGTCGTATGCTTCTTCAACAAACGGCATAAACAAAACATCAAGCTCTAACATGCCACGACGGCAAGCCCAACGAATACGTGCTTTACTATGAATTTCAACCATTTTAAACCTCATACTTAATTGACTCGAGTTTAACAAACACAAGCCTATTTAGCAGCTATTAATCTCTCATTAAAGAATAAACCCGCACCAATAAGCGCTTGTCTGTACCATACGTAACAACTGCGTTATTATGTCACTTCATTTATATTGCAAAGAAGGTTTTTATGTCGAGCGTTTATGCATGTCCGTTATCTCATCAACTTATTAGCCTCTGCGGTGCTGATAAATTATCTTATTTACACGGGCAAATCACTCAAGATCTAAATAAATTAACCAGCAGTAATTATTTGTGGGCTGGCCATTGCAGCGCTAAAGGTAAACTTTGGGGCGTATTTAAATTATTTTCTTATCAAGACAGCTACTACCTTACAGGCAGCGAAAACGAAGTAGAAAAATCGTTAGCTGAGCTAAAAAAGTATGCCGTATTTGCAAAAGTTGACATTAGTGCATGTTCAAAGCGATTAATTGGTCTCATTGGTGATGATTTATCGGATGTACTCGCACAACTTGATATTAACTTTGAAGGTGATGCGAGCGCGTGTGACTTTGAAAGCGGTAAAGCACTAAAATTAGCTGATAACCGTGTTTTATTGATGGTCGATAGCCAGTTTAGTATGCCTGATGACGTATCTACACTTGATAACGAAGCTCCTTGGCAACAAGCATCTATGCTTGCAGGTGAACCTCAGTTAAGTGCAGATGCAATTGGCGAGTATGTACCTCAAATGGTAAACCTACATGCTATTGGCGGTATAAGCTTTAAAAAAGGGTGTTATACCGGTCAAGAAACTGTGGCTCGCATGAAGTACCTAGGTAAAAATAAGCGTGCAATGTATATAGTTTCAGGTCAAAGCGAAGGGATACTTTCAGAGCCCGATTTAGAAACCCAATTAGGCGAAAATTGGCGCCGTGCGGGTAAACTTATTGCACAAAGCTTTAATGAACAAACAAATAAATTAACAGGCCTCGTTGTGTTGCCAAACGATACTGATGTAACTCAGGTACTTCGTGCAAAACACACACCTCAGGTGGAGCTAAGCATTCTGCCTCTACCCTACTCTCTTGAAGATGAATAAATAGGAATGACTATGATCGTTGCGGCAAACAAAGTGGTAAAAATGCATTATTCGGTAATGGATAATGATGGCAATAGCATTGATAACTCGTTCGGTGGTGAGCCACTACACTTTATCATTGGCACAGGCTACTTAATTTCAGGCCTAGAAAATGCTTTGCAAGGCAAACAACCAGGCGACACACTTAGCGTAAAAGTTGAACCTGATGAAGGTTATGGCGAACGCCACGATAACCTAATGCAAGCTGTACCTAAGTCGATGTTTGAAGGTATGGAAATTGAAGTCGGCATGCAATTTCGTGCATCAACAGATGATGGTGACCAATCAGTAATGATCATCGATATCCAAGATGAAGAAGTTATTGTAGATGGTAATAACCCACTTGCAGGCATAACACTTAACTTTGATGTAGAGATACTAGAAGTACGTGATGCAACCGAAGAAGAACTCACTCATGGTCATGTACATGGTGAAGGTGGGTGTGGTCACGACCACTAATACACTGTTAAACCAAGAAAAAAGCGCCTAGGGCGCTTTTTTTATATCATATTGTTGCGCTTAACCGTTTCAGTTTTTGCCTTACTAGGCAGCGCGATTGATACATTCTTTTCTTTTAGAGCGGCTAGTAAACCTTTTTGATCGTTTGTGCCAACTCGATACAAAGTGCCATCTTTAAGCGTTAGCTGTATTGCACTAAAGCCAGATACTGTATACACCCAACCATCGTGAGTAATTCGCATACCAATACCGTGTCTGTAAGAGTTTTGAACTGCCTTAGCTTCTACTACTTCGCCAAGCTCAATGCTTTGCCCTGCAACGCCTGGGCCAAACGCCCAGCTAATTTTTTTATCATCTACTTTTACTGTTAGACCATGGAACAAAAAGCCCACCAGCACTAAAATCCCAGCAAATATCATTAAAGGTCCATCAGCGCCTAACAAGTTCCATGCAAGCGCTACAAAACCGCCTATCCACGCTAATACAAAAAAGATAAACACCGCATACTGTTTATGCTGATACATAATATTCTCTAAATTAAATAAATACTTAAAAGCTGTACACCAATGTAGCACTCAGCTCTGAGTCAAACTTGAGTTTATCATCTTCGGGTTTTGAATTATAACGATACATGTAGGTAAATTTGAGTGATACCGCACCAATCACTTGGCTTATTAGTGCGGTTTCCGATTTTAAGCGAGAATTAAGACCTGAGAGCGACTGCTCTATACTCACATCTTGATTAAAACGAGTACGCTTAGAAACCAAACGTTCCCACTGCATTGCAACACGTACTAAATAACCGGTTTTATTAATTTCATCTTCGCTCACATCCGAATCTTCATCCGCTACTGAACGGTATAAACCAGGTCCTATATCAATATCTACTTTGTTTTTAGAGCCTTGATATACACGTGCACCATAGCCTGTCGCCACCGTACTTTTAAAATCAAGTCCACTAAACTCATCTTCTTCGTAATCACCGTAAATAAAAAATGAGGAGTTTTTAACACCTACTTTATAGTTACCTTGCGCTGATACAAAAACACGATTAGCTGTAACATCAGTGCCACCGCTTTCATCGTTCTCATCACGCTTATAAAGAGAGTCTATTTTAAATTGGTTACGCCACTTTTCAAAGTCTTGGTATAAATTACCTTTGAGCTTAAAACTGGTCGAATTGGTGTTACCTTTACTTAGAATAAAGCCAAATTCAGTATCACCATAGAACATGTCACCTTTGTGTAACTCATGAATTTCTTCATCAGAGAGCTTGCCATATTCATGAAAATCTTCAAATGGATCAACGGCCCAACTTGGGCTGCTAATTATTAAAAAAATTAAAAATAAATACTTACGCACAATACTCTCTCTGCACACAATTATAAAAATAAGCAGTATTGCTTATTCAGTTTCTTTCCATAAAATATGACAAAACGGAGCATCTTTATCACGACTAATCAAAATTTTAGCAAACAAAACATCATCATTTTCAAATTCTAAACCAACCAACACCTGAATAAAGTGCTCTGGCTCTATTTCAAGGGCTACAAAGTCTTGCCACTGGTCATCTGGCTCGTCTTCTTCAATAAAGCCTAGGTCTTCTCTAAACTCATTAAAGTCTTCAACATCTTTTTCACTCAAGTTATTTGGCGCTAACTCTAAAAAAATATCATAAGCTTGGTGAGTAGCTTCTTCTACCGTATATAAACGTGGACCCGACATATGTGCTTACCTTAAGCTTTTAAGTTGCGCTATATTATCAAATCTCATCATCATTTTGATAAAAAAAAACGTAAAACACTGACTTTTTTGTAACCGAGTCATGCTTTATTCAGCATACAACTAAATCGACAAATAACAATTCACCTAAACTATTGAATATAAAGATTACTTTTATTATTTTAGTTAAAATAACAACGTAAAATATTTTTATTATCTTAGGTTCGAATTGTTTAGCTTTTTCTCATCTAAAACCAATCCTTTAAGACTACGGCTTTAGCAATAAATTCCATTTATTTAAAAAATACCGTCACTTTACTTAATTCCTATAACAACATAAGCTCAAGCAACAGGTCAGAGGAGTGTGTAATGATAAAACTAGAAAAACAAAATGGCATTGCAACCGTCACGCTTAGCAGAGCAAAAAAACAAAATGCATTAAGCTTTGAAATGTTTGTAGAGCTAAACAAAGCCATTAAAAATATAAAAAGAGATCGTAGTATTCGTGCTGTGGTAATAAAAGGTGATGGCGAGCATTTTTGTGCAGGCCTTGATATATCTGCAGTAATGGCTACACCAATGAACATAGTGAAATTATTGCTTAAATGGTTACCAGGCAATCAAAATTTAGCGCAAAAAGTAGTATTAGGCTGGCAGTCACTTAGTGTGCCCGTTATTGCACAAATTGATGGCAACTGTTTAGGGGGTGGTTTGCAAATAGCTTTGGGGGCAGATTACAGAGTTGTTCATATTGATGCCAAACTTGCCATTATGGAAGCGCGTTGGGGATTGTGCCCCGATATGGGCGCAAATGTAATGATGAGCGGTTTAGTTAAGCGCGACCAAGCACTTTGGCTTGCAAGCCACGCAAACCCAATCACTGCACAACAAGCAAATGAGCTAGGTTTGGTTACTAAACTTACCGATGATACTCAGCAAGCAACGCAAAACATGCTCGATACATTACTTGAGCGTTCACCCGATACGCTTGCTGCTATTAAACGTGTTACACAACTTAGCTATAAACCAAACCAACGAAAAATACTCGCTAAAGAAACCTTAAGCCAAATTCGCTTACTGCTAAACCCAAACACTAAAAAAGCAATTGCTAAAGCTAAAGGAAAAGCAGATATAACCTACGCAAATACAAAGCACTGGTAGACTATTGCACAATGCATAAAAGAGTTTGATTTGTTAAAGTTAAGCTCTTATCTTTTCTGTGAGCCACTTTGATGAAATATCTGCTCAGTAGCGCTATTATTTTACTATGTTTAGCCTGTGCTAAACTCATTATGCACTTTATTGGTGGAAGCTTTCCTGCACCGTTACTCGCTATGGTTATTTTATTAGTTTTACTCTTATCGGGTATTGTAAAAGAGCAACATGTAAAACCATGCGCCTCCCCTATTTTAAATATTATGCCTATATTTTTCATTCCTGCGGGTGTGGGATTTATTGAACATCTCGGCCTTATAAAGTCGCACTGGGCATTTTTAGCCTCAGTTATGGTGCTAGTCCCTATAACTACCTTGTTGCTTGTTAGCAGTGTAATTGCGTACTTTAAGGGAAGAGAAAATAATGACTAATTTTACTTTTTCCGCTATTTCAGAGCTACAGCCTAATTTATGGTGGCTAAGTATTCCTTTTATTATTGTATTGTTTTTAGCACTAAGGGCCGTAAACCAAAGTATAAAAAACAGCGTATTTAAATCGCTCACTAACCCCGTATTTTTAAGTATTAGTATTATCGCTTTATTACTAGTTAATCTAAATTTGCCTTATACGCAATTTGCCTCGCACAGCAAATTACTAAGCTGGTTATTAGAGCCCGCGATTGTGGCTTTAGCGCTTCCTTTATATCAGCAGTTTACACACGTACGAAAAAATCTATTACTCATAGTCGCAACATGTAGCTTAGGTATTGTTAACGCAACCGTTGTGGCATTTTTGCTAAGCATATTATTTAATGCGCCTGCGCAGCTAAGTGCATCTGTTGCCGCACTCAGTGTCACAACCCCAATATCTTTAATTGTTACTGACTCATTAGGGGGGATTAGCTCTCTTGCTGCGGCTTTAGTTATTTTTATTGGTTTACTAGGCGCTTTATTTGGTTTTATGCTTTTTAAACTCATTAATATTTTTAATCACGAATCTCAAGGTGTTGCAATGGGCACAGCTTGTCATGCAATTGGGACTGCTGCTGCTATTGCTGAACATCCAAAAGTAGGCGCTTACTCCTCAGTTGCAATGGCGCTAAGTGCTTTATTAACAGCAATTATAGTGCCGCTGTTATATCCATTTTTAGTCAACATTTTGCTATAGTTGGAAAAATACAACATAGCCCTAACATAGAGCGCTTTATGATCAGTTCTGAAATCGAACAGTTTGAAAAATATTACACCATGCTTACTGAGTATATGGTTACCTACAGTATGCAAATTGTTGGCGCTATTTTTATCGTCCTCATTGGTTTGTGGATAGCACAAAAGCTTGCCAAATTTGTAGCCGCGTTAATGACCCGTCATAACGTTGACATTACGCTTACTAGCTTTGTCAGTAGCGTGGTAAAAGTACTGCTAATTGTAATGGTTATAATTATTGCACTTGGCAAAATAGGTATCAGCGTTACGCCATTTGTAGCAGCCATTGGTGCTGCATCTTTAGGTGCTGGTTTAGCGCTGCAAGGAATGCTCTCTAACTATGGTGCGGGCCTTGCCATTATAGCCACTCGACCTTTTGTTGTTGGTGATACTATTGAAGTTAAAAATGTAAGCGGCCAAGTTAAAACAATTGAGCTTGGCTACACTATTTTAATCAATGAAGAAAAAGTAGAAATCACCATTCCAAATAAGCATATAGTAGGTGAAATACTTCATAACTCATTTAGTTACTCATTGGTCAAAGGTGAAATAGATATAGCCTATAGTGCTTGCTCTGATAATGCGATTAGCCTTATTGAAGACGTACTTAAAGCACACGAATTAGTCGCACAAAATCCGTTATCACAAGTGGGTATTGAACGCTTTGCCGATAGCGGTGTTACAATAAGCTACCGATATTGGGTGCCTACTACTAAAATTATTGAAACCAAACTGGCTATTAATGGCGGTGTTTATAAAGCAATTAATAACGCTGATATTGAAATCCCATTCCCTCAACGCGTCATTACTATAAATAAAAGCGATATATAGTCATAAAATCCAGTGGGTAATTCAATATTGAATTACCCACATCAATAAACTTCTTTTACTGCGTAAAAACTCCTTATCTGTTTGTTATTTTATCTGTAATATAAAGACTTGGTTAAAAAAGTCGGCTAATCACTCGCTTTAATTACATAATAACAATAATGAGCCATTATGAATCGCAGCCCTTTTTATTTAGGTGATTGGCAAGTCAATCCCCAGTCAAATACTCTTCAGCGTGCAGAAAAAAATAAACAGTTAGAACCAAAAGCCATGGATGTGTTAGTTCATCTTTGCTTCCAAAAAGGCGAAATTGTTACTACTGACGAGCTATTAGATCAATGCTGGAAAAATGTTGAGGTAGGCGATAACCCGCTGCATAAAACAATTACGCAGTTACGAAAAGCCCTTGGTGATAAAGCAAGTGAGCCCACCTACATAGAAACTATTCGAAAACGTGGTTACCGCGTTATTGCAAAACTTGAGTTTCCTCTAGCTGAAGACATAAAAACAACTGAAAACACATGGCAAGGTGGCTCTCCTTTTTTAGGATTAAGCGCCTACAACCCAAGCGATACACACCTATTTTTTGGCCGCAATCAATCTATAGAAACGTTACTCAATAGAATATCGAGCCAAGTTAAATTTGGTCGTGCTTTTTGCTTAATACTCGGTCCAAGTGGCACGGGTAAATCATCACTTGTTAATGCGGGTATATTGCCTAAGTTACTTGATGAGCGAGGCTATAATGGCATTGGGGTGGTTTCCTACACTCAGCTCGACTTTGCAGACGTCCATCAAAATAGGCTTTTTCTAGATTTAGCTTCCGCACTGCTTGATTGGGATATAAACAACCTGCCTGTGTTTGAAGGATTAAGCGCTCAAACACTTGCAGAACAACTAGAGTTGGCAATAAATGACGTAATTAACGCCATACAAGTTGCACTTGGCAAAGCCTCTACACAACTTAAAACACCGCAGTTATTTTTATTTATTGACCGCTTAGAAGTACTACTTTCTTCTCCTTTATTTAGTAGCGAAACACGCAGCCATTTTTTATCGGTTATTGAGCGCTTAGCAACCTCTAAAACAGTGATTGTATTTAGTGCGTGTCGTAACGACTTTTATCCTTTAGTGGTTGAACAACCCAGCCTAATGGCAGGTAAAGCTCATGGCGCACACTACGATTTAACACCACCAAACAGGCACGACCTACAACAAATTATTCGCCTGCCAGCGTTAACCGCTAATTTAACGTTTTCACACGACCCGCAAACCCAAACACCACTGGATGAAATACTCTGCGCCGATACAGCCAATAACCCCGACGCACTACCCATGTTGCAATACACACTTCAGGAACTGTATTTACAACGCAGTGATAATAACGAGCTACTGCACAGTGTTTACACAAAACTTGGTGGCATTGAGGGCGCAATCGGTAAAAAAGCAGAAGATATATTTATTAGCCTAAATAGCGAGCAACAGCAGCAACTTAATAGCGTGTTATCGCAATTAGTTACCCTAAACCCTGATGGTAAAACCATTACTAGCCGCGCAGCCCGCTGGCAAGCATTAACCAACACAAGCCAAAAAGAGCTTGTGCAAGCCATGATCGACAGTCGATTATTTGTATCGCACTTACAAAACCAAGAAGCCTGTTTTAGCCTTGCTCACGAAGCATTATTACGTCAATGGCCGCGCGCAAAACAGTGGATAAGCGATCACAAAGATGCTTTAGCAATAAAAAGTCGCTTACAGCATCAAGCGCAAAATTGGGTAGATGAAGGTAAAAGTAGTGCTTACCTCCTAGCGCCAGGTAAACCTCTACAAGAAGCGCAGCTATTACTTAGCGACAAACTGTTTAAATTAGATGATAACGAGCACGCTCTTATCAAAAGCTCTGTAAAAAAAACAAAAGCAAAAATAAGAGTAAAACGAGTGACCGTTGCTTTATTGTGTTTGCTTACATTTACCGCGTTATTAATGAGCTTTACTAGTTTTAAGGCCCAGCAAAACGCACAAAAAAAGCAGCTTGAGGCAGAAAGCCTGCTTGGTTTTATGGTCGGTGATTTTGCCGATAAATTACGTAGCGTAAAGCGTATGGATTTACTTGATGGTATTAGTAATAAAGCACTTGAGTATTTTACTAATCAAACTGACGAATCAGGTTCACTTTTTAGTTTTAGCGATGATAAAGCACAATTTAACAACCGTTTTCAGTACGCACAAACTCTTGAGGCAATGGGGGAAGTAGCTTATTCTCGCGGTAAAACCATTGAGGCCTTCACCGCCTTTGAAAACGCCCGCACCCGCCTTGAGGCATTATTAAAAATCCAGCCCGATAATTTAGAGCTACTCACGCTTGCGGGTGCCAATGCCTTTTGGTTAGGGCAGCTTAGTTACGATAAAAGTGATTACGCCGCCACTGAGCCATTATTTAAAAAGTACCATTCATATAGCAAAACCATGTATTCGTTAGCACCGAATGATTTTAATTCCATTATGGAGTTGTCGTATTCACATAACTCATTGGGTTCTTTATACACAGAGAAATTTGACTATATAGCCGCGAAAAAAAGCTTTACAGAGTCACTTATGCTTAAGAATAGGGCCATTGAACTAAAACCGAATAGTAAAAATTTATTACGTGATAAAGCAGATACAATCAGTTGGCTTGCAAAAACTGAAGGTAACTTAGGTAACTTTAATGTCGCAATGAATATGCTGGAAAATGCAGTTTCTGTGGTGAAAAAAATGACTAATCACTACCCTGATGACGCCAGTCTTTTTTATATGTCAGCAAATATACATATGCAACAAAGTTATTTACTAAGTTATTTACCTGATAAAAAAATGGCCTATTTAAAAGCTCGCTTTGCGAATGAAATTATAAATGAGGCTTTAAAGCAAGATCCGGAAAATAATGAATTTCAACATATGTATTATCGCTCATTAGCGCAATTGATAATGTTGTCTTATGACAAAAAGATTGATTCAAGGACAGAAAAAATTATTAGCTTCTTAAAATCACAAGGTCTTAATAGTATCAATTCTATCAATACACAAATTAGTCTAATTCACTATTTTATTGACAGAAACTTCCCCCTTAAAGCGCAAGAGTTATTAACGACCCTTGAGAATGATGGCGAATATAAACGGTACATAACCAATAAAATGAAAAATAGAGATAACTTAGCCCCCATAAATATAAACCTACTCAAAGCTAAATTAGCTGCGACCAGCGAACAACGAGAGCAATTTTGCTTAAATGTGCTTAAAGCTATTACTAAAACAGTAAAAATAAACCAAAGTATTCACGTAAAGTACCCGCAGGTACAAGCATATACCTGCTTAAACCGAGCAAACGAAATACCAACAATAACAGCAAGCCTGTTAAAACTAGGCATTACTGACTTTAAACTATAAAACTAAACACAAAGGAAATTACATGACGACCACTATAAACAAAGTCGACATTCAAGTGCATATTGAGTTTAACGATAAAAAAGAGGCTATTTTTAGCTACACAGAAAATGGCAAAGCCGTTGATGGCGGCGGTACAGTAAGAACCGAAACTGCAGGTACTTACACTTTAACTCCTGCTGCAGTTGGGCTAGGCTTTTTTTTCACAGGAGCTACAGTTACTGATAAAATAGGAACATGTGCCCAAGACTTCAGTTATGCACTTAGTGATAACCACCAAGCAATCACTATCACCGATACAGCAAAAAACTCAGGCACTGCGTGTTTAATATTTAACGTTGAATGTAATGATAAACCTTATTCAAGCCCTGACCCACAAGTTATAAATAAAAAAAAATTAATCAACAACGATTAATTATTGATTTTAAATTGCATGGGGCTGATTTATTCCTATGCAATTTATTTATAAACTAACTACCTTTTAGTTAAACACTGACACACTTCAATAAAAACAAGTAAAATCAAACAATTAAAAAAGAAGGTTACCGAAAGGTTTAAAAAATATAAATTAAATAAACTACTAGACATAAAGTTTCATTAACAATAAAAATGAGCAACACCATGTCTAACAATAATGAAAATAGCAGAGCAAACAACGCCGACAATGCTGTATCTGCATTAATGAGCAGCATTTCTAACACCGTTAACAATGAAAAAATAAGCGCTATTATTAATGTCACGAATGTCATGGCCGATGCTATTTTTATTGTTAATGCAGATGGCGTGTTTGAATCAGTAAACCCCGTCGCAGCACGTTTTTTTAACGTGACGTCAGATTTATTAATAGGTAGAAAATGGCATGATTGCTTACAAGAGCAATATCGCGATGACTATGCTTACATGTTTGAAAGTTGGAAAAATAATTATCAAACACCACTCAATCATGGTCCCAAAGAAGTTAAAATAATAAAAAACAATGGTAACTGTTTAGATATAGAGCTCTCAATTTCTTGTATACCCGCATCAACTACAAACAATATCCCTCTATTTATTTGTATTATGCATGATATTTCTAGGCATGTTAAAAAGTATAAAGTACTCGAAAACATAGCCAAAATAGATCACCTTACAGGCGTCGCTAATCGCTGCACTTTAGAGAAGGCGATTATTAAAAATTGGCAAGAATGCATAGTAGACAAACAGCCTTTGAGTTTTATCTTGATCGATATTGATTTTTTTAAACTGTTTAATGATAATTTTGGTCATGTAAAGGGTGATAAATGTTTGCAAAAAGTAGCTCAAACAATTGAAGACTGCCTCCCCTCAAAAGATAGTTTAGTAGCACGCTATGGTGGTGAGGAGTTTGCTGTTGTATTACCCCGCTCACATGTCTCAAATGCAGAAATGATCGCAAAACGTATTCAAGAAAAAATACTCAACATTAATTTTAGAGATATTGGTTTGCCAGCGAATGTAAAGATAAGTGTAAGCCAGGGTTTAGCGTGTGAATACGATAATCAGTACAGAACATCTGAGGCATTAATATGCGCGGCTGATACGGCTTTATATAGAGCGAAGTCGGAAGGTCGTAATAAATTATGTATAAGGTGATGTACTAACTATTTGGTATAGCCTTTATCTACTAAAATAAAAAACCGCAATTGCGGTTTTTATTACTTGAGAAAAGCTTAAATGTCGATTAGCAGCCCTTCGTCTTTTTTAATCTTTTCGATCACCATATAAGTATGATGAGTGCCCACGCCGGGAATATCGACTAAGTCGCCAAGAACTTGTCTATATTCTTCCATATTAGAAACGCGGATTTTTAATAAATAATCATAACCGCCTGCCACCATGTCGCATTCAACGACTTGTTGTATTCTTAATATATGCTCTCTAAATACCTTAAATACTGCTGTATTTGAAGCAACAAGCGACACTTGAACATGTGCTACTAAGCTTTGATTAAGCTTTGCTTCGCTAAGCTTAGCGTAGTAGCCTTCGATATAGCCTTCTTGCTCTAATCGTTTTACACGATCTAGGCACGGGCTTGCACTCAAATTAACCTGTTTTGCGAGGTTAACATTTGAAATTCTGCCGTTCTTTTGTAGAACGTCTAGTATGGCTAAATCAATACGATCTAGCATGCGTAATCTATTTGGAATTGTCATAACAGAATTTTATGCGGATAAGTTAAATTTATGCCCTGTAAATTATCGTAAAACGCGAAATTTAACCAGCATATTCTGCTGAAATTTAATTAGAATGCACTCACAATATCACTGGTAATTTATTGGTAATTAATTTTACTTTAATTCTTAACACTCCTGAGGGTTGCTTATGTTATTCAACGGCGATTTAACAACGATTTGTCCTATTAGACAAAGAATCCGTGACTTCTACCGCATAGATGAAAATGCGGTTATTGATCATATTTTACCGCTTGCAGAAGTAGGCGTAAAAGCACGAAGTCGTGCCTGGGAAAGAGCCCGCCAGATTGTTTTAAACATTCGTAAAGAGCAAGATGGGCAAGGCGGTGTTGATGCGCTTTTAAATGAATTTTCACTCTCTAGTGAAGAAGGCGTTGTATTAATGTGTTTGGCCGAAGCACTGCTTCGCGTACCAGACAAAGCAACTCAAGATGTACTGATTCGTGACAAGTTAGCGAAAGGTGATTGGAGCTCTCATTTGGGCAGCAGCGATTCTTTATTCGTAAACGCGTCTTCTTGGGGATTATTAGTTACCGGTAAAATGGTTAACTACACAGACAAAACGAAAGAACAACAGTTCGGCATGCTTAAAAAGACCATTGGTCGTTTAGGTGAGCCAGTTATTCGTAAATCTGTAAATTTTGCTATGAAAATTATGGGTAAGCAATTCGTTATGGGTCGTACCATTGACGAAGCAATTGAACGTGCTGCCGATACAGAGCAAAAAGGTTATGTATATTCTTACGATATGCTAGGCGAAGGCGCGCGCACAATGAAAGATGCGAAGCGTTACTTTGACAGCTACATGAATGCTATACACTCGATTGGTAAAGCGGCAAATGGTCGTGGTCCAATTAAGAGCCCTGGTATTTCAGTTAAGCTTTCTGCTATTCATCCGCGCTATGAGTTCACTCATAAAGACCGTGTGATGGAAGAAATAGTCCCTAAGTTAAAAGAACTTGCGCTTGCTGCTAAGAAATACGATATCGGCTTTACCGTTGATGCTGAAGAAGCTGACCGTTTAGATATTTCATTAGATGTCATTGAAGCGGTATTTAGTGATGAAGATCTTGGTGATTGGCAAGGATTTGGCTTAGCGGTTCAAGCGTACCAAAAACGCGCTATTTTTGTAATTGAATGGCTAACAGACCTTGCAACCCGTGTTGGTCGTAAAATGATGGTACGTTTAGTTAAGGGCGCGTACTGGGATACTGAAATCAAAACCACACAACAAGATGGTTTAGAGCATTTCCCTGTATTTACTCGTAAAGCAACAACCGATGTTTCTTACAAAGCATGTGCAATTAAAATGCTTGAAGCGCGCGACGTACTTTATCCACAATTTGCAACGCACAACGCTTACACTGCCGCGACTATTTTAGAAGTAGCGAAAGGCGACAACACCGGTTTTGAATTTCAACGTTTGCACGGTATGGGTGAATCTTTATTCGACCAAATCGTTAACGAAGAAAAAATTCAATGTCGTGTATATGCACCGGTTGGTCAACACGAAGACCTACTTGCTTACCTTGTTCGTCGTTTGTTAGAAAATGGTGCTAACTCATCATTTGTAAACGCGATTGTAGATACAACAAAACCTGTTGAATCATTACTACCAGACCCTGTAGAAACACTGCAAGGCCTGCGTAACAAGTACAATACGCAAATCAAAATGCCAATTGATTTATACGGTGAAGAACGTGCTAACTCTAAAGGCATGGATTTAACCGATATTAACGTTATTACCCCTTTCAAAGAGAATCTTGAAACATGGTTTAACGAGCACCTAATTGAGCAAAGCCAAGTACCAGAGGGCTCATTGGCTGTTAAAAACCCAGCGAACCACAAAGAAATCATCGGCCACGTTAAACTGCAAACTGGCGAAGAGATGAAAGTATTACTGGCCAACGCTGAAGCCGCACTTGAATCATGGTCACAAACACCAGTAAAAGAGCGCGCTAATTTACTGCGTCGCGTTGCTGACATTTTAGAGCGTCATCATGATGAACTAGTCGCTATCTGTATTAAAGAAGCAGGTAAAGTAGCGCAAGATGGTATTGATGAAGTGCGTGAAGCGGTTGATTTTTGTCGTTACTACGCAGCGCGCGCTGAAGAGTTATCTAAAGATGAGCGTTTTGAAGCCCGTGGCGTTATTTTATGTATTAGCCCGTGGAACTTCCCGCTTGCAATATTTTTAGGTCAAGTTGCTGCTGCGATTGTTACAGGTAACACTGTAATTGCTAAGCCTGCTGAGCAAACAAGTTTAATCGCCCTTCGTGCCATTGAACTAATGCTATCTGTTGGTTTACCTGAGCACGTTGTTCAACCAGTTATCGCTCGCGGCTCTGAAGTAGGTAAAACAATTGTTCCTGATGAGCGCATTCAAGCGGTTATGTTTACAGGTTCTACTGAAACAGGCACATTAATTTCTCAAACACTTGCTGCACGTAACGATATTCAAGTACCGTTAATTGCAGAAACAGGTGGCCAAAACTGTATGATTGTTGACTCAACGGCGCTTCCTGAGCAAGTAGTTGACGATGTGATCAGTTCTGGTTTTCAAAGTGCTGGCCAACGTTGTTCTGCTCTTCGTGTTTTATTCATTCAAGATGACGTAGCTGATGGCATTATCGAAATGCTTAAAGGCGCTCTAGCTGAGTTACACATTGGCGATCCATCGTTACTATCAACTGATGTTGGCCCTGTAATTGATGAAAAAGCACTTAAAAACTTAAATGAACACGTTGAGTACTTAAAAGGTAATTCTATACTTCATTACGAATGTAAAATTCCTGATAATACTCAAAATGGCGCATACTTTTTTGCTCCTCGTTTATACGAAATTAAAGACTTATCAGTACTTAAACGTGAAGTATTTGGCCCATGTGTTCATATTGTTCGCTTTAAATCGAATGAACTTGATGATGTGATGGATCAAATAAATAACACGGGCTATGGTCTGACAATGGGTGTTCACTCACGTATTGAAGAGCGCTGTGAGTACCTTGCTAAAATGTCACGTGCGGGTAATGTTTACATTAACCGAAACATGATTGGTGCCATTGTTGGTGTGCAACCGTTTGGTGGCCGTGGTTTATCAGGTACTGGCCCTAAAGCCGGTGGCCCTAACTACCTACAACGTTTAGTAAAAGAAAAAGCATCACCAGATAACGTACAAATGACTAACCTAACGCCTGACGAACTTGATTTACACCACTACAGCGGTGCGAATGAACAAGTTAAAAAGCTAATGGCTAACTCAATGCGCGATGAAAAAACCTGGCGTGCAACACCACTAAACGACCGTGTTTCGGCTGTACGTCAGTTGCTTGCTAAAATCGCGACGGTAGAAATTATCGACGATTTAGCAGACGACTTAGCATTAACATTATCAGAAGCACGTGCACAGCTTAACCGCCTTGAAAAGCACATGCGTAAGTTTACTACCCTGCCTGGGCCAACGGGTGAGTCTAATACACTTCATCTAGAAGCACGTGGTTGTGTAGTGTGTTATGCAGATAAGAGCACATCATTTAACTTCTGGGCATTGTCTATCATCACTGCTATTGCCGCAGGTAATACGGTAATTACTGTAGCGTCTGAGCTGTTTTATGATGAAGCAGTTGCCTTTAAAGATAAATTTATCTCTACAGGTGTTGCAGAAGGTGTTTTCCAAGTAGCTAAACCTAACCAGTTACAAGCTATTTTGGCGCACCCTCATTTAGCCGGTGCGGTAGTTGCTGCTCGCTCGTCTCGCTTGGGCTACTTTAGCCAACAGCTTGCACAGCGTAAAGGTGCTATTTTACCAGTAATTAGCTCTGAGTATTACGATACATTAATCAAACGTCTTATTACTGAAAAAACAATCAGTATTGATACAACAGCATCAGGTGGTAACACATCACTAATGACGCTTGTTGAAGATGATGAATAATTAAGCTAATGCTTTTTAACTAAAAAATAAAAAAGGCACTGAAAAGTGCCTTTTTTATTAGGTAGTAACGTATATATTTGTTAGCTTAATGAAAGATTAATAATAGAAGTAATAAATTTGAAAATAATTCCTGTTGGTCAGTTACTGCCTGGTATGTTTGTGCAAAGCGTTACTAGACAAACTGGCAGTATTAAAATTAAAAATCAAGGCTGGGTTAAAACTCAGGCTGGTATTAATAACCTAATAAAAGCAGGTATTTTAGAAGTAGAAATCGACCCTGATAAAACCCTCATTGAATCAGTCCCTGAAAAAGCTCCTATTGCTGTACCTGCAACAAAAATAAAGCGTGACCCTTGGCAAAAAACACACAGTGCCGAACAAGAAATGGGAAAGGCAAAAAAACTGTATGACGAAGCTAAAACACTGCAAATAAAAGCATTTAAAGATATTAAAGCAGGCCGCGATATAGATATTGCACCATTCAAAGAGCTGGCAAGTGGCTTTATGGACTCTGTTTTTAGAAACCAAGATGCCCTAGCCTGCCTTACCCAAATGCGCCAAAAAGATGCTTACCTACTTGAGCACTCTATTAATGTATCGATATTAATGGGGATTTTCGCTAAACATTTAGGTATAGAAAAAAACATTATTGTTGAACTGACTACCGGCGCACTTTTACACGACATTGGTAAGATAAAAATCCCTGATGAAATACTCAATAAGCCGGGCCGCTTTACCGATGATGAATTTAAAATAATGAAAATGCACTCGCTTTTCAGTAAAGAAATATTAGAAGAGTCTGGCTTAACGGGTATCGCGGTTGATATTGCAGGTATGCATCATGAAAGGCTTGATGGTAAAGGCTACCCGTTTGGTAAAAAGGGCGACGAAATAAGTCAGTACGTACGTATGGCATCAATTGTAGATGTGTATGATGCACTTACCGCAGAACGTGTTTACAAAGCAGGCATGGAGCCAATAAAAGCCTTTAAAATACTAAAAGACGGATGCCCAGATAGCTTCGATCCCGTGCTGCTTAATAAGTTTATTCAATGTATTGGTATTCATCCGGTAGGAACGCTCGTTAGATTATCGAGTCAAAAAGTGGGTTTAGTGACCGAGAGTAACCCCAGTACACCACTAAAGCCTATCGTTAAAACATTTTACAGCGCCAAACATAGTCGCTATACAGAGATAAAAGATATCGATTTATCTAATAAAAAAACCTTAGACACCCTTGAATCAGCGGTGAAACCTAAAGAATATAATATTGATTTAGAACGCTTTTATAAAAACTCAATATTACCCTAAGCAATATTGAGAGCTCAACATTCTACCGAGCTCTCAATATAATAGCTAAACGTTTACTGCGGCCAGTCTTGCAAAGCCTTTAAGCTAAACTCATAACCATCAAAATCAAGTACACTTTGCTCAGGTGTAATCTCTCTTACAGTTAAAGCGCCTATGCTCTCTCCTTCATGTAACTCTCGGCCATTTAGCTTGATCCAACGTTTGTCAGCACTCGATGAATAAATATGCGCTTGATATTTAATACTAGGCAACATTGATTGCAAACCATCTGGTAGTAATTCTACAGGCTCAACACGTGATGACGTTTTTGATGCATGGGTAACTTCATAATCCTGATTTTTTTCGACGTCTTGTATAGCTTGCGCAAACGCATTTTTAAGTGTTGTAGGCACCTCATCAAGCTCAGGATCGCTCATCTGTTGAGATTGGTTGTTACCATTAATTGGCTTACCTAGTACTTTATATTTACTCATATCTAGTTGAGCTGATGCTGTATTTTGACTTTGCCCAAATACCGAAGCGTTCTGTGTATTATTTGGATTGTAATTATTTTGTGGATTAAATACTGGCTGATTATAATTTTGAACTGGCATTACTTGTTGCACGTTCTGCTGATTATAACCCATTGCGCTCGTGACCGGACTCGATGGCATAGGAATATATTGCCCATTAGGCGTTAATAACATTTGCTGTACACCATTAGGTGTTTGCACATGTACAAGTTGCCCTTCAATCGTTGCAGTATTATTTGGAGCTATTTTAGCGGGTTCTAACTTAGCTATTTGCTGCTTTTCAACTGCGGCATCTACTTCTTTAACTTGTTCTTTAGGTGACGATTTTTCGCTTTCAACCACCTTAATTACAGCGGGTTCCGATGTGTTTAATAAAGTAGTACCTTGAAACCACTTACCAGTAGTAAACCCACCAGCTACAGCAATAAAAGCAGCTAAGCTTGTACCAAATACTAACGCTAATCGTCTATAACGCTTTAGTGCTTGCTGTTGCTTTAACTGCTCTGATTGTAAGTCGTATTGCTCAGCACTCATATCTGATTGCTGCGACTGCTTTAGCGCATCTAATAAATAAGACATAACTTACCTAACTATAAAATAAATGAAAGCCCAATGCCTACGGCAAATAAAGCAACGAATGCAAGGCTATATGGTACAAATGACGTTGCTTTGTTGGCCTCATTAACTGGCGCTACAAAATCCATGGGTAATGACTCATGTGCTGATTTTTTTATTATATCGCTATCAACTATCAACTGCTGCTTTGCAAAAGTGCCTACCAAAGCTCGCTCACATACCAAGTTCATTAATCGTGGCACACCACCAGTTAATTGATGAACAGCTTGCATGGCATCCATCGAAAAAATTCCTTTATCACATCCTGCAACATGTAACCGATGCTTTATGTAAGCAACTGTTTGGCCTTGCGTAAGTGGTAATAAATGGTAACGAGCTGTTATTCTCTGGGCGAGTTGCCTTAATTCATTGCGCTTTAAAAGCTCTTGTAGCTCAGGTTGACCAACCAATACTATTTGTAATAATTTTTTATGATCGGTTTCTATATTTGTCAGCAAGCGTAATTGTTCAAGCACATTAGGGGCAAGTAACTGCGCTTCATCAATTATAAGTATGGTGTGCCCACCCGATTTATTATTGGTCTCTAAGTGCTTTTTTATAATATCGGTAAGACTTTTAAGCGTCGCATTATTAGCATCGTAACTAATGTTGAGCTCATCACAAATACTAGCCAATAACTCCAGCTCTGATAGTGCTGGGTTATGGATCATCGCTACTTGCGTGTTTTCAGGTAACTGCTCTAACATACTGCGGGTAATTGTAGTTTTACCAGTACCCACTTCGCCTGTTAATAATACAAAACCACCGTCTTCACCTAATCCGTAGGTAAGGTGTGCTAAGGCTTCTTTATGTCGTTCACTTAAAAATAAGTAATGAGGGTTGGGCGAAATTGAAAAAGGTTTTTCATTCAGGCCAAAATAGCTTAAATACACCGTGATGTTCCTTCGTAATTAAATCACGGCCTATAATGGCAAAAAAACGCACTAAGTGACAACGTTGTAAGCGCTTTATTATTGAAATAACGTAAATTTATGTAAAACAAAAAAATGCAGCGGTTTTAAGGCTGCACTTTCATCTGTCTAATCTTAATATGTAATTTACTCTTCGTAGCGAACTAACCGTAAATACACATTACTAGTTTTGGCATGCAAGCTATTCAACCCACTATCAAATTGATAAACCCATGCAGAGCTCATCGTGCTCACACCCGATGTATTTGACCAATAGTTTTGAAGCTTAGTACCAAAAAACACCTCTTCATTAATGCTCGGCTCGGTGCAACTGTGCTCTAAAATACTCGCCAACTCTTTAATGTTAGGCATTTGCCAATCATCGTAATCTGCGGTTGTATCATTTTTAGCACCGCGTAGTGCCTCTTGCCAAGTAAGAGAAGGTGTAGAGCCTTCGCAAAGTTTTGTATCTGTATTATAAATTTGCCCATAACTACAGCGTTGCCACATAAGACCTGTTTCGGTATCAGACACTGTGCCATCTGTATTTATAGTAAATCTATCTGTCGGCGTTGTGGTATCTGCACCGTCGTAGCACGTTTGCGCCGCTGCAATATTAAAGCTCAAGCTTATAGTTGCTAGTGCATAGAGTAATTTAAATCTCATTATTTTCTCCTAACGGCTTCTAACTAAACGAACATACGCGGTATTTTCTTTTGGATAAGCAAGATCGTTACCATCACTCATATCAATAATGTACGCTTGCGATAAACTTGTACCATCGGCTGCGGTTTGTGAAGTCCAATAACGTAAGTGGCTTAATGCACTTTCACTTGGCATATTGGGGAAAAACACCTCATCAATTAATATGCTTTGCCCTTGCTTACCATAATCAATTAAACCTAAAAGCTCTGTATAAGTAGGTAACCGCCAATTTGTACCACCACAAAAATCTAAGTTATTCACTTCGTTTATATAACTTTGTACTCCACAACTCGTATCATCCGGACAAGTTGAATTGGCTGTACTGGTATCGGTAAAAGTAGTATCGCCTAAATCCCAAAAGTAATGATTTTGCCCCTCACGCAAGCTTGTATTTGGCAATACTCCTGAGGATTCACTTTTTACTTCCCATACAAGTCCAGTAACATTATCGCGTATACAGGTAAAGTCACTACTATCATCACCAACTTCATCCGCAAACTGATTAAGTTTAGTGTAATCAAACGCTAAATTACCTTTACCAACCTTATCTAAGCGGTTTGCATAGCTATCGCGTCCAAGTTCAGCATCTTGCGCTGGAAAGTCATCGCTTTCACAGTTAATGCGTTGGGTGTTGTTATAGCACTCACCAACACCACTATCGTTTATAAGCCCAAGCGCTTTTGGTGATACATCAACAAATAAAGAATCTGTATCGGTGCGTCCTTTTGAGTCGGTTACCGTTACTTCAAAGCTCAACGTGGATTCAGTATCTACATCAGAGGCAAAAAATGTCGTTGTACATTGCTCGCTATTACTTAATGTTTCGCTATTACCGGTAAGTTGTTGCCACTTACACTGATAGGTATCGGTGACAGTTTCGCTATTCGTTGCATCAAGCGTTACTTCTTCAAACTCTTCGACATTTTGATCAGCGCCTGCATTTGCATCCACTAGTTCATTTGTTTTATTAAGCGTCATTGAATATTGAGTACTCGCCTCACCGCCTTCATCATCAGTGACTGTTAGCTGCCAAGACAAATTTACGTTACTTTCTAGTAAAGGATGAGAAAAGCTAAGAGTTGACTCATTAAAGCTAGCAATATCTAAATCAGGACCTGATAGCAGTTGCCACAAGTAACTATCAATTTGGCCATTATCATCAGGATCGCTCGACTCAAGAGCGCTCAAAGTCACCGTATCTTTGTATACAGAAGGAAGTGTTTCAGGAGATGTTTGGGTAACAACAGCAAGAGGAAGTTGATTATTAGAGCTCACTGAAATAGAAATGTCGTCACTAACAGCGCTACTACCGGTGCTTTGATAGCTTACTCTTAAGATTATTTCACTATCAGTTTTTACGTCAGGGGCTGTCAATGTTTGCTCAGCACCATCAAGCGGAAAACCTTCTAAGCTTGGGCCGCTAACTTGTTGCCATGAAAACGTACCATCAGCGGGGGAACCTTGTGCTGTGATGGTAAATTCAGTTTTTTCGATAATTTGTAAATCGGTTCCAGCATTAACAGATGTTTCTACAACTGTATTATCGCTATCACCGCCACCTCCTCCACACGCACTCAGCAAACCGCAAGAAATGAGGGGGATTAAAGCAAACGCTTTCATACGCAGCACCTTATTATGTCAAATAATTACTATAGTGTAATTACTAGCAATAAAGATGCCATTAAAGTACTACATATATGTATCTTGATGAATGCGTACAAACAACTTCGTACCGATTTTACTGTAATCTACTTTGTATTCACGCCCATCTAAAGCTTGAATAAATAGTAATTGTTTTTCTTCGCCAAATACATCAGGGCTTCCAACATAGACTATTTCTAAATAGCGATCTTTTGCATCACGGCGGTTTTTAGGTAACTCTTCTTTAAATGGCTCTAAGCCATGTTGAGTCACTTTAATTTTAGGATGAATTTCAGAGTTTACAATCACTAAATCATGCTTTTTATCTTTATGTATTATGGTGTTTCGACCACTTTTTAAAAAGGCTCTCTCTTGACTCATTTTTCTTTCCTACAGTCGCAGCTTAATTATTAATTTGCGACGCTATAAACTGACTAGGCTCGCGCTTCCACTTATTTAAGTTAGCACTAAATGCCCAGATATCTCTATCTAACACACTGGCTGGTAATAATAAATCGTAACCGATTAACAGTTGAAGGTGCTTAGTCCTGTTAGCAAACATAGCTATAAGACCAGTATAGCTTATCCCTTTATGGGATGTGTAATGTGTATCTTCTATTAGCCATTCTGATGGGCAATTGCCATTTTTGCAATGTTTTTGAACAACTTGCATAAACAAATTACGCTGCTCTATTAATAATTTCCCTGCAATTCGAGGCGCTATGCTTGTTAAAAAGTCATCTATGTCGTTTACCTTTATACCAACCGCATTTAATTCTAAGTAATCAAAGCCATCTTCTACTTTGGGTATACCACTGTGATGAAAGTTACTATGAGGCATACACCAAGCTCCGTATTTATGGCAATAAACGAGCTCAGACTCATTTAATATAAGGCTATGATATGGTTCTTGAGTTTTTAAATATCCAATAAAAATAGCGGCAATACACAAGCTCACTAAAAATATTTCAAGTATGCTAATCTCACCCGGCCTCAGTAAATTAAACAACATAATAAAAACTAAACCAATTGCACCTGCAACAAGCACTTCAATTGCGTTTCGCGCACCTTGTGCCCGAAACTTAATGACATTGTTAGGTTTATCCATATTGGTAAAACACCATATAAAAAACAAACATAATAACAGCCCAAATTATGACCTTTCTTGTTGTTATACATAAGTTACAGGTGGTTTTAAATTTCATACATTACCGCTTTTTCCTCAACAAAATAGGAACAATGAATAAATCTTATTTACTTTTACGCTTAACGCACAAATTTATGAGACACATAACCGTCTTTTCCCGGTCTTATTTCGTACAATACTTACAATTCATTTTCAGGTATGAAATCAATGTACTCAAGACAATCAGGTAAAGCACTTTTTCCATTTATTATTACGTTACTTCTAATATTTAGCGTTTATTTATATCTACCCGCTAGCCACGGCGAACAGGCCGATTTATCACAAATGTCTACTCAAGTAACAGCTCATACTGTTACTTCTCAGGAAAACGCAGTGATGATAGAAGCGATCGGTAGCGCGCGTGCAAACCAAGCAATCTATATAAAAAGTGCGCAAAACGATTATGTCACAGATATATATTTTAAAGACGGCGACTTAGTCAGTAAAGGACAAAAGTTAGTACAGTTACAGAGCCAACAAGAACAGCTTGCCGTTAAAGAGCTTGGCATTAACTTACGTGAAGAACAACGCCAGTTAGATCGCCTAACCGAACTTTCACGCTCGCAATCAACGGCAAAGTCGTTACTTGAAGAGCAGTTATCTCGTGTTGATGCAACAGAGGCCCAACTAGAAAGCGCTAAAACTAAATTAAACGAAATGACTATTAGTGCGCCCTTTTCAGGCCTGTTAGGTAAGCGTGAAATATCAATAGGTGCTTACGTAAGTAATACAACAATAATCACAACACTTGATGATATTAGTATTATTAAAGTTGACTTTAAAGTACCTGAAAAATATTTAGCACAATTAAATATGGGCATGAAAGTGCTTACGCAAAACGATGCCTACCCAGGACAGACATTTAACGGCAAGGTAACGCATATTAGCTCGCGTATTGATTCGGTTACTCGCAGTGTTGAAGTAACAGCAAGTTTTGCCAATAAATCAGGATTACTTCGCCCTGGTATGTTACTAAATACAGCACTTGAGCTAAGCAGCAACCAAGCTTTAATGGTGCCAGAAAAAGCGGTTATACCTTTGCAAGACAAACACTTTGTTTTTCAAATTCAAGATGGGATAGCTAATAAAATTGAAGTGCATGTTGCTAGCAGAAATAATGGCTGGGTTGCTATCGATGAGGGCCTAACTGATGGCGAGCAAATTGTTACTGAGGGGCTAATAAAAATTCGCTCTGGAAGTAAAGTAAGCGTAAAGGGGTAATACGTGAAAATTACAGATACTAGCGTCAAGCGCCCCGTTTTTGCCATTGTAATTAATTTACTGCTTCTTACTTTTGGACTGGTTGCGTTTACTATGCTGCCACTTCGTGAATACCCGGATATTGAAACGCCGATTGTAAATATCAGCACTGAATACACAGGTGCTTCTGCCGAAATTATAGAAACCAAAATAACGCAAATAATAGAAAATCGAATTTCAGGTATTGAAGGTATTAAAAGTATTAACTCTTCGAGTCGTAATGGACGTTCAAACATTACCATTGAGTTTGATATTAACCGCGACATAGATGCAGCATCTAACGATGTACGCGAACGTGTAGCACGTGCACTTGATAGTTTGCCGGATCAGGTACGCCCGCCAGAAGTATCTAAATCAAATAGTGATGAAAGCCCAATCGCCTGGTTTGTATTAAACAGCGAAACAATGGACTCGTTACAGCTCTCTGATTACGCGCAGCGTTTTATTGTTGACCGCTTAGCCGTAGTAGATGGTGTATCTAACGTACGTATTGGTGGTGAGCGCCAATACGCCATGAAAATTTGGCTTAACCGCCAAGCAATGGCCGCACGGGGTATTACCTCAAGCGATATTGAAAATACACTGCGTACAGAAAACGTTGAGTTACCGGCTGGCGAAATAGAATCTATAGATCGTGACTTTACCGTGCGTACTGCCCGTAGTTATAAAGATCAGCGCGATTTTAAAAACCTGGTAATTAAGCGTGGTGATGAAGGTTACTT
Source organism: Pseudoalteromonas sp. SWYJZ19 (assembly GCF_015864375.1). Lineage (NCBI taxonomy): Bacteria > Pseudomonadati > Pseudomonadota > Gammaproteobacteria > Alteromonadales > Pseudoalteromonadaceae > Pseudoalteromonas > Pseudoalteromonas sp. SWYJZ19. The sequence continues at coordinate 172,598 of NZ_JADYXI010000008.1, forward strand.
AGTACGTTTAGGTGAAGTTGCCGATGTACGTTTAGAAGCTGCCGATGACGAAAGCTTATTTCGTGGTAACGGGCGTAATATGATTGGCTTAGGTATTGTAAAACAAGCTAAAGCAAACACACTAACCGTAGTAGATAACGCACGCAGCGAACTTGAAAAAATCAAACGCAACCTACCTGAAGGCACTACAATTCAAGACAGCTACGATTCGTCTGTATTTATTAAAGAGTCTATTAATGAAGTTTACAGCACACTTGCCATCTCTATGGGTTTAGTCGTACTCGTTATATTTTTGTTTTTAGGCAATATACGAGCAACGCTTATCCCTGCGGTCACCGTACCGGTCGCACTTGTTGGTAGCTTTATGTTTTTGTTGGCAATGGGCTACTCAATTAACTTACTAACTTTACTTGCCTTAGTACTGGCCATTGGTTTAGTAGTAGATGATGCCATTGTAATGCTTGAAAATATTCACCGTCGTATTGAACTGGGTGAGCCGCCGTTACTAGCTGCATTTAGAGGCGCGCGTGAAGTAGGTTTTGCTATAGTAGCAACCACGCTTGTACTAATATCGGTGTTTGTGCCATTAGTATTTATGGATGGCCGTATAGGTGCATTATTTACTGAGTTTGCTATGGCGGTAAGTGCTGCCGTATTTTTCTCAAGTGTTACAGCACTAACTCTCGCACCAGCCTTGTGCTCTAAAGTACTTAAAGTATCAGACAAACCAAATAAATTTAGCCAATGGATGGACCGCCAGTTTACTAAAATTGAAGTAAGTTACCGTAATTCACTCTCCACCAACATAACCCGTAAATGGGGTTTAATGGTGAGCTTATTATTAGCTGGCTTTGTTAGTTACTCGTTGTTTTTACAAGTTCCCTCTGAGCTAACGCCAAAAGAAGATCGTGGTACGTTCTTTATTATGATGAGCGGCCCAGAAGGCGCAAGTTACGAAAATAACGCCGCTAATATGGCTAAAATTGAAGAGCGCTTAATGCCTTACTCGCAAGCCGGTGAGCTAAGTCGTGTACTTGTCCGAGTGCCTGGCTGGGGTGGCAGCGGCGGTGTTGCGATTGTGGGTATGGCCGATTGGGATAAACGCAAACGCTCAACGTGGGAAGTAATGGATGAAATAAGCGGTAAAATGCAAGAAGTTACCGATGTTCGTGCATTTGCCATTATGCGCCGTGGTATTGGTGGTGGTGGCTCATCTCGCCCAATTGAGTTTGTACTGCAAGGTAATGATTACGCTCAACTAGCCGATTGGCGTGACCGTATAATTAAGCGTGCTGAACAAAACCCAGGTTTAGTAAGAATCGATCATGATTATAAAGAAACCTTCCCGCAGTTTTTAGTCAGCATAGATAAAAACAAAGCTGCCGATTTAGGCGTTTCGGTATCTGATGTAGGCCGTACACTAGAAACAATGCTTGGCCAGCGCCGTGTTACGACCTTTATTGACCGCGGTGAAGAATACGATGTGATTTTAAAAGGAACAAAAGAAGATTTTACCAATCCTACTGATATTTCAAATATATACCTTAAATCACGAAGCGGTGAACTAGTTCCACTTGATAGCCTTATCAGCTTAAAAGAAGAAGCAACCGCGTCGCGCTTAAACCGTTACAACCGTATGCGCGCAATTACATTAAGCGCCAACTTAGCCGACGGTTATACCCTTGAACAAGCGCTTAACTTTTTAAACGAGGTAGCCGCGCAAGAAAACGATATAGATGGCGCAGTAGATTACAAAGGCGAGTCGCAGCTTTATTACGAAGGCGCATCAGCGATGACCTACGTATTTATACTTGCACTCACCGTTACCTTCTTGGTACTTGCTGCACAGTTTGAAAGCTTTATGCACCCATTTGTAATTATGCTTACCGTACCGCTTGGTTTAATGGGCGCTATGTTTGGGCTTTGGGCTACAGGGCTTACCTTAAATATTTACAGCCAAATAGGTATTGTCATGCTCATAGGCTTAAGTGCTAAAAATGGTATTTTGATTGTAGAATTTACTAACCAATTACGCGACAAAGGCGTTGAGTTTAGTGAAGCAATACTACAAGCGGCTACCCAGCGCCTTCGCCCAATAATAATGACCTCACTAACAACCGTTATGAGCTCTGTTCCTTTGGTTTTTGCTTCAGGCCCCGGCGCCGAAAGCCGTATGGTAATTGGTGTAGTTGTGTTTACAGGGGTTATTGTATCTACCCTGCTGACTCTTTTTGTTGTACCTGCTGCGTATTATGCTCTATCGAAAAATACACAGTCACCTGAGTTTTTACAACAAAAGCTGAATAAACAAGCTGCTGAAAAGCCTTTCGAAGAGATCTAATCTCTTTATTGCGCCGTAACCTTGTTGTTGCGGCGCATACAATTTATGCTCGCCTTTAAACTCCATATACATTTTAGGAATACTTATGAGCTCAACAACGCAAGTAGCAACATTTGGTGGCGGCTGTTTTTGGTGTATAGATGCAGCATTTAGACGTGTAAATGGCGTATTAGATGTGAGTTCTGGCTATACCGGTGGCGAAACCGACACCCCAACCTATAATTCTGTATGCTCTGGCACAACTGGGCACGCTGAGGTTGTTAAAATTGAATTTGATACTACTGTAGTTAGCTTTGAAACACTTTTAGCAATGTTTTTCACTTTGCATGATGCTACACAATTGAATCGCCAAGGTAACGATATAGGCACACAGTACAGAAGCGTTGTTTACTATCACGATGAAGCTCAACTAAAGCAAACCAATGAAATGATAGCTCAACTGCAAAGCCATGTGAGTGAGCCCATTGTGACAGAAGTCAGCCCTGCCACTACGTATTATCCAGCAGAGCATTATCATCAAGATTACTATAACGAAAACCCACAGCAGGGTTACTGTAGTATTTTAATAGCACCTAAATTACATAAGTTTGAAACCGTATTTAAGGAGTTCTTAGCTGACTAGCTAATTTGAGTAGTTAAATTGATTAGTTAAATTGATTAGTTAAACTTAGCTACACATTAAAAAGCCCGACATAAGTCGGGCTTTTTAATATTAATAAATACCGTTAAAACTGGTAGCTTGCGCCTGCAAAAAAGCGACGCTCTGGAGTGTTGTAGTAATACACTTCACCCGTTGTAAAATCAGTATTTGAATCAACAGCGTTATACTCTTTATCAAATAAGTTTTCTACACGAAGCGAAACTTCAATATGCTCATTTACTTGATAATTACCCGCTAAGTTCCAAAGCGTGTATGATCCTAAACGCGTCACAGCACCTTGTCGGTCGCTACGGTATTGCATGTCTAAGCTTGCATCAAAAGCACCAAACTGTTTTGCAAGTTCCCAGTTAAAAGTACGTTTAGCAACATTACGCAACTCTGCGCCCGTTTCTTCGTCTTCAGCGCTTAAGTAAGCAAAGTTAAGGTTGCTATCAAAACCAAAAAACTGCTGAGATAAGCTAAATTCAACCCCTTCGTAGCGTGCTTCATTCAAGTTGATAGGAAAAAAGTTAGAATCTAAAGATATCTTATCTTCAATATCATTTCTAAAAATAGCAACGTCAATACTTGCTATATCAAAATCTACATTTAACCCAATCTCTTGATTTAATGATTTCTCAGGCTCTAAATCAGGATTAGATGAAGGTGGAAAACCAGGAAAAGCCGGAAAGTATAAATCGTTAAATGTAGGTGCTTTAAAGCCAGTGCTTTGGCTTATGCGGAACGTGGCGTCTTCAGATAAATGATAACCCGCAGCGGCTGTATATGTTGTTTCATCACCAAACTGTTCATCATCGTCTTGGCGAATTGTTAAATTAGCTAACACTTTTTCAGCATTGTAATAAGCCCCAACAAATACAGCTAATACATCACGCTCTTGCATATCATACTGCGTTGAACTGTGCGATACATCATCGTTGTACCAGTTAACACCACCGCTAATATTAAGCTCTTCAGATAGTATATATTGACCGTTATAATCAAATTGCACACGTTTAGTTATAAAATCATTTACACCAAATGCTGAGGTATCGTGAGAATCATCTGTTGAAATAGCAATATCAATACTGTGCGATTGGTTAGTGTAGTTTTTACTCCAACCTGCAGAAAGCTGATAGTTTTTAAAATCACCTGTTTCTATAGTACTTGTGGCTGGACTAAAGCGACTGTCGTAATCTGCATAGCCTTCACTGTATTGGCCTAAAAACTTAAAGTCGCCGTAATGTGCATCGGTGTAGTTTATTTTAAAACCAAGGTTTTTATTTTCATAGCCATCTTCATCTGGTGCTACGCCTTGCAGTGCATCAAAGTTATCTGTTTTTTCAAAGCCTGCGTTAAATGCTGTTGTTATATCATCTGATTTTACAGAGCCTGCAACTTGATAATTTTGATAAGAGTCAGAACCAAATGTAGCGCTTAGGGATAAGTTATCCGACTCACGCGTAATAATATTAATAACACCAGCAAGTGCATCAGAGCCATAAACAGCCGCGCGAGAACCCTTAATAATTTCAATGCGTTCAATACTATTTAAAGGGACATTATTTAATGCTTTTTGACCAAGTGTTGCTGAGCCTGTACGTACACCGTCAATCAAAATTAGCGTATCGCCAGAGCCAGTACCACGAAGTGACACACCTGTATTTTGGCCAAAACCACCGTTTGGATTAACCTGAAAACCAACTCGCGTGCTTAATAAGGTTGGTAAATCGCGTACGTTGCTTGCTTCTATTTCTGCACGCTCAATAACATTTACACTTGCTAAAACGTCATTGATTGATTGCTCAAATTTATTAGCTGTAACGGTTATTTTTTCAATTGATTGCTCTGCGCCAGACACAGAAAATGAAAGCGCAGCAGAAATAGCAACGCCTAAAGTTGTTTTGTTTAACATGATGTCCCCTACCTTTGCCCACCGCAAAGATTTAAGTAAGTAAGATTGCATCAAGGCCGGTCTCCGGACTCAGTAAGCACATCAAAATATGCAATACTTTACCGTTGCGGGGGCAGTGTTGGGCTTGTAGTCATCATGAAAACGCACCAACTTCCCGATTATCCTGCTAAAAAAATCATTACATGAAGTGGCTAGCAAGCACCTTGAAAATATGTCGCTATTGTGAGTATTTTGTTTACAAATGTCAATGGACGTCTATACAGCTAAAAACCTTTAAAATGCAGTTAGGGGCTAGTATAGTTTGAAGAAACGCCATATTTATCAAGTAGCTTCTGAAGTTGTATTTGTGCAGTAGGTAAGCTTAGTATTTCATCCATTTTATGACTAGTGATCTTATTTGATTTAGAGTTAACTAAAAAGTGCGTTTTATAAACGGCATCTGGTACGTTACTTTTATAGAGTAAATCCATATTAAAAGTATTTTGATTTTTAAAATATTGGTAAGCAATATTATTTAAGACGCCTACTTCCGCGCGCTTTAATAGCAGCATTTTAACCACATTGAATTCATCAATGGTTAAACTTACTTGATGTTCCTCACTTAAAAATTCGGCATCTGTATTAAATCCAGCAAATTGATACGAGTACCCCAGAACCCCAACCTTTGTTAATGACGTAATGTCGTCAAAATAAGCTTGCTCATTTGTATTTTCTTTAAGCGTATAAAGCTCATTTTTGGTAATGGTATAAAATTCGGTTTTTTCAATGTTTTCTTGCGCTGATAGTGGGATCCATTGCAGTGCCATTAAAAATAAAACATCAAAATTATTTTTTTCAACTGACAAAGCAAGCCTTTTTACAGGTAGAGAATTAAGTACGAAATTAAACTCCTGCTGTGCTCCGTTTAAAATCTTAATAAACTCAGGAGCAAAACCCTGTTTTTTTTGCGCATTAATAATAATGGGAAAGTAGCCATCTTCAACCAGTACATCAATATCAACTGTTTTTGATAAGCTTGGTTTGGTAAATGTAAGCAAAACAAATAACAAAAATAATTGATGACGTTTCATTTTAATACCTTCTAGTGTGAAGTACTTAATTGCATGTGATTAAATATAATAGCTTAAATATCAAAAAGGAGATTAATACATACGGGAGTATCTAGGCAATAAAGAGGGATAATAGTGAGATATTTAAAAAGAGTAAGTAGCTTCAATCTGTCTGTAAGTATAAACAGATTAAAGCATGCTTAATTTAAAACTATTTATTAATTAATCGCGGAAATTTTTAAACTGAAAAGGCTGACCTAGCTCAGCACTGCGCACTACTTGCATAGCCTCTTGAAGATCGTCACGTTTTTTACCCGTTACACGTACTTCTTCGCCTTGGATAGCAGCTTGAACTTTAACTTTAGAGTCTTTAATGGCTTTAACTACTTTTTTAGCCATGTCCTTTTCGATACCCTGCTTTAAGCCAACGTTACGAAATACATTTTTACCTGCACGGGTAATATCTTGAAGCTCTAAGCTTGATACATCCATACCACGCTTAGATATTTTGTTAGCTAAAATATCAAATAATTGCATAACCTGAGAGTCTGCTTCAGCTTTAAGCTTAATTGTTTTGTCATTTAGCTCAATAGATGCATCAACGCCTCTAAAGTCAAAGCGAGTCTCTAGCTCACGATTTGCATTATCAACTGCGTTTTTAGCTTCGTTCATTTCTACTTCAGATACAATATCAAATGAAGGCATTGGTTTGCTCCTAACTATTTAATCTTAATTTTATGTGGTAATTATAACGCTAAAATTATAAATCTTTACATTTTTCTGCATCTTGTTCAGGTGCGATATTAAATTAGTTTGATATACTTGCGCCTCTTTTTTAAGCGATTTTAGGATTTGTCGTGACAAGGCGTGTTTATCAAGCAATTTTTTTAATCAGCATAGTAGCTTTTACCTTTTTATTTGCCAAAGAAATAAAAGGTGGCGTTGTAAATTTATTTCCTCATGTTGATAAAGTCGCCCATTTTGGGATTTTTTTTATACTAGCCATAATAATGGATAAAGCGTTTAAGCTTCCTTTATATGCGCAAATACTTTTATTGGCAGGTTATGGCGCCTCTATAGAAATAATGCAAGACGCACTTCCATATAGGCAAGCATCACTCGGTGATTTTTTTGCTGATTTTGCAGGTGCCGCAAGCTACTTTTTACTTAGAGTAATTTTTACACCTCGAAAAAAGAACCCATATGGCTAATATTTTAATTGTCGGCGATGGTGCTATTGGCTTGTTACTTAGTCATTTTCTAAGTGCGTCGCATAATGTCAGTGTTTTAACTCGCAAAAGCCCAACAAATACCCGTTTTTATAGTCGAGGTAAGGGTGCATCTAAAAAAATTGACGCACACTTTATTGCATTAAATCAGCTAAATAAAGCGGCTGAATTTGATGTTGTTTTATTTACCGTTAAAGCCTTTCAAGTACTTGATGCATTTACGCAAATAAAGCCATTTTTACCAAATCATTGCTCTGTTGTACTTTCGCATAACGGAATGGGTAATGTTGATGAGGTAAATAGCCAACTAAGCACTCACCAAGCACTCTACTTTTTAACGACAAGCATAGCGGGCTTTAAATCAAACCAATACATTGTGCAGCACACTGGTGAGGGACAAAGTGTTATTGGTGCTTGTAATGAATTAGCTTTTCAAAATAGCGCGCCAATAGCTGATATTTTTAAAGTGATACCCAGCCTAAAGTTTACTAATAACATTCAGCAGCTTCGTTTTGAAAAACTACTCGTAAATATTGCCATTAACCCATTAAGCGCTTTAAGTAATGTAAAAAATGGTGAGTTACGCGCACCTAAGTACAATGCTATAATTTTTAATGCACTCACTGAAGCATGCAATATAGCAAAGGTACAAGGGCTTAATATCCCATTGATTAAAGCACTTAATACCGCTTATAAAATAATGGAATTAACGTCTGACAATTACTCTTCAATGCAGCAAGACGTCGCGCATTGCAGAGAAACTGAAATATCAGCTATATGTGGCTATATTAGCCAACAAGGCAAACTTCGCGGTATTCCTACACCTTACAACGATGAGTTGTTTGTCAAAATTCAGGCAAAAAAAAGCGTGGTATAAACCACGCTTATATAAATTCTTAACTTTAAGACGACAAACCTTATGGGCGGTAAACTTTTACCGTTTCAAAGCCTTGTTCGTGCAGCATAAGTGCCTGTAGTTGGCTCATTACGCCTCTGTCACAATATAAATAGTAGTCAGTGTCTTTTGGTAAATCACCAAACTTAGTAGCTAAACGGAAGAACGGCAAATGCACCACTTCAACACCATCGATTTCTAGCGGTGCAGCTTCTTCTTCCTCTGGTGAGCGAATATCAACTACCACAGAGCCTACAGGTAAATCAGCAACCGATTCAGCTTCTTTAAGTTCTTGTTTGGCTTCAACGTCAATATCACGCACATCCATTATGCGTGCGTTGTTTACAACGGTATCAAGTACATCAAAGTCGAACTTTTCTTCTTCACCAAGAATAACGTCTATTTTGGCTTTAACCGTTGGCTTTTTAGAAATAACACCACAGTATTCAGGCATTGTTTCTGCCATTTCGGCCGTACCAATTTGACGAGCAATATTAATAATTTCTTGCTTATCGTGTTGAATAAGCGGGCGTAAAATAAGCGTTTCAGTAACACGGTCAATCACGCTTAAATTCGCTAATGTTTGACTAGATACTTGGCCAATACTTTCGCCAGTGACAAGTGCCTGAATGTTTAACTTTTGCGCAACCACACTACCCGCGCGCATCATCATACGTTTAAGTACAACACCCATTTGGCTGTTTTCAACGTTTTCTAAAATTTCAGCAACAACAGGTTCAAAATCAACCGTTACAAATTTAACTTTATGTGTAGAGCTGTATTTTTTCCATAAGTAGTAGCTTGCTTGCTTAACGCCAATTTCGTGCGCTGCGCCACCTAGATTAAAGAATAAAAAGTGTGTGCGTGCGCCTTTACGAATCATTTGGTAACTTGCTACACCAGAGTCAAAGCCACCCGACATAAGCGAAAGCACATCTTCTTGAGTTGGCAGAGGAAAACCAGCCATACCAAAATGTGTATGAGAAACAATGTAAGCTTTATCGTCTTTTACTTCTAAGCGTATTGTTACTTCTGGGCGGCTAAGCTTTACGCTTGCGCCTTCAATATGCTGATTTAATCCACCACCAACATAACGCTCTAAATCAGTTGAGGTAAAATCGTGTTGCCCTATGCGCTTAGCACGAACACAAAAGGTTTTACCTACAATAGTATGACCAACTAAAGCGATGGTTTTTTGATAAATATCATCAAGAGTTTCGAATTGTGTTTCGGTTACTTCAATAAATTGAACAATGCCAGGGATGCGTTTAAGGCTATCGATAAAATCAAGGCGAACTTGCGCGTCTTCAAGTTTTGTAACAACTGAAATGTTATCCCAGTTATTTCTTACTTGTACTTTTTCGTCAACACGGCGCAATACAATTTTAATGTTATTTTCTAACACTTTAGTAAAGCGTTTACGGACTGAACGGCTTTTAATGGCTATTTCAGGATGTAGTTTGACGATAAATTTAAGCATAGTTCACTCTTAGACTGCGGGAATTCGCGCTCCCAGGCATTTGGCGCGGGATTATAGCAAAAAATTCAGCGCCTAGGAAACAACCTATTACTATCGATTAAACTACAGCTAGGGCCTGTTTATCTTTCGAGGTTAAATTTGCAGCAGTGTGTTTGGTATTTAGGCAAGGCAGAGCCTATAGTGTGGTTATTCCCCATAAATAGGCGATAACGTAGCATAAATACCAAACAAGCGCTGCCCAAAGGGTTCAGCCTAGGGGCGATTAACTCTTTGTTGCTCGGTTTTTACTTAGCCCACTAGGTTACAAACCTCGCGTCGCGATTTAATCGCCCCTAGATTGAACAAATTTTAATCCTGAAAGGTCAACAGGCCCTAAGGCTTGTTGCGCTAATTCAGTATATTTTTCACGTAGCAGGTTCATTTTATCAATGCTTTTATCGGTACTGTACGCTCTAAATAATGTAAGTACTTTTAAAATGCCATGATATATATCTTGCTCAGCAAGCGTACCACTTGGCCTACGGGCTTTAATATAAGGCGTCCAAAAACTAACCGTTAACTTTAGTGTATGTGCTAAATCAATGACATCTTGCCCATCAATAGCAATCATTTCACTGTCGCGAAGTCCTAAAATAATTTTACGAACTTGCTCTAACAACTCTAACTGAAAATCAATATAAGCTTGTTTTAAATCAGCATCTCTAGAGAGAATATCCCCGAGATTATCGTAAAAAAAATGATAGCGCCACATCAGCTCAAATAACGAATCTAGGTAAGCCGTTAAATGATTAAATGCATCATCATCTTTATTAATAGGTTTAAAGTGAGTATTTAAATGATCGCGATACAGCGCAAAAATATGACGGATAATGTCTTCTTTATTTTTAAAATGATAATAAAGATTACCCGGGCTCATCCCTAAGTTTGATGCAATATGATTTGTCGTTATTGCACGCTCACCATTTTCGTTAAACAACAAAATACTGGTGTGTATTATTTTATCCTTGGTATTCATATGCTAATACTCAAATTATCTATAGGCTACATTACACTCAAAAGAGGTAAACAGTATAAACAAATATGAATCATTAAAACACTCCCACCATGGACTGACCTGTTTAAAGAAAGTAAGTGTTTATATGCTTTTTTAGCTAGGCTGCTTTGTGGCATAAACACTGTTAAACTAGCGCTAAAATAATAAATAGTGAACATTATGAAAGTTATTGCAATTTACCCTGGCACCTTTGATCCACTAACTAATGGGCACACAGACCTTATTCAACGTGCAGCTAAAATGTTTGATACTGTATTAGTTGCGGTTGCTAATAACCCAAGTAAAAAACCCTGCTTTAACCTTGAAGAACGTGTTGAGCTTGCAAATACTATTTTAAGCCACATAGATAATGTTAAGGTAATTGGTTTTTCTGGTTTATTGGCTGACCTTGCGCGCGATCACAATGCTAATGTGCTTATTCGCGGTATTAGAGCGGTATCTGATTTTGACTATGAATTTCAATTAGCTAACATGAACCGCCGCCTGAACCCCGACTTAGAAAGTGTATTTTTAACACCCGCAGAGCGAAATTCATTTATTTCATCAACACTCGTTAAAGAAGTAGCTCGCCACAATGGTGATGTAAGCGAGTTTGTAGACCCTGTAATTGTTAAAGCTCTAAAAACTAAATTGGGCTGTGGTGCCAGTTAATAATAAATAAGGCCTGTTAGCACTGAAATCCATTACTAATAGGCCCTTTTATTAAACACTTTATTTAGCTTTCCTTCTAACCAAGTAAGTTTTAAAACATCTTTACCTATAAAGAAAACTAAAACCATGGTCAAATCTGTAAAATTTATACCTACTATGTACACCCACCAGAACCACCAAAAATCATAATGGTGCATAACATCATTATCTATATACATTGCAAAAAATAGTAAGGTGTTTATACCTAAACCAAATAATAAATAAATGTATATGCTGCTAATCTTTATAAAAAAACCAGATAAAATAATAACAAATAGAGTAATAATATCGAATAAGAAAAAATCGAAGTAAGTTATTGCGTCCATATCAATAAACATACTAGAAGAGTAAGAAAGTGCCATGATGAAAGATAGCCAAACAATGCTTTTATCTGCGCTATTTATAGAGCTTACTAAAGAATATAAAAAAGCCATCAAAAAGCCCCACTGTACAAAAACACCTATATAAAACGAGATATTTGTATTTAAAAGTAGCTCAACCATCTTACTCCAACACTAGATAAAAAATTATTATACCGCTTTACATATTACGGCAACATCAAATAAAGGCACAAAATCACTCTTCTTTTAAGTTGAGCTTTACTGCCTCAGCGATCTAAACTTAACTTTCTAACACATCTTAAAAGCTTGTTTAAGCCTAAAACATCCTTATTGATGATTAATACCAATGCCATTGTAAAGTCGACAAAATACATTCCAAAAATATAAACAGTCCAAAACCACCAATAGTAAAGAGTACCTGCAATTTCAATATCGTAGTGCATACCTAAAAATAAACATGCATTAATAAAAAGGCCTACAATTAAATAGGAGAAAGAAATTGGTACTAATTTTTTATATATAAATCGCCAAAGTATCAGGGCGCTAATAGTAGCAAGATCATAATAGAAGTAATTTAGGTGAGGATTTTCAATAAGTGGATCCATAAAAAGACTAGATATATATGAGACCATCATTATAAATGAAAGATGCGTTCTACTTTTATCATTTTTATTAATACTCGCTGATAGGTTATATAAAAATGCGATTAGGAAGAACCATGTAAATAGTATTGCTACGTTATATCCTAAATCTACCAGAGCCCAAAGTATGTCAGCCATCAACTGTCCTTTTCAAACTAGTAATCAAACCATTTTTAAATTTCATCAAGTATAAAAAATCTTTGTTTATAAAAAATATAGCTACCATTATAAAATCAGCAGCGTTGACCCCTATTGCGTAAGCATTCCAAAGCCACCAGTAGCTTGTATTATTTGATATATAGATGTCGTAATGCATGAGAAAGTGTAGAGCTGAGTTTATAGCTAAACCAGTAATAATATATAAATAGGTAATACCATCATGCCAGAGCCGCCTAAGGGAAATAATAACTAGGAGAGTTAAAATATCGGAAAACAAAAAATCTAGATAAGTTACCGTATCCAGATTTGTAAATATACTAAATGAATATGAAATACTCATAACCAAAGACAAATACACTCTTTCTTTATTAGGCTTATTAATCGAATGAGCAAGGGAGTACAAAAAGGCCATAAGGAATCCCCATTGTACAAATGCACCTATGTACAAAGAAACTGTTGGGCTAATTATGAGTTCACTCATTATTCTTAAGATTTTTTTTATTCAAATTAATAATTTTTAAAGGCGACATTTTTATAAGATTTTTATTAAGTATTAGCGAGAGCATCATCAATACATCTATTAAAGTACTCCCAACAGAATAAAAACTCCAATACCACCACTCATCTAAGTGGTAAAGAATATATAGATCGTAATGCATTACTGATGCGAGGAGGCTATTAATGACTAAACCTATCAGAATAAAATTGGTACTTGGGCAACATTTAATAAAGTCAATTTTTATAAAAAAGAGTATCGCTACTATGGTAAGAAAATCATATAAAATCCAATCTAAATAAGGAGCATTCAATATAGTAAAGTATCCACTTAAAAAATATGAACACAACATAATGCTTGATGTAATAAGAAGGGATTTATTTTTAATATTGACACTAGATACTAAACAGTACAAAAAGGCCATTAAAAAGCCCCATTGTGTAAAAGCATTTATATAATCCAGAAAAGCACCAGTTAAGTACATTTTAAACTAGGTTACTTTGTGGGTATCGTTTGACTTGAAGTAGCTGAGGATTTTGTTCTTTAATTTATGAAGACCGAGGAAGTCTCTGTCTAAGATTAAAACAACAATCATAATAAAGTCTATTAAATTAACTGTATATGTGTAGGCATCCCATAAAAACCAAGCTTTTTTATTCTCAAAAATGTATATGTCGAGGTACATACAAAAGAAAAAAGTTGAGTTTATAGACAACCCAACAATTAAATATAAGAAAGACGGAGTTGTTTTACCAATAATTCTATAAATACATGTGAGCGCAGCAATAGTGATAACATCATACAAAGCCCAGTCAAGATATATTGAATCTCTCATAGATAGCCATGTGTAAAAATAATCAGACAAGGTGTAAGATATCATCATGACAAATGAACTGAGCAACAGAGTTGTACCTCTTTTTACATCTAATGAGTATACAAACACGTTGAAAAAGAATGTCATCAAAAAAGCCCACATCGTAAAAGCAGACAGTGAGAACAACCCAAAAAGCTCAGTTAAAATCATTTAAAACCTTAAATTATTACCTTGGTCTGGTAGGCACCGTACCAGTAGGTACTACCGTACCACCACCACGCTGTAAATCAGTACTCGCAGCAGCCATCGCTTCTTGAGAAAAGCTTACTGTATCAGATTGCAGGGTTTTAGGGCTAGCAGTTTGTTCCATTGCAGGCTTTAATTGTTGTGTTTTGTTGTATGCTTGCATTTGTACTTGGCTATTAGCTGAAACTTGCATGTGATTGATCCTTGTAAAAGTTTTAATTATATTTGGTGCAACTTTTAACCACATTATTATGTAGATAAATGCATCACCTGTTTAAAGTAGTGATAGCTATTTTGCTATCTACCTTAAACAAAGCAACCAATGTGCCAACTTTTTTGACACCTTAAAACTCACTCAAAACATACTTATATAATCAAACCAAACAGCTCCGACCAGTTTACTACAAACATAAAAAAACGCACAGGGATAACCGTACGTTTTTTGTATCCAGGGAGTTTAAGCTACGTATTTACACGGGATCTCCGCACGTGTACTTAGCTTCAAAATATATTCCATTGCTACTTCGTCACAATTTTCTTTACGAAGGCATAATTCACAATCTTTCATTACTTTTTCAGGCAGGCTCTCTTTAGAGCAAAACGTAAAACGCTGTTTTTCGAAAAAGTCAGGGACACGTGTTAATACGATTACCCTATTTAGCGCCAATTTTTTGGCTTTAACTAATAAGTGCTCAACTAACTGCCTACCCTGCCCTGAAACAGCGCTTTGTGGGTCTATGCCCAATGAGCGTATTTCAGCAAGACCAGTATCGTATATATACAACGATGCACACCCAGTTACTCTGCCGTTAATTTCAGTTACAGCAAACTCATTTATAGAATGCACCATATCACTTTTAGCACGCGGTAGGTTTTCGCCTACGGTTGCCCAGTGCTGAACCAATTTAGCTATTGATTCAACATCATCTAAGTTGGCATCACGAACCGTTATTTGCTGTTTTTTTTTCGCTTCTTTTATTGCATTTGTTACTTGCTCAATAGACGTGCCGCCAAGCGCTTGACGTGCTTTTATACACGCGTCAATTTCAAGTACCGGATAAACATCATCCTCAAACACGTCGCTTACAGATTTATATTGCTCAAGCGAAAGATCTTCAAGTGTTTTGCCTTCGCTAATAGCAAGCTGTACCAGCACACCTACAATATGATGGCCTTCTCTAAAAGGTACGCCTTTAGCAACAAGGTAATCGGCAAGTTCGGTGGCATTTGCATGCCCTCCTTTTGCTGCAGCAAGTGTCTTATCACCGTTTACTTTAACGCCTTTAATACATGCTTGCGCCATATGAATACATGCAAGCCATGTTGGCATAGCGTCGAACAGGCCTTCTTTGTCTTCTTGCATATCTTTATTGTATGCAAGTGGCAGCGCTTTTAACGTCATCATCATAGCGCTAAATGCACCAAACACACGTCCGGTTTTACCGCGAATAAGCTCGAGTGCATCAGGATTTTTTTTCTGAGGCATGAGCGATGAGCCTGATGTTACGTTATCAGCAAGCTCTATAAATCCGGCTTCACCCGAATTATAAAAAATCAGATCCTCTGACATACGAGATAAGTGAATCATCGAAATAGACGCACAACTTAAAAGATCTAACACAAAATCACGATCAGATACGCCATCAAGGCTGTTTTTTGTAGCCGCTGTAAAACCTAGCCCATGCGCTAATGCTTGGCGATCAATCGGATAAGCTGTACCTGCTAATGCACCACTGCCTAATGGGCAAAAATTCATGCGCGCTTTAGCATCTTGCAGGCGGCTTTCATCACGCTCTAGCATCTCTACATACGCCATACACCAGTGGCTAAATAATACTGGTTGTGCGCGCTGTAAGTGCGTGTAACCTGGTAATATTGTGCCAAGCTCTCGCTCTGCAAGCGCTACAAACTCGCCTTTAAGCTGTGCAATAGCATCTAGTAAATGGTCAGCCGTATCACGGCACCATAATCTAAAGTCGGTGGCAACTTGGTCATTACGGCTTCGGCCTGTATGTAATTTTTTAGCTAAATCACCTACTTTTTCAATTAGAGCTGCTTCAACATGTGAATGAATATCCTCTGCACCTGAAGTAGCTACCGCTTGTGGATCTGCTTTAACTTCTTCAAGCAGCTCATTTAATGCAGCCACTAATCTTGTGTGCTCGTCACTTGAAAGTACACTTACCTGTTCAAGTGCACCAGCCCATGCCACAGAGCCAATAATATCTTGCTCTGCTAACTGGTAGTCAAAGGGAAGAGAGTCGTTAAATTGCTTAAACGCCTCATCTGGACCCGTAGAAAAACGTCCGCCCCATAATGCCATGAAATCTCTCCAAACCCTGTAGTGCCCCTTTTATAAGGGGCGTAATAAATTACTTTTTAGCGAGTGCTGAAATTCTGCTTGAAAGCGAGAATAAACGAATAAAGCCTTCAGCGTGTGATTGGTCGTACACATCATCTTCGCCAAATGTAGCAAATGCTTCGCTGTATAAGCTATTTGGTGACTGCTTTTGAACTGCAGTTACTTGGCCTTTGTATAGCTTAAGTACCACTTCACCTGTTGCCACTTTAGAAAGTGCTTCTGCACCGGCTAAAATAGAATCTTTAAGAGGCGTAAACCAACGGCCGTCGTATACTAAATGCGAGAACTCGCCACCGAGTACTTCTTTCCACTTACGGCTTGCTTTATCAAGCACTAGCTCGTCAATGGCTTGAAGCGCTGCCATAATGACTGTGCCGCCTGGCGTTTCATAACAACCGCGTGACTTCATGCCAACTAAACGGTTTTCTACAATATCAACACGTCCAACACCATGAGGCGATGCAATATCGTTTAATTTAACTAAACAATCGTAAGGTTTAAGTTCTACGCCATTTACAGCAACCACTTCGCCTTCAACAACTTTTAATGTTACTAGTTCTGATTTATCTGGAGCTTGCTCTGGAGAATTAGTCCAAGTCCATACTTGTTCAGTTGGTTGACACCATGGGTCTTCAAGCTCACCACCTTCGTGCGAAATATGCCAAGCGTTAGCATCACGGCTATAAATTTTTGTAGCAGATGCTGAACACGGAATGTCACGCTCTGCTAAGTAATCAAGTAATGATTCACGGCTCGATAAGTCCCACTCACGCCATGGCGCAATTACTTTTAAATCAGGGGCTAGTGCCGCAAAACATGATTCAAAACGAACTTGGTCATTACCTTTACCAGTACAACCATGAGAAAGTGCATCAGCACCTACTTTACGTGCAATTTCAACTTGTGCTTTAGCAATAATTGGGCGCGCCATAGACGTACCTAATAAATAAGTACCTTCGTAAATTGAGCCCGTTTTAAGTGTTGGGTAAATGTAATCACTTACCATTTCATCTTTTAAGTCAACTACGTAACATTCAGATGCACCAGAGGCAATTGCTTTAGCTTCTACGCCTTCAAGTTCTTCAGCGCCTTGACCTACATCTGCAACAAACGCGATTACTTCACAGCCGTAGTTTTCTTTTAACCATGGCACGATAGCCGACGTATCAAGACCACCAGAATAGGCTAAAACGACTTTTTTAATTGAACTCATAGGTGTTCCTTAACAAAATTTGGATTTAGTAATGTAACTAGCAGAGCATTTTGCGCATGCATGCGATTCTCTGCTTGTTGAATGATTTTTGATGCTGGACCATCCATTACCTCAGAGGTAATTTCAAATTCACGGTGTGCCGGTTGGCAATGTAATACCGTAGTCGCACCTGTTTGATCTAGCAATGCCTGGTTTAATTGATAAGGCATGTATTTTTCTTTTACTTGCTCAAGCGGCGTTGTATCACCCATTGATACCCATGTATCTGCGTATACAACGTTTGCACCAACTGCAGCTTCAACTCTATCGCTCACCATGACTGATGCGCCATTCATTGCTGCAATTTGCTCTGCTTTTTTAAGTATTTGTGAATCTGGCGAACACCCTTTTGGTGTTACAGCAACAAAGTCAGTACCTAGCGTTGCGGCAAGTAACATCAATGAATGAGTTACGTTATTGCCCTCACCTAAGTAAGCTACTTTAAGCTGACTCACATCGCCATGTACTTCTTGAAGTGTTAAAAAATCAGCAAGTGCTTGGCAAGGGTGGTACAAGTCACACAAGCTATTTACCACAGGTACCGATGAATATTCACCTAACGTGGTTAATGTGCTGTGCTGATTTACACGCGCCACAATACCGTCGGCCCAAGTAGAGATATTAAGTGCAAAATCTTTAATTGATTCACGTGCACCCATAGCGCCATTTTGCTGATCTAAATAAACAGCATGACCACCAAGGCGATTAATACCTATATCAAACGATAAACGTGTACGTAAACTTTGCTTTTCAAACAATGTTACGATTGATTTACCCGATAATACTTGGCTGTATTTTTCTGGCTTTGCTTTTATATCTTGCGCTAACTTTAATAAATTAAGTGCGCCTTCTTGGTCTAATTCTAAACCCGTTAAAAAATTCTCAAACATAATAAACCTATGGTGTAATCTTTGTTCCGACATGCTCACCTTGCAGCAGAGCAGTTAAATTTTCTGGCTTTTGCCAGCTGGAAATATACACACCGCGTCGTAAATGTTGGGCAGCGTGAAGGCTGGTCTTAACTTTGACCTCCATCCCGCCCACAATTACTCCATCTGTAATTAAAGTATCAATGTGTTTTGTGTCAAGTTGATGTAACGGTTGTTTATTTGCGTCAAGTACCGCTTCTACATCCGTCATAAAAATTAGTTCTGCATTTAAATTACTGGCAATAGCCGCTGCAGCTTCATCTGCATTTACGTTGTACCACAAGCCTTGTTCATCAAAGCCGATAGAGCTAACAATAGGTAAACGAGAAATTCTAAGTAAATCATTGATGATAGAATCGTCGTTACTTGTGCATTTACCCACTAAGCAAAGCGCTTTTAATTTTTGGGTTGCAGTCACACCCGCCTCAAAAAGACTTAAGCCGACAGGCTTATGCCCTGCGCTTATAGCTTGAGTCATTAATTGTTTATTAGCGCAACCTGCAAGCGCACCTACTATATAAGGCATTTGCTCTGCTGGACTAATACGTAAACCTTGGTGTTTAGCACTAGCAAAACCCGCTTGCTTTAGCCATGTATCTACTAAAGAGCCACCGCCATGAACAATGACAAACTCATCATTTTTTTGCTCGCTTAGCACATCAAATAACGCTTTTGCTGCATTTTCTGTATTAAGTACTGCACCACCGAGTTTAATAACCCACGTTTTTTTACTCATTTAAAACGCTCCTTTTAAGCCCGTAGTGTGATCTAAATTCATAGAAATATTAATACACTGCAAAGCTTGTCCAGCAGCGCCTTTTAATAAGTTATCAATGGCAGACATTACAATTAACTGCGTGCCTTGTTGCTGCCAACCAATATCAACAAATGGTTGCTTAGCAACACCTTTAATTGAAGGTATTTTATCGCCTAACAAACGAATTAATGGTTCGTTAGCAAGCACTTGATAAGCCGATGCAACGTTTTCCTTGGTAACGCCAGGCTTAAGTTGTACATAAATAGTTTCTAAAATACCGCGCGCAAAGCTACCTAGATGCGGTGTAAATAATACTTTGTGGCCAAGGTGTTGTTCAATTTCAGGACCGTGGCGATGGTTAAACAAACCATAAGGTGCAAGCGATACCTCACAAAAATGTGTTCCTACACTCGCTTTACGCCCGGCACCCGTAACACCCGAAACGGCATTAATGATAATACTTTCGCTGCTCAATAAGCCTGCTTGTTTAAGCGGTTTAAGTGCATTGAGCGCCGCTGTTGGGTAACAGCCTGCAACAGCAATTAGCTTTGCGTTAGCGATAGCATCACTGTTCCACTCTGCTAAACCGTAAGCCGCTTCATTTAAAAGCTCTGGGTGTTGATGCTCAAAACCATAATAAGTAACGTAATCATCATTATTTGCTAGGCGATAGCCACCAGATAAATCAAATACTTTTTTACCCATAGCTAAAAATTGAGGCGCTAAATCAACACTTACTTTGTGATCGGTACATAAACACACATAGTCAGCATCACTTTGAATGTCATCAAAAGCTGATGCACTAAGAGGAAGTAAAGGACAATCTAGTAAGCCAAGGTGCTCTGGGTATAAATCACTTAGTAATTTATTTTTATCTAAGCTACCCTCAGATACATAACAGCCTGTTAAGGTAAGGTTTGGATGATTAGCAACTAAGCTTGCTAACTCTGCGCCGCTATAACCGCTTGCGCCAATAATAACTACATTCATTGATTACTCGTTATTTTTAAATTTACTGCTAAATATATATGTTGTTCGCTTAAACTAGCTAAGACGCTAAATTAAGACTTAATTTAATGAATTTGTAGATTATCGTCGCATTATTTTCATAGCTTTACTTTAATATATTTATGCTTAAAAAGTGAATTGATATTCATCATAAATACTTTTATATTGTTATGCAATTAAATTGAATAATAATTTTGGATTTTTTTATGCCTTTGCCTTCGTTTATTTCTATGTATCAACAATTGATTGCAGCCCCTTCTATTAGTGCAATTGAAGACAGCTTGTGTATGAGCAATAAAAACGTAATTGAACTCCTTGCTAGGTGGTGCGAAACACTCGGTTTTACGTGTGAAATTATTGAATTAGAAGGAGGTAAAGGCCGCTTTAATTTATTAGCAAAGCGTGGAAAAGGCGATGGCGGGTTAATGCTTGCGGGCCACACAGATACAGTGCCTTTTGATGACAGCCGCTGGAACCACAATCCGTTTAAACTTACCGAACTAGACAATAAATTGTATGGGCTGGGAAGCATTGATATGAAAGGATTTTTTGCTTTTGTATTACAAGCGATTAGTGAATTTGATGAAAAGCAGCAAACTCAACCTATTTTAATACTCGCCACTGCCGATGAAGAAACAACTATGGCAGGTGCACAGCAAATATGTAAGCACCCTAATTTAAAACCTGCACGCTGTATAATTGGCGAACCTACTGATATGACACCAGTATTTATGCACAAGGGCCATATGAGTACAGCAATAAGAGTGGTTGGTCGCTCTGGGCATAGCTCAGATCCCGAACGTGGCCTTAACGCCATTGAAGTAATGCATAAAGTGATTACAAAATTGATGATCTTAAAAGAGCAATTAAAGCATAAGTATTCAATAAATCACTTTGAAATTCCTTATCCAACATTAAACTTAGGTAATATTCATGGTGGCGATAATGCGAATAGAATTTGTGGTTGCTGTGAAATGCATATAGATATGCGCCCATTACCAGGTTTAAGTGTACAAGAACTACAAGCATTAGTGCTTGATGCAACAAAAGAGATAAATCAGCAATACCCAAATGCGGTGAGCGTTATTGATTTACATGAACCAATCCCGGCATTTAGTGGTAGCACCGACAGTGCTTTAGTTAAAATGGCTGAAAAAATAGCGGGGCAGAAAGCGGTCGCGGTAAATTATTGCACTGAAGCGCCGTTTATCCAACAACTCGGTTGTGAAACAATCGTAATGGGCCCAGGCTCAATTAACCAAGCGCATCAGCCTGATGAGTTTTTAGCGATGGAAAAAATAAAACCATCACAACAAATAATCACCAATATCATAAAAGCAAACTGCTTTAGCAATCAGAGTTACTAACTGCTTATAACAACACAAAATAATAAAGGCGCCAATTGGCTGTCTCTTATACACAAATCCCTGCTAAGAAATTAGCGGGGATTTTTTTGAACTAAATCTCAATGTCATGATCAGATCTTCAAATCTTATTTGAGGGCACATTATGATTAACGAACATAC
>NZ_JADYXI010000009.1:0-182282 GCF_015864375.1 Pseudoalteromonas sp. SWYJZ19
TACCAGAAGAGAAGGCTTTACGATTATCAGGCGTGTCGGCTGTTCGCCACACAACACCGTCAACAGCTAATAGGTTCAAACCATTCCATGTTTCGAATGACTGTTGCTTATACATTGATTGTGTAGTGGTCAATAAAATTTGGCCACAGTTTTAGAATCTTGATATCTAACCTCAGATTCATTTGGCGCTAAACCGGCATTATAATGATGCGGCCTAACGTTGTTGTAATATCCGTTGATATAATCACTAACGCTATATTTAGCATCTATAAAATTTCCATATCCAACCTTTGGCATCCATTCCGTTTTAAAGCTTCTAAAAAATCGCTCCATTGGTGCATTATCCCAACAGTTTCCACGCCTACTCATACTTTGTTTGATTTTATAGCGCCATAAACGTTGGCGATATTTTAAACTTGTATAATGACTACCCTGGTCTGAATGAAACATCAGTCCTGTCGGTTTTCCTCTGCTTTCATACGCGAGTTCAAGCGCTTTTAGCGTTAAATTAGTATCTGGCGACAACGACATGGCCCAGCCAACTACTTTACGTGCAAATAAATCAATAACAACGGCTAAATAAGCCCAGCGATTACCTACCCAAATATACGTCACATCACCGCACCATACGGTATCTGGCTCAACAACATCAAATTGTCTATCAAGCAGGTTTGGAATTTCAAGGTGTTCATTACCGCCGCGTTTATATGAATGTTGAGGTACTTGGCAGCTTTCAAGCTTTAATTTAACCATTAGCTTAGCAGCACGATAACGACTCAATTCAAAATCATTGTTCGTTGCTATTGCCGCGATTGTCCGCGCCCCAGCTGAGCCACCGCTCATTGCATGTATTGCTTTAACTTCAGCCTCTAGCCTTACTTGCTCTGACGTCGGCGTTGTATCCCGTATAGCCCAATATTTATAGCTGCTACGATGCACATTGAATACGTTACACAGCACGCTAATTGGGTAACGCTCTCGTTGATTTAGTTTCTCGATTAACGAGAATTGTTCAGGGAGTCGGACATCAAGAGAGCGGTAGCCTTTTTTAATATATCCTTTTCTAATTCGATGCGTTGGATTTGCTTTTTAAGTTCGCGGATTTCAATTTGTTCGGGCGTCATTGGCGAAGCCGATGGTGTCTGGCCATTCCGCTCTTGCTTTAATTGAGTAACCCACTTACTGACGGTTGATTTACCCACCCCCATCGCTTTGGCTGCTTCTTCTTGAGTATAACTTTGGTCAACTACAAGCTGAGCTGTTTCTAATTTTATTGCTGCAGAATACGTTGCGGGTTTTAATTTCGTCATTTTTTCACCCAAATTTGTATGCTTATTAGCATAACATTTCTTTCTTAATGGGTGGCCAAAATCACTGTACCACTACATTGAGCAGATTTATTGAAAACGTGTTTAACGGAATCATCACCTAACCTTTGTCTCGCCTGTACCATCGCACTTGGAGCAACGAGTTGGTTCTTGCCTGGTAACATGATATCTAGCTTATTAGCGATATTCCAAACCGATTCTTTTCGAAACAATGCCATGCCAATAACTGACCACAAAACGGCCTCAAGCGGTAACCTTCGCTTACGAACGGTTGCAATCCCAGCTTGTTGAAAACCTTGTTCAATGATTTCAGGGTCAAGAATTTCTGATAATTTTTCAAAGGTATGGTATCGGCTGCTTTCTTCAAGTGTTGCTTGCAGTGCTTGTTCTATATTCACAAAAAAATCCGTAGTTAGTTTCCTAACTACGGATTTTGCATGATCGTTTGGATCGGTCAACCGGTCATTTTCTTAACTGATCGGCATTAGCCATTGGCTCTTTTTTATTATTTAGTGTTTAGTTGCTAGCTAAATTGCGCCATTCAAAAAGGGTGCTGTTCGGCTTATTTTAGATTGAGCCACATCGGTAGGTTTACCTTGCGCCACTATTAACCCGCCTTCATCGCCCGCACCAGGGCCTATATCAATAACCCAATCACTATTACTGGCTACTTGCATATCGTGCTCAACCATAATGACGGTGTTGCCGGCATCAACGAGCCCATTTAATTGCGCCATTAACATGGCCACATCTTTAGGATGCAAGCCTGTGGTTGGTTCATCTAAAATATAGAGGGTATCGCCGCGTTGTGTGCGCTGTAACTCTGTGGCAAGTTTAATGCGCTGCGCTTCACCGCCCGAGAGTTCTGTAGCTGGTTGGCCTAAACGTAAGTAACCAAGTCCCACTTGTAGCAACGCATTTAGCGCGCGTAAAATAGCGGGTTCATCGGCAAAAAATGTATGCGCCGACTCAACTGTTAAATTAAGCACATCGGCAATGGTTTTATCCTTGTAAGTAACCTCAAGTGTTTTTTCGTTATAGCGTTTGCCGTTACACACAGGGCAAGGCGAATACACACTAGGTAAAAATAAAAGCTCTACGCTTACAAAACCAACACCTTCGCAGTTTTCGCAGCGACCTTTTTTTACGTTAAACGAAAAACGACCTGCATCGTACTTACGCGCTTTTGCCTCTTTGGTATTGGCAAACAGTTTACGAACATGATCGAATAACCCCGTGTAAGTTGCCAGGTTAGAGCGAGGTGTACGCCCAATCGCTTTTTGATCAACCGTAATAAGGCGTTTTATATGCTCAATGCCTTGAGTGATTTTACCCTCGGTTGTTATATCGAGCTCTTGGTCGAGCAATTCGGCTTCATCTGTAGGTATTTGTGGCAGCGATTTTTGCCCAAGTGCATCGTATACCAGCTCAACTAAAGCTTGGCTTACTAAACTCGATTTACCAGAGCCAGACACGCCCGTAACGCTTGTAATAACGCCCAGCGGAAATTCTACATCGAGTTTTTGTAAATTATTACGCTCAATACCGCTAAGCTTTAACCATGCTTTTGCGCTGCGTTGTGGTTTGTTACTTTGGCTTAAAAGCTTTTCATCATTTTTAAAAAGGTATTGGCTAGTGTGCGAGCTGGTCACTTTTTGCAAGCCTTCAACAGGGCCGCTATAAACAATATTACCGCCGTGAGTACCTGCATTTGGGCCTACATCAACCACCCAATCGGCGTGGCGAATAACACTTACGTCGTGCTCAACCACAAATACTGAGTTACCCGCTGCTATTAGCTCATCTAACGCGGCTAATAATGCTTGTGTATCTGCCGGGTGTAAACCTGCTGAAGGTTCATCTAATACATAAACCACCCCAAACAGTTTTGAGCGAATTTGCGTAGCAAGCCTTAGGCGCTGTAATTCACCAGGCGATAATGATGGGGTGGTGCGTTCAAGCGATAAATACCCTAAGCCAAGTTTGGTAAGTGCTTCAACTCGTTTAAGAATGTCGCTGGCTATACGCGTTGCTACTATGGCTTTTTCTGGGTTAGCAGCGTTGTTTTTAGGCTTTTTGTTAGCCGCAATACTAAGGGTTTGAGCCAGTTCACTTAATGTTAGCTGCGAGATTTCGCCAATATCAAGCCCAGCAAATTTAACCGATAGCGACTCTTTTTTCAGTTTTTTGCCATTACACCGTGGGCATGGTGATATTTGCATATACTGCGACACGCGCTTTTTAGTACGTGGGCTTTGAGTGCTCGCAAACGATTGTAAAACAAAACGTTTAGCGCTCGAGAATGTACCCATGTAACTTGGGCTTTCTTCATTTTTAATAGCCGCTTGTGTTTGCTCAAGTGTGTACTCAGGAAATACCGGCACCGTAGGCGTATCGTCGGTAAATAAAATCCAATCGCGTGCTTTTTTAGGCAGAGTATTCCAAGGTTTATCAATATCGTAACCTAACGAGGTTAGTATGCGGCTTAGGTTTTTACCTTGCCATGCTGGTGGCCACGCGGCTATTGCGCGTTCTCTAATTGATTTAGTGGGGTCGGGCACTAGCAGCTCTTCGGTAACGTTAAATACACGGCCAATACCGTGGCATTCTGGGCACGCGCCTTGCGGGGTATTAGGCGAAAACGCATCGGCATAAAGTATACCTTGGCCTTTTGGGTATTCACCTGCGCGCGAGTACAACATACGTAGCGCGTTAGAAATAGTGGTTACACTGCCCACAGATGAGCGTACCGACGGCACACCCCGTTGTTGTTGCAGTGCAACAGCAGGTGGCAGCCCTTCAATTGAATCGACATCGGGCTCATCTACTTGATCTATTAATCTGCGTGCATAAGGCGAAACCGAATCAAGATATCGATGTTGCGATTCGGCAAATAATGTTCCAAAGGCTAGTGATGACTTACCCGAGCCCGATATACCGGTAAAAACAACAAGTGAATTACGGGGGAGATCTACATCCACATCTTTTAAGTTATGAACACGTGCGCCTCTTACTTGAATGCTGTGCTCAGGGTTTAATAAAGCCGATTGTGCATTATTAACCGCTTGGGGACTTTTAGGTGTGGTTGGCATGTAGTTTACTCCTGTTTAATAACCTTATGATTACGCGAGCTTTTCAAGGTATAAACCTTACAGTAGTCTCACTGAATGTGCGCTTATTCAAAATATACGTTAAATTATGATTATTGTGCGTTTACATAATAGGTAAAAACTGAGAGTATAAATTTTCAACGATTGTTTTTAAAAACACAATTTAATAAAGGGAAGTTGCACTGTGTTTAAAGCCTTAGTTTTGATTTTTATCGTGTTTTCATCGGCAGTCGCTGCCAACACCTCAAACACTCTTAATAATGTATTAAATGTTGATCGTGCTATACCCCGCAGTATTCATTTATCGTTTCCAAACGATAACAAAATAACGCCTAAAAAATCTGACTTCACAATTTTAAATTACGTTCTTATGAGCAATAACGAAGGCGAGCGCTGGGCAGTTATTACGCTAACTAATTTATCGTCAGGCAACCGCGAGCTCAATCAAGAACATTTATTAGCATTGTTTGCAGATGGCAGCAGATTAACGCCAATAGAATTTAAGCTCGGTTTTAAAGGTAGTGAAACACAATCAGTCACCGTCTCGTTTGCCGAGCATAAGTTTCCTATTTTAAGTGTGTATTCGAGTAACGAGCTGTAATTATTATTAGTGCGATCATGCTGCCTTAGGTTCTTGTTTTAAAGTTAAGGAATTACTATGAAATTTGAAGATGCGCAACAAAATATGAACCTCGCATATTTTGGTGGTGGAACGGGCGTATTAGTGTCTGGCTTGGTTTGGTGTATAGCTGGCTTTGTCGCACTACTGCATTCAAATCAAGTAAGTATGCTTACTTTGTTTTTTGGTGGCATGTTTATACATCCTTTAGCCATATTACTTTCAAAAGCGCTTAAACGCTCTGGCAATCACGACCCTAAAAACCCATTAGGTAAATTGGCCTTAGAAAGCACTATTATTTTATTTGTTGGTTTGTTTTTAGCGTTTTACGTAGCAAAACTTCAAGCTGAATGGTTTTATCCAATAATGCTGATGATAATTGGTGTTCGTTATTTAATTTTTAACACCTTATATGGCATGAAAATCTATTGGATTTTGGGTGCTTTGCTTATGTTTTTTGGCATGTTATGTATTATATTAAATGCCAATTTTGTAATTGGCGCATTTATTGGCGGGATAACCGAAATACTATTTGCGCTAGTGATATTTGCCCAATCGAAAGGGCTGGTTTTAAAAACTGAATAACAAGCGGTCATAATGGTAAAAGTAGTGTGCTGTTGGCGGTGTTTGTCAAACTAGTTGTCGCGATCACTTCGTTATGCACTCTCCACTTTAACGGTTTCACGTTCAGGGTTTAGGTGCACTTCTTCTGGTAAATCACATTGCAAAAACGCCAGTAGATAAACCTTTTCAAAAATTTGCTTGGGAAAAGTAGTCTTTATTATAGCTAATTAATATTAGCTATAATTTTTTGGTTTTTTAGGCGCTTTGGAGCGACTGTGGATTAGCTTCCTAAGGCGGAAATGGGCATAAAGCGACTTGAAAATTCATCTCTAAATGAGTAGCCAGACCTATGATTTAATTCAAATGATACTATTTTAAAATTACACAAGTATCGTTTTTCTCTAGCCAAGTTCTAGTATTAAATTACGGAGCTTATCAGCTAGATCAGGTGACTTAATTAAAGCACCATGACAAGGAAGTAAAATTTTAGGCGGTGAAATTTCAATAAGTTGCATTACCGCGCTGGCAAAGACTTTTCGATCTTTAATACCAAAATTAGGAAATACTTTAACCATTTTTACAATGTCACATATTGGGCCTTCAGTATGTTTTTGGCCCGAAAAGGCATCCACAACATGCCAAATATAGCCAATCTGCGCTGACTCTATAAGCCAAACCTCACCATTTTTCAAACCACTGGGTTCTTCTAGGGTAAGTCCTTCTGGTAGTGCATTGGCTAGCGATGATAATTCTTTGAACGTTAGCCCTGTCCTGTCAGTCAAGCGTGCATGAGCACTCTCAGATGCCACTAAATGAGCTTTTGGGGTAGGCTTTTGAGTATTCTATCAAACCAGCATTATGGTAGGTATAGGGGCGAGTAGATATTGGACTTCGCCTAATTCGATTAGGCTATCTTTAGCCTCTTCACTGAGGCCTGACACTGGACTATATAAACAAACGCCACCTGTTCTCAGTTTAATAGCCGTGCATCTAAGGCTATTTTTGGTGGCGGTATATAATGTAGCAGAGCCATCAACTGCTTCAAACGTGGATAATTTAGCTGCCATCGGTACTTTCTTTGTCGTGGTCAAATTATAGTGGTCAAATAAATCTGCTCATGGTTCCGTAGTCTACCCAATATAACGCTTAAGCATTTTTTCTATTTGACCACTAGCCCTATAATTAGTGTTTATTTAATAACTTTTTTATACCAATCGACAATACCTTCACCAATTTCGTGTGGATGCGACTCTTGTAGATAATGCTTTCCTTCACCTAAATCTACTGCAGTAATATTTTTCCACGTTTCAGCGATATGCTCACCTAATTCTCGATTAATAATTAGTCCTGGCTCTGCATAAAATAACAACTTAGGCACATCTGAATTTTTGTGGTATTCATTATATGAATTAACAATGTCAGTGGTAAATTTTGGGACGCCATCAAACGAAATTTGACCAGGCCACATAAGCAGTGGTTTACGGCTCTTTTCTTCCAAATAAGGCGCTCGGTAATGGTCCATTTCTTCTTGAGTTAATTCTCTGCCCGCCATCATGGGTAGCATAGCCTCAATAAAGAAGTTGTTTTTAACAATCATTTCATGCCCTTCTGCAGGGTCACGAAATTTTTTAAATAATGTTTCTGTCTCTTTAGTCGTATTTTTCCAATAAGAAACTTGAGACATAGCTTCAAAAAAAACAATCCCTTTTATATTTTTTCTATGCTGATTGGCATAGTTAAAACCTAAAGCAGAACCCCAATCTTGAATGACTATAATGATATTTTTTAAGGCTAACTTTTCAATAAACGCATCTAAATAGGTAATATGGTCTTCAAATGTATAGTCTATATCGGGCTTGTCAGACTTACCCATTCCAATAAGATCGGGAACAACTACACGACCTAACGGACTTACATGCGGAATGATGTTTCGCCATAAATAACTTGATGTAGGGTTTCCGTGTATGAGTAAAAAAGTATCTTTAGAACTTTTGTCTCCTTCATCGACATAATGCATTTTAGAATCTAATACAGCTTGAAATTTAGATTCAAAAGGAAACGCTGCTGATATTGGTTTGTTGTTTGACATATTTATTCCTTTTTAAATGTTTAAATTGAATTTTTGCGATTTAAAACTCTTGCTGCTTTTCTAATTTGCTTCAGTTTTTCCCGTTTTGTTTTATCCCATTTTTCTGTACCTGCACTATATCCATAAGCACATATTTTAGTTGCGTTTTCAAATAGAAATTCTTCCTGCTCTTTAGGGTATATATTTCCTATTTCTCTAAGTGTCCAACCCACTCCTTTTTCAACATAATAAGCGTGGTCAGAAATTAAAGGTGCTACCAAATCTATAAGTACTTGAAAAGGTAAATAGTGTTTTCTATGAGCGCTGTAATAAAGTAAACCCACTATGCTTTGTCTTCTATGCCATGGGTTTGTAGACGTATTCCATTTTTTATACGTTGGCAAAATTAATGCTGCATCATATTCTACTAATTGAGCATATATTTTTGAAATGCCATCGCTTGTTTCCCATCGATTAATTTTGTCTTGCCATAATTTAATCGTTGGCCAAGCGGCCAGCATTTCATCTTTGTTTTTAATATGCTCCTCCAAGAAATACAAACAAAACATTTCAGCTCTATACACTTTGGTGTTCGTCCAGATATAACTCCATATCGCTAGTTGTTCATAAAAAGACATGTGTTTAAAAGAAAAACCTCTTTCAAAAGCTTTTCTTTGTAAAGGAACGGTTTCACCTGCTTTAGAAGTGATTGTTTCTATTTCTTGAAGGTAGTTTTGCATATTATTTAAAACTCTAATATTAATAGCTTCTTTCGCTAATATATTATTTTATAGTGGTTAGCGAATCGTTGGTTATAAATTAATTGCTAGCGGTTAATGCCGAGCTAATTACTTCATTACCATGATAAAGTTCAAATATCTGGTTACTGACTTCGTCACGATTAATGTAATACTCTATTGATTTAGCGACATCTTCTCTGCTAATGAATAAATCATTCGTAGAAGTCGAACGCGTGGTTGTTATGAGCCCGTTGCCTTTATCATTAGTAAGGAGTCCCGGTCTAAGAATGGTGTAATTTAGGCCACTGGATAATAGGTACTGATCGGCAAAATACTTTGCCACCAAATAGGGTTTTATTTCTGATTCAAATTCGTCAGGGTCTTGTGCGCCTAAACCACTTACCATTACAAAATGTTGTATACCTTCCTTTAAAGAATAATCAACTGCTTTTTTTGCTGCCCATAAATCTATTAGAAGTGTTTTATCGTCGCCTGTATTACCGCCAGAACCTGCACTAAATACTACTTTATCGCAGTCCTTAAAAGCGTGTTCAAAATCAGTTTCAAGATCGCCAACAACAGCCTCTACACCCATATTTTCTAACTTCTCAGCTTGTTGTTTGCTACGAACCATTGCGAGCACTGGGCGATCCTGATTGTGAAGCAACTCAACCACTATTTTACCAATCTGGCCATTAGCGCCAATAATGAGTGTTTTTTTCATTTTTTATACCTTTTAAAGCAACTGTTTCACGTTGACCTGCCAAACAAAATACAAAAAAGGCAGGATCAACTCACATTAGATTAGAAGTCTTGAATTGTTGGTCTGATAATAATTTCGTTAATATCGACATCATCTGGTTGTTCAATCGCATAGGCGACAGCTTTAGCAATAGATAACGCTGGAATAGCGACTTTATAAATATCTTGAACAAATTGAGAGGTGGCTTCATCCGAACTACCGAATTTTAATTCAGAATCAATTAAGCCAGGTGATAATAGCGTTGTACGTATATTGCCACCCACTTCCGCTCTCAATCCTTCTGTTATCGCTTTAACCGCAAATTTTGTACCGCTATAGACAGCCGAACCCGGTGAAACTTTATGTGCAGCAACGGAAGCGAGATTAATAAAGTGACCACTATTTTGTTTGGTAAACACGGGAAGTGCAGCGGCGATACCGTAAAGTACCCCTTTGATATTAATGTCGACCATGCGATCCCATTCATCAACCTTAACCTCAGCCATCGGAGCAATTGACATCAAGCCGGCATTATTGACCATGACATCTAAGCGTCCAAAAGTCTCAATCGCCTTGTCGACAAGCATTTTAACCTGATCGGATTTGGTGACATCCATCGTGACATATTCAGCTTCGCCACCCTCAGCACGAATATCATTTACGATAGCTGCTAGTTTTTCACTACGACGCGCACCCAATACGACTTTAGCACCTTTTTGAGCCAGAAAACGCGCAGTTGCTTCACCTAAACCACTGCTTGCACCCGTTATAACAATCACTTTATTTTCTATATTTGTATTCATTGGATATAGCCTATTTATTATTCATTTCTAAGTGAACAAGCGCTTTTTCTGCAATTTCAACACCGTATTCTTGAACAAAGTGTCCTGCTTCTGCAATTTTTAAGGGCTCAGGGCAGCCTTTAATAAAGCTTCTTAAGTACTCCATTGGGCCTTCGCCTAAAGCTGTATCTTTCATGCCTATCGCCATGAAACTTTGACCGTTCCAGTCTTTTGACCAAAACTCTCTTGCGCGTTTTCCGTGCTCAACACCATCCATCGTTGGCTCGACAGGCACCATGGCGGGAAAGCGTCTTACGCCTGCTTTATAGCTGTTATCTGGAAATGGCGCATCGTAAGCTATAACATCCATCACAGATACGGCTGGCCCTGCGTCACAGGCAAATAAACCACCGACTGGTATTTCAGGGGCATTTGCGCAGAAATCTCGCCACTGATAAAACCCTTCAGGGGCGGTTTCACCCACCGATATTGCCGTGTTCATAACAATCAAATTTTTGAATCGATCTTGCATATCCATTGGGATTGTTAACCCTAGAATTCCGCCCCAGTCTTGACAGACCAACGTAATATTTTTCAGATCAAGGCGTTCAATTAATCGCATTAAACTATCACGGTGAAAATCAAAGGTATAAACCGATTCATCAACGGGTTTATCTGAACGACCAAAGCCAAACAAATCAGGCGCAACAACACGATGACCAGCGCCCGTAAATATAGGAAGCATTTTTCTATATAAGTAGCTCCATGAAGGCTCACCGTGTAAACATAAAAAAGTGTTTTCAGATGAGGAATCACCCTCGTCGATGTAGGCCATGCGTAAAGACTCAAAACCAGCTAAATCATCAATGTAGTTAGGTTGGTAAGGAAAGGCCGGTAATACAGAGAATCTTTCTTCTGGTGTTCTTAATGCTTTAATCGTCATAATATTTCTCCTGAAAAGTAGTTTATTTAAGTTAATGTTATCAATGCTAAAATTATTAATTTATAAGTTACTGAGTTTTGCCTAAAAATAGGGATTTAAAGGGCTGCTCGGATGCTCGCATACTGCCAATGATGTAAACAAAGGCGGTAATAAGATCCATGACAGAAATATAGACAAAGATCTTTGGTGCCAAGCCTAATGAAGCGGCATATGTAACAATGATAAAGCCGACCATTCTTACCAATCCGTTCCAAACAATAAGAGGGGCACGGGTTTTAATGTCTGAAGTAGCCCAAAGTAACGCAGCGCCCATAAGCATAAAAGATACGCCCAATACCACCGTGATAATTAACGTGTCTGCTTGAGGTGCCATCAGCGCTGAAATAATCATGCCTAGTGCGATTGGAAAGTTGAATAGAGCAGTAATTTGTACGAATTTTTTAAACATTTTTAGTTCACTTATTTTATACTTATGAAGCGATCGCTTCAGAATTGAGTTAATTGTGAAGTGATCACTTTGTAATGTCAATAGGGCGAATTGACATTTTGAAGTGACTGCTTCAAAATAGAGTTAATTAATATTATTTTTAAGGGCCACAGAGTGAAAGCAGGACGAAAAAGAGCGTTTGATAAAGAAGTCGTTTTAGATAAAGCGATGCGGTTATTTTGGGCCAATGGGTTCTCGGGTACTTCTGTTGCTAATCTTTCTTCTGAACTTGGCATTAATACGTCGAGTTTGTACGGAACGTTTGTCAATAAAGAGCAATTGTTCAAAGATGCTTTGGCACATTATCAAAAACAATATGTAGAAGTTAACTACAGACACCTAGTAGAGCCCTCAGATGCAACATTAAAAGCGCGGTTACAAGCTTGTTTCTATGGACTTATTGAGCTATTCACCAGCGATGAAACGCCCCGTGGATGTTTGCTTGTAAAGAGTGTTAATGAATCAGATAGTGTTGCGTTTCCAGAAGATGCGGTTGTTTATATGAAGAAATTAGGAACAGAAACTCAGCAAACATTGACAGGTTTATTCGCGTCTGGCATTGCGAAGACGGATATGCCCCAAGGCCAAACAGCTCAAAAACTGACTAACTATCTTTTATCAGTAAGTTATGGGCTGGCTGTTCAAGCAAAAGTAGGTCTGGTTGAAGAAGAATTAAAGTCAGTCCTTGATCATGCTTTGAATTCTATTTTTGGTTACTCTTAGTTCAATAATTTAGATTGTTGCATGCATTACAGAATCTATCTTTTAATTAGCCATAAAAAATCAGAATAGACACGATATTTATGAATAACACATTAAAATTTAAGCAATTTATCGTCGTTATGTTACTAACGAGTATTTGGATCCACGTTGCCGAGGTAGCAAGAGCTATTTTAGTCGCGTTTCCTATGATGGAGGCCTTCTATGCCGGAAAGTTAGTCGTTGGACCAATGGCTGTCAGTAATGCATTGATATGGGGAATATGGGACACGATACTGGCGAGTACCTTGGTATTTATTTACTGGTTGTGCGCTCAAAGCTTTGGTCAGAATGTAAAATCGATCGTTATATCAGCCACTGTTACTTGCATGGCAACGCTGGGTGTTTTTTGGATAGGGTCTGTAAACTCAGGATTAGGAACGTGGGAAATGGCAGTTACTTTGGTCCCAATCGCATGGTTTGAAATGCTTATTGGCGTATTTTTAGCCAGTAGGTTATATGCGCGTTATCGCTAAAATATAAAGCGAGCTCATATATTTATAAGTCCATATAATGGGCTCTATAGCCAATAGACTATACAAACGAAGATCGACAATATGAACTATAAAGAATTTAATGATTTCTGTCGCGCATTAGAAGCAACCTCATATGTGGTCCAATGGCATAACTCTCATGTATGGAAAGTCGGCGGAAAGGTTTTTGCTATCGGCGGATTGGGAGGAGGGTTGGGAGAAGGTGATAAACCAGCCTTTATTTTTAAAACATCTGAACTGAATTTTCATTTTCTCAGTGAAATACCTGGCTATAAGCCTGCACCGTATTTTGCTTCTCGTGGAATGAAATGGATACAACACTACGAAAGCAACGATGATACTGATAACGACTTATCATATTACCTTAAAGAGTCTTATCGGCTTGTTTCATTAGGCCTGACAAAGAAAAAACAAAAAGAGCTCGGTTTAAACCAAACCCCTTAAAATAGGTTTAGGTTTACACGTTGCACGGATACTCGTTAATTATCTCTTAGGAAAATATGATTAAAATTAAACACCCTCAAGAGCTAGCGCGTTTACGCCGCCTTGCCCTGTCAGCACAAGGTTTGCTACAAACACAAGCTTTTGGCAGTGGTTTGGCTGGTGCGTGTAATGCAATTAACCATATTGGTTACGTACAGATTGATGCTATTTCGGTGGTAGAGCGTGCTCATCATCATATTCTTAACTCTAGAGTACCTAATTTCAAACCCGCTATGACCAATCAGTTATTACTCAATAAAGACATTTTTGAGTACTGGTCTCACGCTGCCGCTTTTTTACCGATTAAAGATTTTCGCTTCTCATTACCTTACAAACACGCGATTAAAAATGGTCAAATTCATTGGCATAAAGAGCGTGATAGCAAGCTGATGCAAGAATTATTAACTCGCATACGTATCGACGGTCCGTTGCGATCTCGAGATTTAGAGTCAAATGCTACAAAGCGTGCAGGTTGGTGGGATTGGAAACCTGCGAAAAAGGCACTTGAACAGTTGTATATGGAAGGTGACCTGATGGTTAGTAACCGAGAAGGTTTCCAAAAAACGTATGATCTAACTGAACGGGTATTACCTTCTGAGGTAAACTTAAAAATGCCCAGTATGGATGAGTTGGCCACGCACATTGTCGATCAACAGTTCCGCTGCTTGGGGGTTACCTCACTTAAAGGCTTGACTTATTTACGTCGAGATAACGAATTGCGCAACGCAGTGAAAAACTTGGTAGATGAACGATTAGTGCAAAACATTTTACAACAAGTGCAAATGAGTAGCGGTGAAATATTGTTAGTGGAAACCGAGGCGATTGAACGGCCCCTTCCCCGTCTGAATAACCGAATGTTGATCCTTTCGCCATTCGATAATAGTGTCATTCAACGTGATCGGCTCAAGTTGCTTTTTCAATATAACTATCAACTAGAATGTTATGTTCCTGCAGTGAAACGACAGTATGGTTACTTTTGCTTACCGCTACTTTATCGCGGTGAATTTGTTGGTCGTATGGATTGTAAAGTGCATAGAAAAACATCTCATTTAGAGATTAAATCACTACATTTTGAGCAACATAACTTTGAGCAGCATAACTTTGATCAAGCGTCAGTCATTACTGCCTTTGTAGACGCCATTATACCATTTTGTAGTTTTCAGAAATGTGACTCCGTTTCTTTAATTGAAGTCTACCCGAAACCGTTAAATGAAAAGTTACAAAGTGCATTAAAATCTATTATTAACGTTAATATAGGTCCCATAATATGAGTGCGCTGTTTGTCCTTGTTGTAAATCAACGTCTATCAAGGTTATAAGTGCAGTAACACTTTGTTCGTTTGACTCATTTACACTTTTAATCAAGCAGTGATAATGGGGTCGCGTCTTGCCTTTTGCCACTTTCAGTTTATGGCACTTTCTGGCCACTCGACAACATAAACGCGGTAAGTCGTGTTGTTGCTAGTCAATTCATCATTTTTGTCGGATGACGTGGCTTCGCCACTTATCCGACCTACGTCAAAAGGTAGGTTGGTTAAGCCGAAGGCGCCACCCAACAGAGTTTCAGATTTACGCCTTGAAGGTTCGCTATTGGCACTCTCTATTCACTCGACAACATAAAATATTGATAATAATTGGCCAGGTGTTTTACTGTGTCGGATGGCGCTTCGCTTATCCGACCTACACTTGCACAAGCGGGTTATTCTTGGTTCACACACCTAACTCCTAAGCTATAAAACCTTTACTCAAAACTGATATTTTGCTTTAAAAAGTAATCTTCAATTTCATCAGTATTCGGCTTAAACGCTTTCCAGCGGCCAATTGCTTTATTGTTAAGTGGTTGGCGTACTTGCACCTTGCTTGCGGTAGAAACCGGTGCGGTGTTTAAGTGAAAGTCTATACACTGTTCTTGCCATTCGAGGTTACAAAAGCTCACTAAGTCTTTTATTTGCTGCTCGGGCTGTGCGACTAACTCTTCGTATTTTACTAATTTTATATTGCTGTGCAGGGCGCTAAAGTGCTGCATTAGTTTGTAAAAACGGCTGTAAAATTTAGCGGTGTCGAGTAAATCGAGCGAGTACGCGTAGTAGGGGTTATTAATGGTGAATAACTGGCGATAGTTGCCAATACAGGTGTCCATTGGGTCGCGCAGCATACAAATTATTTTGGCGTTTGGCAGTGCTTTGGTTATTAAGTCGATATAAAAAAAGTTAAACGGGAGTTTATCTATAAAGTGCTTATGGCTGCCTGTTATTACGCGTGTTGCGTTTAAATAGGTTGACCCAAGTTGATTAAAATCAAGCTCGTAGGCTTTACTGAGCGTTTGAGTGTCGAGCACGTGAGGTGTTTGTGTTTGGCTTAGCTTTTTAACGCTTAGGCCAAAGTCTTGTAATTCACCGGCTGATTGCACGTCGCTGTGGCTCGATAAAATACGCTCAACTAATGTGGTGCCAGAGCGGGGCATACCTAATACAAAAATAGGTTCGGCCGTTGGGTTACCCTGTGTTAGCGCTTGTGTGTGCTGTTCACTTAAGCGTTTAATATGTTCAAATAACTCAGTTGAGCTTTTATGATCAAACGGCTGCACAGCACGTTTTGCTACTTTACCTTGCTCTAACGCGTTAAAAGCCTCTGAATATTCACCAGTATCTTGATACTCTTTTGCGAGTGCATGGCCTATATGCAATTTTGCATCGGGGTGTGTTACTTGCTCAAACACGTTTTTTAAGCGTTCAATATGGTTGTTTTGCTTACTTACTTTAGTTAAATCACTTAATGCAAAATGACTTTGATGATGCAGCGGGTTAAGCGCTATGGCATTTTCAAAAGCGTGTTGGGCTTTATCAAATAGCCCTAAAAACTTAGCGCTTACACCGTAGTTATAATAAAACGGGGATTGAGCTTTGTTAGCCGCTGTAGCCAGTTTAATAGCGCGCTCAAAGTAGTTAAGTGCGTGTTCGTGAATGCCTGCTTGAGTAAGTGCAACGCCAAGTGTGTCGGCATCAAGGGCTTTAGTTATTTGTTTTAATGGCACCGATAGTGCGGTGTTTTTTGCTTTTTGTAATTCGCCAGTAAGTGCGTAACATTTAGCAAGTTGCGCGGTGTATTCAATACTTTGGCCAAGGGTAAGAGCTTTTTCGATGAGCTTTATTGCTTTGTGTATTTGCCCAACAGTTAAATTAACCATAGCTAACAAAAAATACCCATCAGCAAAGTCTGGTTTGAGTGTAACTAACTCCACTAGGGCTTTGTGTGCTTGCTCTATTTTACCTTGGTTTAGGGAGTGTATTGCGCTTTGATGAAGTTGCTTTAAATTTGGCTGCATGGTTTTGGTAATTATTATTTTGTAAAAGAAAATAAAAAGGCTCAAATAAATTTGAGCCTTAAAACATTGTTTAAAAATTACTATAAATTATATTTCAAATTTGTAGTTAAATTTAACACCTACCGTAAGCGGGCGATTAATGTAATGGCCGTAGTTACGTTGTATGTCGGCGCCATTAGCTGATGTTATATCTGCATCTGAGCGACGAACGGATGTAACCGCGTATTTGTTGAATAGGTTATCAACATATAGCGTAGTTGACCATGCATCAGCCGTTAATTTAGCTGATATATTACTCAAACTGTAACCTGGTAGTGTTTCGCCGTTATCACGAAGTCCTACTCTTGAAAGCACGTCGCTTTGCGCGGTTAAACCGTAGTTAATATCAAGCGTTTTGTCGTTAAACACGTCTGTTTGATAGTTTACACCCATCGAAAATTGGTTTTCAGGCGAACCTGGCAAACGGTCGCCGTCTTCTGCGCCACCGGTACCATCGGCATTAAACAAAAATGGTGCGTCTGATGTTAGTTCTGCTTTTGTGTAAGCGTACGTAGCGTAAACCGAAAACGAGTCAGATAAAATAGCGCGGGTTGAAATTTCTACCCCTTTTGCATTAGCGCTACCTGCGTTTGAAAGGTACGTTAATTGACCTATATCTGTAGCGCCCGTAATTTGTGCATCATCCCAATCTACGTTAAATAACGCGGCGTTAAAGTGTAGTTGGCTTCTAAACCATGTACTTTTAAAGCCTAGCTCGTAGTTTGTTGTGGTGTCGGCTTCATACAATAATTCGTCAGGTTTACCACAACCTGTTTGTTGATCCTCAATAATTGGATCAGGGCAAGACACTAACCCATTTGAGCCGCCAATTCTAAAGCCTTCACTTACTGTTACATAACCCATTACTGAGTCAGTGAACTGGTATTTAGCATTAAATTTAAATAAGTTACCGTTATCGCCTGCTTCGTCTTTTTCGTATGCAACGGTGGTTACATCAGGATCTACTCCACCATACAATGTATTTGCTAGCGGGAAGTCAAAAGCCGCTTGCGACTCTATATCGTATTTGTAAAAACGGGCACCAATGGTCACATCTAATTTGTCGGTAACTTGGTAGCCAACTTCACCAAATAGTGCAGACTCAGTGACGGTACTTTTTGTAAGCTCTAAGTATTCTAATGAGTCAGGTCTTAGCTGCTCGCCACCAAAGTTATCGATAGCGAATTGGTCAAACCCAGGCGTAAACTCTCGGCTTGACGCTTCGGTTTCTGTTTTGTTGTAAAAGCCACCCACAATCCAGTTAAAGTCGCTGTCGCCTTGCGACACTAAGCGAATTTCTTGAGTGAAGGTATCTTCTTCGTCAATTTCACGGGTAAACGTTGAAAACGAAGGAAACTCTTCATAACCGTAATCAAGACGAATAAGTAAGTCTGTTTGGTCGCGTTGGCCGTCGGCATCAAAGCTCGAAATACCGGTTGCTGATACGAGCTCTGCAAAACCTAGGTCGGCTTTTAGTTCAAGGCTTAGTAATTGATCTTTTTTCTCGCGAGGCTCTTCAAAGCGATAAGCCGATTCGTATTTACCTATTACGTCGCTTAAGCCGTTGTTTGCATTAAGGCTGTTGTAATGAACAATCGAGCGACCTTCGCTGTCTTGGTTTTGGTAAAAGTAGTTAAGCGTACCTTCAAACGATTCATTTGGTTTAAAGCGAACAGAAATACGACCAGTAGTGGTGGTTTCGCCGTTGGCGTCTTTTACATTTTTAAGGTTGTTATTAACTGCTGAGCTATCGCTCCAATCTGGATCTGGCAACGATACGCCTGGCTCGCGTACTACGTAACCGTAATCGATAAAACCTGGATCTTCATATACGTTTAAGCTGGCGCGTACTGCTAATTTATCTTCGATAATAGGAAGGTTAAATATAAAACCGCCTTCGCCACCTAAAGAGTCACTTTCTTTTGTTTGAAATAGGTCGCCGTATACTTCAAGCGATGTAAAATCAAGCTCAGGCTGTTTAAGCATGTAGCGAATTGCACCGCCTAATGTGCCTGCACCATAAAGGGTGCCTTGTGGCCCAATTAATACTTCAACACGCTCAATATCTACTAGGCGCATATCTACCGAAACAGGAATTTCGTTAATGTAAGTAGATACTGTGCCGCCATCTGATGATGGACCAGATGAATTAGTATTTAAACCACGAACAATAATAGGCGAGCCTGAGCGGCCACCTTGATCAGTAATTGTTAAACCAGGTACCCAGCGTGCTACATCCGCAAGCTCATTGATATTTTGATCTTTCATAATATCTGCATCAAGGGCTGTAATATTTAGCGGTGCATTTTGCACAGAGCCGCTGCGCCTTGTTGCTGTAACTTCGATTACTTCGAGTGATTTGTTTTTAGCTGCAACTTCTTCTTGAGCAAGTGCGGCATTAGGCAATAAAAATACGCTAGAAACAGCGCTCGAAATAGCCAAGGTTAACAAGCTTGGTTTAAACATAAAAAGTGATCCCCAGTTCAAATGTTTTACATTAGTAAATTAAGTTAAGCAGTTTATCAGGGAGTGAAGTAGCTTGGAATATCTAAATTGAATTTTAATTCACTTTTGTAGAATAAATATGGTTTGTATGTGGGGTTTTTATTTAGTTAATAGGCAATATAAGCAATAGCTTAGTGCTATTAGGTACAGTTAGGTTAAAAATCACACCCTTGTTTAAAGGTAAATAGTCATTCATTTTTTAAAGATGGCTTTATGACGCGCTCGTTAAACAAATTATTACATTAAAATTGATAGTTTATAATGTCATTAGTTATGCTTTTATCAGCACTATTAAAGTGTGTTTTTATCCCCATTAAGAGTGGTAGTCGTATTTATAAGTAACTGTGTAAGTTATTGAGTGAGCGTGTTTGATTGCCGCTTCGTATACTCTTTTTTGTTTTGTCCGCACTTTTTTGTGCGTGTTTTTAAGGATTAACAATGAGCCAACTATTTTCGCCTTTATCACTTGGGCAAGTAACGTTAGATAACCGTATTATTATTGCACCCATGTGCCAGTACTCAGCAAACAATGGCGCTGCTAGCGATTGGCACACTATTCATTTGGGCCAATTGAGTTTGAGTGGTGCAGGATTGCTAATTTTAGAAGCAACAGCAGTAAACCCAGAAGGGCGTATTAGCTACGGCGATTTAGGGCTTTGGAATAACGAAACCCAGCAAGCCCTGGGCAAAAGCCTAAAAGCAGTAAGACAATATAGCCCTATGCCTATTGGTATTCAGTTGGCGCATGCTGGGCGCAAAGCATCAACTGAAAAACCATGGGACGGTGGCGATGCTATTGCACCTGATGACGTTAATGGCTGGCAAACGCTTGCACCTTCGGCAGTTGCGTACGACGATAGCAGCCCAGTGCCAAAAGCAATGAGCCAATCTGACATAGATTCACTAATTAAAGATTTTGTAAGTGCAGCTAAACGCGCTGATGAACTCGGCCTTGATTTAATCGAGCTACATGGTGCGCACGGTTACCTGTTACACCAGTTTTTGTCGCCACTTTCAAACAAGCGCGATGACAACTACGGTGGTAGCCTAGAAAACAGAATGCGTTTATTGCTTGATGTGTTTAAAGCGGTAAGAGCGGTATTTCCTAGTGAAAAAGCGGTAGGTGTGCGTATTTCGGCAACTGATTGGGTTGAAGGCGGCTGGGATTTAGATCAATCGATAGTGCTTAGTAAAGCGCTTGATGAACTCGGCTGTGACTTTATTCATGTAAGTACTGCGGGTTTAAGTCCTGAGCAACAAATACCAGTAAAACCTAATTTTCAGGTACCGTTTGCAACAGCTATTAAAGAAGCTGTGAATATGCCTGTTATAGCGGTGGGTTTAATTACTGAGGCGCAACAAGCCGAGGATATTATTAGTGAGCAGCAAGCCGATGGTGTAGCGCTGGCGCGTGGCATTTTATATAACCCGCATTGGCCGTGGCATGCAGCTGCAGAGCTTGGCGCTACAGTAACTGCACCTAAACAGTATTTACGCTCAAGCCCACATGGGCAGCCATCACCAATTAAGTAAAACGAAGTTTTTTGTAAAAACCCAACCCGCGTTTGCTGGTTGGGTTTTATTATTTTTATAAAGTAGAGACACACATGACCCAACCAGGCGTTTCACCACAACCACTTAGCAATACTCTCGTTACTATTATTGCTTTGTGTTGCGGTCTTATTGTTGCCAATATTTACTACGCTCAACCTATTATTGAGTTGCTTGCCCCTGAAGTTGGATTAAGTGCGCACAGTGCTAGCCTTATCGTATCGCTTACACAAATAGGCTACGCTTTGGGGTTGTTTTTTTTAGTGCCATTAGCTGACTTAATTGAAAATAAGCGTTTAATGCTTATTACTTTAGCTGTGTCGTTTTTGAGTTTGGTGGGTACGGCACTTGCTGATTCACCTAATGTAATGCTTATTTTATGTTTAATGATAGGTATGAGCTCGGTTTCTGTTCAGGTGCTTATTCCGCTTGCTGCGCATTTATCGTCTGACGAGAAGCGCGGACAGGTTCTTGGCAATATTATGGCGGGTCTCCTGCTAGGTATTTTGCTGGCAAGACCTATATCGAGTTTAATAGCCGATCACTTTGGTTGGCGTGCTGTATTTTACTTTGCAGCAGGGTGTATGGTGTTTATTGCAGGCGTAATTTATTTTGCTATTCCAAGCAGGCAACCTACCCATAAAACAACGTATTTTAAGTTATTAAAATCGCTTAAACAGTTAATGATTAGCCAACCAGTGCTGCGCCAACGTTCACTTTTTCAAGCATTAATGTTTGCATCGTTCAGTTTATTTTGGACGAGCGTACCGGTTGTGCTTGCCCGTGAGTATGGTTTATCGCAATCAGAAATAGCACTGTTTGCACTTGTCGGTGCGGCAGGTGCTATAGCAGCCCCTATTGTTGGGCGTTTGGCCGACAAAGGCTATACACATCAGGTCTCTTTACTTGCAAAAGTTATAGCAGCTGGTTGCTTTTTACCCAGTTTGTTTGATTTACCTTACGGGATAGTAATTTTAGCGTTAACGGGTGTGTTTATTGATTT
Source organism: Pseudoalteromonas sp. SWYJZ19 (assembly GCF_015864375.1). Taxonomy (NCBI): domain Bacteria; kingdom Pseudomonadati; phylum Pseudomonadota; class Gammaproteobacteria; order Alteromonadales; family Pseudoalteromonadaceae; genus Pseudoalteromonas; species Pseudoalteromonas sp. SWYJZ19. The sequence continues at coordinate 21,542 of NZ_JADYXI010000009.1, forward strand.
TGCTGTGCAAGCCAATATGGTACTTGGGCAACGCGCAGTTTACGCACTAGAGCCACAAAGCCGAGCACGTTTAAACGCTATTTACATGACCAGTATATTTGTAGGTGGTGCAGTGGGGTCGCTTATTGCCAGCCCGTTATATGAAGCAGGTGGTTGGACAGGTATTGCCCTGGTTGCTACGGGTATGCCGCTTATTTCGTTGATTGGGTATTTGGTTACAACTAACAAGCAAAGTAAGGCGGTAAGCTAATTACGTTGCTACAAAAAAGCCACTGCTTACGCGGTGGCTTTATTTTTTAGAATTAGTCGATTACAGTTTTTATTTAAGCAACCTGTTTTTTTGCGTTTGAAAACGAGCTACCAACAGATGCAACTATCACAAGTAAAATAGCTAGCCACTGCCATAAAGTAAGTAACTCACTTAAAATAATAAACCCTGCGAGCGAAGCTATTGCAGGCTCTAAACTCATCATTACGCTAAACCCTTGTGAAGGCATGTTACGCAGTGCAACCATTTCAAGTGTGTAAGGCAGTGCGCTTGATAAAATAGCAATACCAATACCCAGTGGGATAATTTCCCACGTAAACGCGGCGCTTTGCATAATGCCGCCGTATGGTACTAGCACTATAGCGGCAACGGTCATACCCAATGCGACAGTTGCTCCACCAGAGCTTTGTGTGCCCGTTTTTTTACCAAATAATATATAACCTGCCCAACATGCACCGGCACCAAGCGCAAGCGCTACACCCAATGGATCAAGGCTGTCTTGGCCGCTCATATCAGGAAGCAGAAGCAAAATACCGGCAATAGCACAGGCAACCCAAAATAAGTCACGTTTGCGGCGTGATGAAAATAAGGCAACAGCAAGCGGGCCTGTAAATTCAAGCGCTACACCAATGCCTAGTGGAATGCGTTCAATGGCGTAATAAAACAAAATGTTCATGCCGCCTAAACTTAAACCATACACAATTATAGGAATACGATTACCAGAAGTAGGTAAGTGTTTCCAAGGTTTAAACACTAAGCAAAGTATAAAGGCAGAAAAACCAAGCCTAAGGGCAGTTGTACCTTCAGGACCAACAATAGGAAAAAGCTGTTTTGCAAATGACGCGCCCGTTTGAATGGTCATCATAGCAAGCAGTACACACACTATAGCCAGTAAATAACTTTTTGAAGATGCTTGCATTTTAATCCTTGAGTTGAGTAACTCTATCAATTAGTTATGTAATGCAGGGAGTATAAAAGCTAAACCCGCCCGATATTAATGGCGGCATAGTATCTTTTTTTAAATTTATAGGTAAGTGTTTGCGACCAAAAATAGCGCAATTAAAAGTATATTAAATAGGGCGGGTAAATAAAGTAAGAGGTAAAGTTAGCAAACAGGCGTTTGCTAACTTTAATCAGTTGGTTAAAATGCCTTAGTGGGCACTTTTATTAACTAAGCCATCAAGCGAGTAGAGGCCTCGTTTTTCATCATTTTTGCGTTTAATTTCTTCAAGTGCGCGCGATTCTACGGCATCAAATAAAGCATTAATTAAGCGGTTAAAATGTTTGTGCATTGCGGTGCGCGCTGCATTTGCATCATGCGACTTTAGGGCTGTATAAATAGCGGTGTGTTCGTCCATAACGCACTCGTTATTGTTTTTACACACACTGCCATAGTCAGCAACAATTTGTGGGTTTGTTAAACGTAAATCCCACAAGTTAGACACTGCAAATTCAAGTGCTTTATTGCGCGTTGCTCTAGCTATAATTTCGTGGAACTCACGGTCGGCTTGCTCAACATAAAGGCCTTTTTCCATGGCAATTAATGTTTTATTTAGTTGCTCTAGTTCTTCTTCTGTAATGCTTTGAGCAGCTAAAGCGGCAATTTCGCCTTCAATTAATGCGCGAGCTTGAGTAAGTTCAAATGCACTGATCTCTTTTGATTTTATAGATGCATTTTTTTGTTCTACTACGTAAACACCAGAGCCGGTTTTAACTTCAACTCGGCCACGTACTTCTAATGCGATAATAGCTTCTCTAATGGTAGGGCGACTTACATCAAACATTTCTGCAAGTTCACGTTCAGGTGGTAAACGACTCCCAGCAGAAAATTCGCCTTGATTTATTAAAGACTCAATTTTATCAACTATGCGCCAAAATAAGCGACGATTACCCATACTTTACCTTCATTACCTTAAGGAATAATGGCCTCTGGGGCCTAAAAGTCAAAACCAACTGTTAATACCAGAGGTTACCTCAAAATTCACTATTATGTCAAAATTCTAACGCGATGTTATGGTTAAAAACCACTATACACCAATGGTTGTATTGTTGTATTACCAATTTAGTTTAAAATAATGCAATTGGCTAGCTTGATTGGTAATGTTTTTATGTGTTAGGTTAGTTTTAAGGTTATTGAATAATAAATATTGGTAATAAACCGATTTTGGGTTGTTAGTGTTAAGTTTGTTGTAGAAGTATTTGATTGCCCATGGATGGGGATCGCTATTTTTAAATGTGTTTGTAAAGTGTGTTTTGTAAAATGTGTCGTTGTACGAGAGCTATTTAAGCTTTCTTCTGGGCGTTAACTGTCGTTGGTTAACGCCCATATTTTATTTAGTTAGTCGTTAGGGTACACAACCCCAAGCTGTTTGCGAGCTTCATCAAGTACGCTCATTACGTTACTGGCTAAAATATGTGTATTAACGGGTGACTCAAGAATATTTTGCTTCACTAACGCCATAAAATGTTCAACTTCGTATTTCATAAAGTGCTCATCAAACGGCTGGGACATAACCTCTACCTCACCATTATTAGCAATAAACTCCACCTTTTTGAGTTGCGATACGGCTTCTATTCGTATGCGTCCAAGCTCGCCTTGTATTTCGGTTATGTTGTCGCCTTGCGATATTTTAGAGTAGCTAATAACGGCTTGTTTATCAGCGTAGTTTAGTAATACATCGCCCGCACCATCTACACCTGTATCAAGTAATACGCCACTGGCACTTACGCTTTGCGGCGCTCCCCAAAGTGCAATTAATAAATACAGTGGGTAAATCCCTAAATCAACTAAAGCACCATTAGCAAACTCGGGTAAAAACGTATTTGGACGCTCGCCATTTTTATATTTATCGTAACGCGATGAATATTGACTGTACTGGCCAATATATTTACGTGGTGTGCCAATTTTTACCATTGCCTGTTGCAGCCGTGCAAAGTTAGGTAAGTGAGTGGTCATCATGGCTTCCATGTAAAGGCGCTGATGTTTTTTTGCTGTAGCTATAATGCTTGCAAGCTCTTTAGAATTGGCTGCTGATGGTTTTTCGCCAAGGACATGTTTACCCGCTTCTAGGCACATAACGGCATATTGTTTGTGTAAGCTGTTAGGGGCGGCTATGTAGACAGCATCAACATTTTGATCTTGGCATACTTGCTCGATTGAGGTGAAAATTTTTGCTTGTGCATTTTGTGGGTGTTTGGCTAAAAATGCTTCGCCGCTTGATACTGCGCGCGAGCACACACCATATAAATTAAAATCGTTTAACGTATTTGCAGCGGCTAACAGTGTGTCGCTAATAAAATTGGTGCCAACAATAACAAAGTTCATGCTCACTCCTTAGCTTAAATAAAAAATAATAAGAGCGTTTAGTTTAACATTTTTTTAGTCCTATATGCTCGAGGAGAGCACCCAAACCAGCGTTTAACATTAACACTTAGCGTTGCTTGCTCCTGATACCCTAAAAGCTCAGATATGGTTGAGATTGTAAATTGGTTTTGCGCTAAATAGTGTGCAGCTAAAGCGCGACGAGTGGCATCTTTAAGTTTTACAAAACTCGTATTATGTTTGATAAGTTCTCGATGCAGAGTACGCGGGTGCATACCCAGCGCAGCTGAAATAGTTTGGTTACTACATTGATAAATAGGAAGCATAGGCCTAATTAGTGCACTAACTTGGTTGGGCAATGGTTGTGTGTGTTCTTTGTTTTTTGCCAAGAAGCTTAGCGCCGCTTGTACTTTATTTAGTTCAGGGTGATCAAGCTCAAGAGTTAAATCACTTTTTGAGATTACAATACCAGCGCTGTTGCGATGCTCTATAACGTTACAACCAAAGTAAGTGTTATAGGCACGAGTATTAGTACTTAATTTTTTTGGCAAAAATATATTAATTGGTTTGCAGCGGTTATTACTCAGCTTTTTAATAACAGCCAATGCTAAACCAATGGTTAGCTCAATCACTTGGTTGATGTTCGGTAATGGTTTTAAATTAATTTCGAATGATAAAAACAAGCTTTTATCATTCTCTAAAGGGTGCGAGTTTAAGCTAAGTGCAGGGCTGTGCAAGTGAAGGTATTTAATAACCCAATTAAGTGCATCACCTAAATTAGTACTACTTTTGGCAGCTATTGCAATATGTCCTAAAATATCAAAATTTTGTCTACTAGCGAGCTTAAGGCCAAAACTAGAGCAATTGAACTTACAAGCACAGTATTCTAAAAGCTCAGCGTAATCTCGATAAGGTAAATAGTGGTTGTCGAGATTTTTAAAGTCAACGTTACTAATATTACAGTTTTGCATTATTTCATGCGGATCGCCGCCAAATTCGCTAATTAGGGTATCTATACCTTGTAATGACGTGGCTCTGATTAGGCTGCTCATGGTTAACCTCAAATAAACGATGTCTAAAAATATCAAGTTTTGTTGAATTTTTCTATGCACTATTACTGCAAAAGCCGTTTAAAACTTTTATTAAGGTACACCATGAACAATACAACATTTGATTACATTGTGATTGGCGCAGGCAGTGGTGGCTGCGTGATGGCATCGCGCTTGTCTGAAGATAAAAATGTAAGTGTGTGCTTAATTGAAGCAGGCGGCAGCGATAAAAGCGCATTTGTACAAATGCCAGCTGGCATAGCAGCGAGTGTGCCTTATGGCATAAATAGTTGGCATTACAATACAGTACCTCAAAAAGAGTTAAATAATCGGTGTGGTTTTGTGCCGCGAGGCAAAGTGCTGGGTGGGTCGAGCTCTACTAATGCGATGGTTTATATTCGCGGTACTCAATACGATTACGACCAGTGGGCACAGCTTGGTAATACCGGCTGGGATTTTAATAGTTTACTCCCGTATTTTATTAAAGCTGAAAACAATAAAACCTTTATAAATAATGAGCTGCATGGCACTGATGGCCCCTTACATGTGCAAGAACTTAATAACCCAAGTGCAATTAACCAGTGTTTTTTAAACGGCTGTAAAGAGCAGGGCGTTAATTTAAGCGACGATATTAATGGTGCAGAGCAGCAAGGTGCACGGCTTTCACAAGTGACTCAGCATAATGGCGAGCGTTGTAGCGCCGCTAAAGCGTATTTAACACCTAACTTAAATAGAGCTAACTTAACGGTACTGACTAAAAGTCACGTTAATAAAATTATAATTAATGATAAAAGCGCCCAAGGTGTGCAAATAGAAAAAAACGGCAAAGTAATAGATTTACTTGCTAATAAAGAAGTGATTTTGAGCGCCGGTGCTATTAATTCACCGCAGGTATTAATGCTTTCGGGTATTGGCCCTAAAGCTCAGTTAAGCGCTCATAATATTAAAGCTCAACACGTACTAGAAGGTGTGGGTGCTAATTTACAAGATCACTTAACGGTAGTGCCGCTTTATAAATCAAAAACAAACAAGGGTACCTTTGGTATAAGCCCACTTGGTATTGCGAGCATTTTTAAAGGCTGCGTTAACTGGTTTAGTAAGCGAGAGGGGCGATTAACAAGTAATTTTGCAGAGTCGCATGCGTTTATTAAGCTATTTGAAGATTCGCCTGCATCTGACGTACAGCTAGAATTTGTTATAGGGCTGGTGGACGATCATAGTCGTAAATTACATACTGGGCATGGTTACAGTATACACAGCAGTATTATGCGCCCTAAAAGCCGAGGAACTATTACATTAGCTGACAGCAACCCACGTAGTGCTCCACTTATTGATCCTAACTACTTAAGCCACCCAGACGACATAGTTGCAATGCTTGCTGGCCTTAAAAAAACACTCGCTATTATGCAAAGCAAAGCCTTTGATACTATACGCGGTAAAATGGTCTATCCGCTTGATATAAATAATGATGATCAGTTAATTGAGTTTATACGCCAAACTGCAGATACCGAATATCACCCGGTTGGTACATGTAAAATGGGGCAAGACTCAATGGCGGTGGTCGATACTAATTTGCGAGTACACGGGGTAAGTAACTTACGCGTAGTGGATGCGTCGATTATGCCTTCCATTGTTACCGGCAACACAAATGCACCGGTAATTGCGATTGCTGAAAAAGCAGCTGATTTAATTAAACGCGGCAACGTTTAATTATTAAAGATACTTAGCTATAAAATTCGTTTAACCATTGTTGCCAATCGCTTTCAAGGTGCAGCATTTGCTGATGCTTTTTAGCGTTTAGGTGCTTGGTTTCGTCCTCGCTTGCCATGTAAGGTCCAACGCGACAAAGCGGGCAGTGGTTAGGTGTTAAATATGCTGGCTTTGTAAGGCGTGAGTTTAATTCACTAGTGTGTGTATCAATACCTTTTGGGCTGAAAACGTAAGTAATACCGCTGGTGTCTTTTACGTGTTTATCGCGGTCAACATTACGAATTTTATAACCTTCAAAATGATTAATATCAAACGGGGTTTGACCTAAATAATCAGCGGTTAAACCATTATTTAAACTGCCTTCAATATTCCACTCACGATACGGCTTTACATCTTTAGAGGTTATGTAACAAAGCATTGGGCCATCAGGGCTCAGCGCATATTCGTTAGCGTATTTAATAAACTGGTGCAGTAAAGCGCGGTTTAGTACATTCATACTGGTTTGGCGAGTGTTGTTTTCAAATGCTTCACGGCCAACAAACGCAGGTATAAGCGGAAACTGAAAAATAACCACATCAAAGCTGTGCTGATTTGCACTTAGAGTTTGCCAACACGCAGGGTTTGTTACATCAAAGCTATTAAGTACGGCAACGTTTTGCGCTTTTAAATCGTTAAGCGCATTGTCTTGGTACTTTTGCTCAATAGTAATTGCATCATCGTAGGTAGAGGCCACTAATATGTGCGGCTTTACGTTGTTATGTATGGCGCTCGAAAATGATAAGTCGCCATCGCCAACAGTGAGTATTCGCCAACCAGGATCTAAATACATAAATTAAAGCGGTTTAGTTGGTGTGTTATCAGCATCAGGCGTACTTTTTTGAGACTGTGCTGCAAGTAAACGATGAAACGCAAGTCTGGTTTTTAATCCTTCGATTGCGATTTGTTTAATAATAAGATTAAAGGTAATTAAAATGGCAAAGGCAATATGAATAGGCCCGTGGGTAAATCCTGCATTTGTATCGTAAAGCATTAAACCGAATAGCAAAAATAAGACGACTAAGAAAATTTCGAGTAATTGACTTGAATAAAAACTCAAACGACCTTCACTTTTATGATCTTTTTTTATGCGGATAGCACAAAAAAATGGGATCACTTTGATTTTAAATGCCGCGTTTTTTTCTACGTAGTTTTCGCCAAGTTCATCAAGTTGTTTTCGTAATTGGTCAATCATGGTGTGTCCTCAAATAGCAGTGCGCGGATATTACCTTATTACCACGCAATATTTAAGTTTACAGCTGTTATTTAACCTGAACTCTAGGGCCTGTTTATCTTTCGAGGTTAAATTTGCAGCAGACTGTTTGGTATTTAGGCAAGGCAAAGCCTATGTAGTGTGGTTATTCCCCATAAATAGGCGATAACGCAGCATAAATGCCAAACATGCGCTGCCCGAAGGGTTCTGCCTAGGGGCAATTTACTCTTTGTTGCTCGGTTTTTACTTAGCCCACTAGGTTACAAACCTCACGCCGCGATTAAATCGCCCCTAGATTGAACAAATTTTAATCCTGAAAGGTCAATAGGCCTTAGTTAAGAGATTTGCTAACTCGTTGAATTGTAGTGATATTTGAATTTATTTTCTCTAGCCAGAGATTTTCTGTGAGAACAAGGCGAATTTACGCGTCAATAGGGGCCTATTGCAAGTAAATTCAACGCACTTAACACTGAAAATAGCTGCTTGAGATAGATTTATTATCCAGAGCTCAGGTTACTTAGGGTAAATACTCATACCAATAGTTAGGATGTGACAAACAAATACAACGGAGGTCAGCACAAAGCGCATTTTTTGATAATCTTTATGATAGGTTTTCCATTGTGGAGTGGCTTTTTCAAATATAAGTACTAACCAAAAACTAGCACCTAACCAAGCGAGTGCCCACTCTACAGGTAAAAATGATAAAAATGGAACTGGGATAACAGGTAATACCGCTTTAATTGCATTGCTATAGCTTTGCTCTCCGGCCCGCCACAAGTTACCTGCCATAAATGCTAAAATGGCGATACTGTAAAAAGTAAAAAACTCTAAGTTAACGCTGTTACTACCAAACACAAGCGGCCATGCCACGCAGCCTAAAAAAGGAAGTAGCCCTAGGTAGCCTAGTTGAATGTGATTAACAAATTTTTCCATAACAGTGTGCCTTGTGTTTGAACGTTTTTAAGCGCGGCTATTGTAGCAGTATTTTATAAGTAAAGTGGATTTACAATAAATGCGAGCTACTAAATAGTGTAGAGGTATTAATTGATTAAACGTTGTAGATAAAGCACTCGATCTTCATTGTTATTATTTCTTTAAATATAAAGTAATACAATATGTAGGGTAGGCTGATGATTAGCCTATTTTATTTTTACTGGGAGATGATACTTATCGTTTTATCAGATTAAAAAGCCTCTTAAAGAGGCTTAATTAAAAGGTGTTTTACTGCGTTGTTTTATCACTTTTGGCGGATTCTGGTAGGCCAAAAGCGCGGTCAAACGCCCATGTAAAAATAATTGCATAGATAAAGAAAAACGCAAACAGGCCAAGGTTTGCTATTAATGCATTTAGGGCTGATATATTTAACCACAACGACATTACAGGGATTAGTAATAATACCAACCCACCTTCAAAACCAATGCCGTGCAATAGACGCCTGCCTAAAGTACGCCCTCGCTCAGCTTGCTTTGCTTCCCAGCGTTCAAATAAAGCGTTAAATACATAATTCCAGCCAAGTGCAATACTTGATAAAACAATCGCTAAACCGATTGCTGAAGAGGCTGATTTGTCAAAAATAAAGCTGATAATAGGGCCAACAAAGGCAATGGCAAAAAATTCATATAAGACAGCCTGTAATACTCGGCGTTTTTTAGGAGTCATAATTAATCCCTGTTTAAGATACTTAGCTTAACAATTGATTGATACAGTTAAATTGTACCTCGCGTTTTAAATAATTGTACAGGTATGTTGCTGTAAGTACGCCATAAACGTATCTAAATTACCTGCGTTTATTGGCTATTTTTAGCTTGTTGGATATAAACCAAACAGTTGGCTGGCTTGTTGTTTTCCCCCATATTTATGGATATTGCTTGCAATCTAAAAAACAGATTGCTTTAATCTAAACAATCAATTTTATTTAATTTCCCATTAGCCTTATTGTACTAATCAAGCCAACGCAAAAGGTCGTTTAAAACGAAAGCGTTGATTACTTTTTAAATACATTAAACATAGATGAGGAAATACCATGAGCACTTCATTAATCAACACAAAATTACAACCATTCAATGCAACCGCTTACCACAACGGTGACTTTGTAGAATTGTCTGAAAAAGATGTTCTAGGTAAATGGTCAATCTTCTTCTTTTACCCAGCAGACTTTACATTTGTATGTCCTACTGAACTTGGTGATGTTGCAGATTATTACGCACAACTTCAAGAAATGGGCGTAGAAGTTTACTCAGTATCGACTGACACTCACTTCACTCACAAAGCATGGCACGATACGTCAGACACAATTGGTAAAATTACTTACCCAATGATTGGCGACCCAACAGGACGTATTACTCGTAGCTTTGGCGTAATGATTGAAGAAGAAGGCTTAGCACTTCGCGGTACATTTGTAATGAACCCAGAAGGCGAAATTAAAATTATCGAAACTCACGATTTAGGTATTGGCCGTAGCGCTAAAGAACTTGTTCGTAAAGTACAAGCGGCACAATACATTGCAACTCACGACGGTGAAGTTTGCCCTGCATCTTGGCAGCCAGGTGAAGACACACTTGCACCTTCACTAGACCTAGTTGGTAAAATCTAAGTATAGATTTATTCCTACTATAAGGGCAGGTAACTGCCCTTAAATCAACGAACATCCGTTTGTTGGTGCCTCCTATATCAATACACTTGTTTAAGCACATGCATTATTTGGCATGGGAGGCTTGCTGTTTAAATTTTCCTAAAAGGGTTAAGCCATGTTAGATAACAACATAAAAAATCAATTAAAAAGCCATTTCGAATCGCTTACTCAACCTGTTGAGCTGCTTATTGCCTTGGATGACAGCAAAAAATCAGCAGAAGTAGAAAGCTTAGCAAACGATTTAGCCTCACTGAGCGATAAATTTACGGTAATAAACAACCCCGACACAAGCGCACGTCGCCCGTCAATGGTTGTACATTCACCTATTAAAAACACTCATATTACGTTTGCAGGCGTACCTATGGGCCACGAATTCACAAGTTTAGTGTTAGCGCTTTTACATACTGGCGGACACGCAAGTAAAGCCAAAAGTGAAGACATTGAGCAAATACAATCGCTTACTCAAGAGCTCAACTTTGAAGTATATATAAGTTTAAGTTGCCAAACGTGCCCGCAAGTAGTCCAAGCACTTAATACTATGGCAGCAACAAACAGTAATATTAAAGCGACCATGATTGATGGCGCATTATTTCAAGATGAAGTAGAAGAGCGAAATATTTTAGCTGTACCGGCTGTGTATTTAAATGGCGAACCATTTAGCCAAGGTGCACTGAGTCTTACCGACATACTTAATAAACTAGATAGCAAAGGTGCACAGCGCCAAGCTGAGTCGCTAAGTAAAAAAGACAAATTTGATGTACTTGTAATTGGTGGCGGGCCTGCGGGCGCATCGGCTGCTATTTACTCAGCACGAAAAGGGTTAAATACAGGTATTGTTGCCGACCGATTTGGCGGACAAGTTGCCGATACACTAGCAATAGAGAACTTTATTTCGATTAAAGCCACTGAAGGGCCAAAATTGGTTGCCCAGCTTGAAGAGCACGTTAAAGAATACGACGTGGATGTAATGCATAATCAGCGCGCAGCAGCACTTGGTTATAACAATGGCTACGAAATTACACTAGAAAATGGCGCAGTACTTAAAGCTAAGTCGCTCGTACTTGCCACCGGTGCACGCTGGCATGAAATGAACGTACCCGGGGAGCAAGAATATCGCGGCCATGGTGTGGCATATTGCCCACATTGCGACGGCCCTTTATTTAAAGGTAAACCTGTTGCTGTAATTGGCGGTGGTAATTCAGGTATAGAAGCGGCAATCGATTTAGCCAATATTGTACAAAGCGTTACAGTACTTGAATTTGCAGACACATTACGTGCAGATGAAGTACTTATCCGTAAAGCTAAAAGCATGGCTAATATTACTATTATCAAAAGTGCACAAACAACTGAAGTATTAGGTAATGGTAAAAAAGTAACAGGCTTAATGTACACAGATAGAGTGTCGGGAGAGAGCAAAGAGCTTGAACTTGACGGTATATTTGTACAAATAGGTTTGATACCTAATACAGAATGGTTAAAAGACAGCGACCTTGAATTAAGCAAATTTGGTGAAATACTGATTGATGCTAAAGGCGCGACGTCATTACCAGGCATTTATGGCGCGGGGGATGCAACCAATACTCCGTTTAAACAAATTATTATTGCAATGGGCAGTGGTGCAACAGCAAGCTTAGGCGCATTTGATTATTTAATTCGTCACTCTGAAGAAGCTGATCAAAGTGCTGCTTAACATTATTTAATAAAAAATTTAGTAAAAACTCTCTTGATATAACAGCAAGGCTACACCCATAGCTGTTTGTTGACCCAAGCCGCCCTTCTCCAAAGGCGGCTTTTTTTATTCTCAAAAATTAGTATGCAATTTAATCGCATCCACCACCAGAATCACCACCGCCGCAATCTGTATGGGAATGAGATGAGTTGCTACTAGAATAAACTGAAGAGTCACTCCCAGTATAAGCTGATGAACCGCGTGATGACTTAGCACTTATGAACGTAACTAAAAACAAAATACCCGATACGATTACAACGGTTATTGATGAATCCCACTGGTCAGTTGAAACGCCTTTAAATACTGCAACAATAAGTACTGTTAGTAATATAGTTCTAATTATGTTTTTCATTTTATGTTCTTATTTTTTACCAGTGGCAGTGCAGTAAAAATTAGCTGATTTTTACGGTATGCTCAAGCGCATTAATAACCGCTTTTTCAAGTATGGGTAGTTTAAACGGTTTTGATATAAACATATCCATACCGGCTTGTTTGCAGGCAAGTTTGTCTTGTGATGAAGTATTAGCAGTTATAGCCACTATGTAGGTTTCTTCATGCGAGCAGATGTTTTCTGATCTAAGCTGCTTTGTTGCCTCAAATCCATCGAGTATGGGCATTATGCAGTCCATAAAAATAAGGTCATAATGCTTTTGGCGACATTTTAATACAGCATCTTGGCCATCAACTGCTGAGTCTGCTTTAATATTAAGCTTGCCTAAAGAGGCATGAAGTACTAACCGATTGATGTCGTTATCATCGACTACAAGCACTGATAGTTCACTGCCGTTGATATCTAACGTTGATTTAAGGCTTTCTTGTTTTTGTTCTGTCCCTTTCTCAATAGGAATATTTACTAAAAACGTAGTGCCTTTATTAGGTGTACTGTCTACCTTTATTTTCCCGCCCATATATTCAACAAGCTCTTTTACTATTGCAAGGCCAAGGCCTGTTCCACCTTTTGAATTCTTAGCATCTACTTCTTGAGAAAAAGGAGAAAACAGTGATTCTAAAAAGTTTTTACTCATTCCTCGGCCTGTATCAGACACTTCAATATTTAAACTTAGCTTATTTTTTATTTTAGAAAGGCTGGTGTTTAATGTAACTGAACCATTTTCAGTAAATTTAAGTGCATTACTCAGTAAATTAGAAGCAATCTGGCTAAGGCGTGTGTTGTCGCTAAACGCCCAGCAGTTGTCATCAATTGTATTATTTACTTGTAGCGTTACATGCGTGTTTTTAAATAGAGGTGTATACAAAGAAGTTAAATCGGTAAAAATTGTTTTTAGTAAAAAGTCAGTAGGTTCAAGCTTTAGCTCACCATGATTAATTTTAGAAAAATCGAGCACTTCGTTAATAATACTAAGTAAAATATCGGCGCTTCTAAGTCCTATTTTAATTTTTTCAGCGCGAACTTCTTCACTGTGTTCATCAACTAATGTGGTTAGCATACCTGTAATGCCATTCAGTGGGGTTCTTAATTCGTGGCTGATTTTGGCAAATAGCATGCTTCTGTCTTCAAGTAGGCGCTCTGCTTGAGCTTGCTTTTGTTTAAGCTCTTCTCGGAGCATTACTGACTCGGTGACATCTTGGCAGGTGCCAAATAATCGGACACATCGGCCTTCATCAAATTCGGCCTCACCAAAGGTAGCCACCCATAAATGTTTATTTTTAGCGGTTACTATTTCTAGTTCTAGATTCCATTTTTTGCCTTTTTCTATGGCTAATTCTACCGCGCGAGTAATGCCTTCACGACTTGGACCTTCTTTATAAAACTCGACTGCAGAATTCATTTGCGGTTGAAATTGTTCATCCACCTCATGTATGAGGTATGTTTGCTCGCTCCAGGTAATTTTATCGGAGATTAGATCAACCTCCCACGTACCTATATTTGCAACGTTTTCTAACTTTAATAAAGTATTACTATTTTTTATGAGTTGTTCTTTAGTTTGGGTGCGAGCAAATTCCGATCCAAGCCATTGTGCAAATAACTCAATATAATCATAGGCTGCATCATTAAAAGCTGGAGAGCTGTTTATGGATGAAAAGTTAACGGTACCAAATGTTTTTTTACCAATTTTTATTGGCGCGCCAATATAAGACTCTAACTGAAAGTTTATATAACAGGGGTGGTTTGCAATTGCGCTTTGAGATGCTTTATGAAAGGCAAGTGCAGAGCCTGCAGCGAGCGTATGTACGCAATAGGTGCCTTGTAATTCAAACACGGTACCGGGTAAAAGTGAGTTGTCAGGGGTTTTGGCATATAAAACGGTGTAGCTGTTTTCATCTACTTTACTAATAATACCTAGCTCAAGGTCAAATACTTCTAACCCAAACACTAAGAGCTTATTAATTTTATTTTCAAAATCAAGAGATTGATTAGAAACTATATCGTGAAAACATCGTAAAAAATTCAAAAGAAAACACCCCGTAAGCTTTTGTTCAATTTATATAATACATAGGCCAATTAGGGCATTGGTATTAGTTTAAAATCCAGTTTAGCAGTTTTAATTACTAATAACTAAAATTGATACGTATTAAATTTTATAACCTTATGTTTTTATGAACTAAGTTAGTGGTTTATTAAAAGTATACCGCCGAGCATGTAATACTCAGCGGTATACTTTTAATACGTTGAATTTGGGGTATATTGCGGGTTGATATCGCCGCCCACTTCTTCTGGATCTACATCGTTAATAAGCAATGTTTCGCGTACAGCTTCTATGTGATCAAGCACTGTTTGGTAGCGTTCGCCATATTCGTACTTTGTAACTTCAATAGCTTTAGGCATATACGTAAAGGCTATTTTAAGTGCGTGGAGTGCTTCTTCGTTTATTTTTTCGCTCATGATTTTCCTCGAATTTTAAATGTAAGCTAGGGTTAATAAAATAACACCAAATACAATACGATAAATACCAAAACTTACAAAAGTGAAGTTTTCTAAAAATCGAATAAACAGTTTAATAGTAAAATAGGCAACAACAAAAGAGGTAATAAAACCCATAGCAAGGGCAGTTAGGTCATCTAAGCTAAACAGTTGGTAATGTTTAAGTAAGTCGTACCCTGAGGCTGCTGCAAGTACAGGTAAACCAAGTAAAAATGAAAATTCAGCGCTGGCTTTTCGGTTTAAACCACACAACATGGCACCAACAATAGAACTTCCAGCACGACTAGTCCCTGGAACTAACGCAAATACTTGTGCTACGCCAATCCAAAGAGCTTGTTTATAAGTAACTTGGGTTACATCGGTAGTTGTGCAGTGAGTCTCTTTATAACTGCGCTCCAATAGTAAAAAAATCACACCGCCTACAATAAACATAACACCTACTACTGGTACGCTAAATAGTGTTTTTATTACATCGCTAAATATAAAGCCAATAATACCCAAGGGAATAAATGCAATGGCAACTTTCACCCATAAATTGAAATGTTTAGGGCTGAACTTGTCTTTATAGTTTGCTAGTACCGCTAAAATGGCGGCAAGTTGGATAATTACTTCGAAGGCGAGGTTAGCATCTGTTGATTCAATGCCTAACCACTTTGACGCTACAATTAAGTGCCCAGTTGATGATATGGGTAAAAATTCTGTTATACCTTCAATAATACCTAAAATAATCGCGTTAATTATATCCACGGTTTACTGCTTCCTGAAAATTAAAAAGCCCGAACTCGGCTTAACTGAAATGACGCATTACTGCGTACCTAAATTGCGAGGCGTAGCATAAAAGCTCTTAAGGCAAACCAACAGTGTTTTTAGACTTAATTTGTTTAATAAATTGCATTAAGCATTAAATGCACAATATAATAGCAATTGTTATCATTTGCATGTGCTGTTTTGTATATGTTTGGGCAAATTTACTGAGCGAATAATGAATAATAAAAAAACGTTTACAGCTACACGGCGAAGGCACCTAATTGCGTGTGTATTAGCGCTAGTTACAGCGGTAATAATGATTCCGGGTATGACAACCTATTTACCGTTTCAAATGAATGAACAAATATTACTGCCTATTTTACTCTTTCCTATTATTTGGACTGCGTTGTTTATTTATGCGTATTTGGCGCAAAAAGTATGGCAACCTTTTGTAGTAATGATTGCATTGTGTGTATTACATGGTTTATTGAGTTTTTGGGCGTTAACGCAGGGGCAGGGATGAAGTCGATTACTTTAAAAAAGCTATTTTTATTACATAGCTGGGTAGGAATTATTACTGCGGTACTGCTATTTATTGTTGCATTTAGTGGGGCGTTAGCAGTTCTGTCGCGACCTGAGTTAAAAATATGGGCTAATCCAGAACTACAATCTAGCCAATACGTTGCCAGCGCGCAAATTAACCGACTAGTAAACGAATACCATAAAAAAGTACCTAGTGAATTTGGCGAAAACATTCATGTGTTTTTACCAAGTGGGCATAACTTTCATTTGTTAACGTTGGTATTTGAATCTCACCATGGCGATGAAAATTACGACCAAGAGGTGGCCAGAGTATTTCAATTTCATCCCGATACGTTGACGCTGGAAAATACTTACTATGGGCCTAGTAAAGAGTTTTACGCCAATAAAAAAACGGATGCACCAACTTATATAGGTGAGTTTCATGCAGATTTGCATTTAGGGCGACCAATAGGGTTAATACTCACTGGATTTTTAGGTTTAACGCTTTTAGTAAGTGCAGTGACAGGCTTGTTTATTCATCGCAAATTGATAAAAGAGCTCTTTACGTTTAGGCGAGATAAAGGGTTAGATATTGCAGTGAGCGATGCTCATAAGGTTATAGGTATTTGGGGCAGCGTTTTTAACATTGTAATTGGTTTTACAGGATCATTTTTAGGGCTCGCGACCATTATTTTACTACCAGCCGCTGCGTTTGTGAGCTTTGGTGGCGATCAAGATAAGTTAATAGAAACGTTTACCGCCATTCCTGAGCCTGTAGTTAGTCACATTAAGCAACCTACAAAAATAGACACTATTTTAGAGCATGCTCATAGTCGTTACCCTAAAGCAATAATTAGAGATGTAACCATAATGGCGCATAACGATGCGAACGCGCAGGTATATTTGCGTTTGTTAGGTGGCGAGGCTGTTGCTTCTCAGTTACTGCATTATCAGGGTAATGGTGAGTTTGTGCAGTCGATGAGTAGTTTTGGTGATATTTCAGGTGTTTCGATAAAAGTAATTGAGTTGATGTTTCCGCTGCACTTTGGGAACTTTGCAGGAGTGTTTGTAAAATTACTTTGGGTATTGCTTGGCTTAAGTACTGCGCTTTTACCTATTTCGGGCATGATGATGTGGCTAACAAAGCGCACACGTGGCAGTAGCCCTTCACTGAGTATGCAGGCATATGCACGCTGGAATCGTTTTATTATTGGCAGTTGTGGCGGTTTGGTATTAGCAAGCTTTGTGCTATTTCCTGTGCAAGTTGTACTTAATTATAGCGTTGTTGGTGTGGCGCAAAATAGCTTTTTTGGACCCGTGTTTTTTTATACGTGGTTGGCATGGTTACTCTTGAGTGTATTACCCATAGGTTATAAAAACTACTTTAAGCTGACTCTTTTATTATGCGGTGCTTCGCTTGCTTTAGTGCTGCCGCTTAACATTATATTTGGAGTGAGCAATGTTATTAACTTTAATAGTTCGCTTGTTGCGGTAGTAGATATAAGCTTTATGGCGGTGGGTGTTGCGTGTATATTTGTTGCCTTAAAAATAAAAAACACACAAAAATTACAAGTTGAGGTACAACCCGCATGAACGAGCTACTAATTACAATTGCGATGGTAAGTTTATTATTAATGATGCTCAACCTACGAAAAAACACACTTACATTAGCGACTAAAACATTTTTAAGTGCACTGCTATTTGGTTTAGCGCTGATATGTTTTATGAGTGTTTACGGTATTTTAGGCGGTGCAATATGCACCGTTGTAGGAGCTATGTTAGCTGGTTTACTAACCGCAGTTATTGCGGGTAAAGCACCGCAATTATTAGGTTAAATAATGCAGTTATTTAGCTAAAAAGGTCTTAGCAGTATCAACTCCCATGTTGTAACCACTATTAAGTATTTCAAACTTTTTAGTGGTACGCCCAACTTTAAAATTAGCCGGTGGTGCAATGATATTGATTTTGCAGTCACTAGGGCGTGTTGATCTTTGTGGATTGAAATTTGTTCAATCTAGGGGCGATTAAATCGCGGCGCGAGGTTTGTAACCTAGTGGGCTAAGTAAAAACCGAGCAACAAAGAGTTAATCGTCCCTAGAAAGAACCCAAAGGGCAGCGCATGTTTGGTCTTTATGCTGCGTTATCGCCTATTCATGGGGAATAACCACACTACATAGGCTCCGCCTTGCCTAAAAACCAAACATACTGCTGCAAATTCACCCACCAAAGATCAACACGCCCTAGGGCATGTTGATAAATTAAAGCCAGGTACGTATCGCGAAATCAACTGTTTTCTGGTAAGGTTTGGGTTACAAGGCTTTGTTAATAATAAAGAATAATTACTTATGTTTGATCCTAGCGTAACCATTTTTGAAAGCACACAGAGTCAGCTTGCAGAAAGTCCTCTTTGGCACCCTATGCTGAATACTTTTTTTTGGGTCGACATAAATAAAAAATTACTTTTAAGCAAAAAAATACACAGCGAAAGCCAACTAAAAACAGTTAATATGCCTGATACACTAAGTGCAATAGCGTGGATTGATGAGCAGCACTTGTTGCTAGGTACAAGTACTGGTTTATACAAATACCATATTAATTCGTGCACTCGCCACCTTATTCTTAATATTGAAAATACGCAACTAAATAGGCGTTCAAACGACGGCCGCGCTGATCCATGGGGTGGTTTTTGGTTAAGTACAATGGACGTAAATGCTAAAAAGGGTGACGGTAAAATATACCGTTATTATAAACACCAGCTTAAAGTCGTTGTAAGTAACTTGAGTATCCCAAATGGATTGTGCTTTGATAAGCCACGTTTACGCGGTTATTACTGCGACTCTTTAACGAGTTGTATTTATGTATTAGATTTGGATGAGCAAACTGGCGAGCCTTGCTCTGAGCCACGTGTTTTTTATCAATTTAATAATACTGATGTTGACCCCGATGGCTGCGTAACCGACCAATTAGGTAATTTGTGGCTAGCTGTGTGGGGAATGGGGTGTGTTATGTGTTTATCCCCAGGCGGTGAGCTAATTAAAACAATAAAGCTTTGTGCAATAAAACCGACATGCACTGCATTTGGCGGTAAAAATGCTGAATTGTTACTTGTGACATCGGCATTTGATGAATCGATTAATAATACTGTTACTGAACAAGGCGCTGTATTTCAAATCTCAGGCATAAAAAACGGGCAGTTTGAGCCGCCCGTTTTACTGTAATTTATTATACACAGTGCTTGTTTTAAAGTGATGGTTAGCTTTTAGGCTTAACCCACATAACACCCACTTCTTTTTTGGTTACTAAAACCTCAGTACCGTCGCTAATTGGTTGCTCACTTTTGAGTTTCCAGCTAATACCTGAATATTGATGTGTAGTTAAACCTTGTTCTGTTACATCGCTAGTAAGTACAAAAGTAAGTTCAGCAAAATCACTATTCACTTGCTTTTTATCTACGCGATTTTGCATTTGTTTTAATGGTTTCCAAAGTACAACGGCCAAACCTGCTGTTACAATTGCATTACTCCAAAGGGCGGTGGTTAATGAGTCGGGTAAAATACCAAAACTCATTAATAATCCTGTGAGGAATAACGATAATCCAAAAAACAACAAAATAAATGTAGAAAGGCCAAGTACTGCTACTTCTATTATTAAAGCAACAATACCAAGTACCATAAGTGTTTGCGGTAAATTTTGCGTAATAAAATCCATACAAACCTCTTTATTTAGTTATTAACCCAAATTCTTTTTATTTAAACTATTAATAATTGCCATACCTTGCGCAACCATTGAACTTGCATCTGTCGCGTTGTCTGGCAGTAATACAATTGATGATTCACGAGCAATCGCTTCTTTAGCCGCGATTGCTTTAGTTGCTAAATCTAACTGAATTGCTTTTTGACCTTGCTCTGTATCTGCAGCTTCACCTATTTTAATAAGTGCATTTGCTTGTGCTTCTGCAACCGTAGTAATAGCTGTTGCTTCACCTTCAGCGCGTAAAATTTGCTCGGCTTTGTCGGCTTCAGCAGCAAGTACTTGTGCTTGTTTTTTACCTTCAGCAACGTTGATATTTGCTTGGCGATCACCTTCTGACTCTAAAATTTGAGCTCGTTTAACACGCTCAGCTTTCATTTGTGCTTCCATCGCTTCCATAATAGAGTTAGGCGGCACAATATCTTTAATTTCGTAGCGAAGTACTTGAATACCCCAAGGCTCAGATGCCTGGTTTATAGCTGCAACAATGTTGGTATTAAGTAAATCACGCTCTTCAAATGTTTTATCAAGCTCCATTTTACCTAATTCTGAACGCATTGTTGTTTGCGAAAGTTGTACAACTGCAAATGTATAGTCGTCAACGCCATACGTTGCTTTGTATGGGTCTAGTACCCTAAAGTACAGTACGCCATCAACTATAAGTGAGATGTTATCTTTAGTGATAGCTGACTGCGATGGTACATCTTGAGCTTGTTCTTTTAAGCTACGATCAGCCGAGATTCTATCAATAAATGGAATAATAAAGTTAAGGCCGGCTTCTTTAGTTGATTGGTATTTACCAAAACGTTCGATTAACCAGGCGCGGTTTTGTGGTACAAATTTAACGCTACTTTTTAAAAGCACGATAACAAAAACAAGTAAAAAAGCCTCAACAGTAAAAACCATATCGAGAATTTGTGTGACTGGATCCATTTAAACATTCCTTATAATAATTAAACGCTGAGTGGTTGTATTGTTTATAATTTCAGCGTGTATAGATTATCACTACAGCGAACTTTTAACCACTAAAACTCACTGTAGCGCGCCGACTTAGTCGGTTTTTTTAAAACTGGCTATTTTATTTCTGCCTGCTTCTTTTGCGTTATAAAGGGCTATGTCGGCGTTAGTTATAACTTCTTTAGGTGTTGTTTTTTGATTGGGTATAAGGCTATAAAATCCGATACTCAAAGTGAGGTATTTACTGGCACTTGAAAAGTTATGTTCAATTGCAAGTTCTGCAATTTTTTCCTGAATAAGAACTGCATATCTTTGACAATGATCTGTGTCGACTGCAGGTAAAATTATCGCAAATTCTTCACCACCGAAACGAGCTGCTAGATCACCTTCTCGTTTACACAAATCGTGCAGCGCTTTGGCTACTCGTTTTAGTACTTCATCGCCTAGCTGATGTCCATAGTTATCGTTATAACGCTTAAAAAAATCAATATCACACATTATTAAACTAATGGGTTCTTTATTACGTGCGCCGCGCTTAATTTCGCATTTTAAAGTTTGATCAAAACAGCGTCGGTTAGCAATGTTTGTAAGGCCATCAGTATTAACTTGTTTGTTAAGTTTATGATTGGCATTAATGAGTTGCTGCTGAGCTTGTTGTAGCTCTTGCTTGTAATTTAAATTTTTGAAAGCATTAGCAAGCATTTCACCTACTAACCTTAAGCGAATAAGGTCTAAATCAGTCCAGTTTCGCTTTTGAACAACGCAATCACAGCCTATAAAGCCAACGAGCTCTTTGTCATAACGTAGACCAATGCAAAGTACTGATTTTATTTTTTGTCGCTGGAAAATTGTTTTTTCGCTCATTGCTTGAATGGGTAACGACGTTACATCGTTAACTCTAAATAAGTGAGTACGTGCCATCAAACTAAAAAAGTAGGGGAGATCGCTTTTCGGAAGGTTTTGTAAGTCCTCTTTAAATGCTTGTATATCATTATTGACCCATTCGTGGGTGTTATTTATGGTTTTACCATCCTCGGCAAACTTAAAAAGATAACTTCTATCTGCGTGGCAAACGGTACCAATAGCTTTTAATGCGTAGTTGATATGCTTATCAACGTCGTCGTTTTGAATATCAATTAAGTCAGTTGATATGTTCGAAATAATATTATCAAAATCATATTGTTCATCTACATTATTATTCAATACATCGATTATAATAATGGAGCTTGAGTTAGGTAATTTTGCAAATTTTACATTGAGTAGCAATTTAGATACCTGTTTTGATAAAACAAACTGGCATTGGTTATTTGCAGTGAAATAATCAAAGAATAGCTCCTCGACTAATAGTTCTTTTTTACTGTGATGATTGGTTAAAGTGATGTGTGAAAAATCAATTTTATTAAAATGTGATTTATTTCTTAAGCCAAACAAGTCCTGTGCTTGGCTGTTAACTTTAAATATATTTTCATTGGCATCATAAAGTAATACACAAAACGGCAGTAACTCCAAGTTTCGCCATATTTCATTTGATAGGTTATTACTCACTCAACTCTCCATGTGTTTAAGCCACAATTAAATTGTTATCTATTGTATTTTTATTGTTTTTACTTGGGCGTGTTAATCGTCCTTAGATCGAGCTCAAAAGGCAGCGCATGTTTGGTATTTATGCTGCGTTATCGCCTATTTATGGGGAATAGCCACACTACATAGGCTCTGCCTTGCCTAAAAAACAAAAATACTGGTGTAAATTCAACCACCGAAGTTCAACAAGCCCTACTAATTATTAGCACATTTTTTTTGATTTACTAAGTTTTTAGTGCGTTTGAGGGCAGTACGTATTATAATTGATACTGTATATCATTACCCTTTTCTACTCTAAGCCATCTTTGGTTTATTTGCACTTTAAGTATAGGTTATTCAAGCATTTCATGACAGAAATCACTACACACCAAGCTTCTCGTCGTCGGTTACTTATTGCACTAGCAATTACGTGTTCGTTTATGGTAATTCAGGTTATAGGTGCTTATTATTCTAATTCGCTTGCTGTACTTGCCGATGCGGGGCATTTGTTTGTTCACAATAGCTCGTTATTCATCGCACTGATTGCATCAAGTCTCGCTATTCATTTTGCTAAAACCTATAACGATGGTCATCAAAGAGCCGAGCTTTTGGGTGGTCTGGTGAACGGATTTTTATACCTAGCAATCAGTTTAATTATTTTGTATGAAGGTGGTGAGCGCTATATACACCAGCATGAAGGAAATGAGCTGGCTATTAATAGTTATTTAATGTCGGTTATTGCTGCTATTGGTTTTTTGTTTCATGGTGCTGCTGCATGGGTTTTATATAAAGGCCGCAAAGCGAGTATTAATGTTTACGCGGTATTTTTACATTCATTCTTTGATTTGATTTCTACCGTATCGACATTTGTGGCTGGTATTCTTATATATTTTACGGGCTGGGTTGTTATCGATATTTTATCGAGCATGTTAATCGCCTCTTTCGTGTTGTTTACCGGTGTTAAGGTCATTATTAGTTGTATAAAAGGTTTACGCTTAAATAAGGCCAAACTTCCTAAAGTTGCAGATATTGAAAGTGAGATTACAGATATGGAGCATGTTCACAATGTCCATAACGTCACTGTAACGCGCAAATATAAGGGGGTAGTAGTCGGGGCGCACGTTGTACTTAAAGAGCATTGTACTATTGAAAAACACGATGAAGCATGTCGTATGAAGGTAGAACAACTGTTAGCTGAAAAATTTAATGTACGCAATAGTGTATTACAAATAGAAAGCCACGAATGCCATCACATCCATTAGTAGCATCTAATTAATATAAAAGCGTGTAATAATGATTAGCACGCTTTTAATGTTTCAAATCAAATCAAATCAAATCAAATCAAATCAATGATATTGCTAAAACAATCGCTTTTACGTAAGTCTTTAGCATCCATTGGCCTTGCAAAGTAATAACCTTGCAGTACAGTACACCCAACCTCGGCTAAAAAGATCATCTGTTCGCGCGTTTCTACTCCTTCTGCAATACAGTAAAGATCTAGGTTTTCGGCCAATGAAAGAATGGTCTTAATAATCGATTCATCCCCTTTATCTATACCAATACTGTTTACAAAGCTTTGATCTATTTTAATAACATTAATAGGAAATTGGCTCAAGTAGGTGAGTGATGAGTAACCAGTACCAAAATCATCAAGTAGTAATTTAAACCCAGCAGCTTTTAAGTTTTGTAGCTGCTTGGCTGCTTTGAGTTTATCTTCTAGTAAAATACTCTCTGTTATTTCAAGTCTTAATTGTCTTGGATGAACTTGAGAGTCCGCTAATATGGACATTAACCGCTGGGTTATGTTTGTTTTTAAAATGTGTTTAGGGGATAAGTTTAAAGATATATAAAACAATGGGTTTGCGCTGAGTATAGGTGCAATTTCAATAAGAGCTCGTTGCAATGCTTGCTCAGTAAGGAGTTCTATTAAACCAGTTTCTTCTGCTACCGGTATAAAAAGTGCTGGCGATACCAACTGTCCTTGATTTTTCCAGCGCATGAGTAACTCCACGCCATTTATTGTTTTTTCTTCTATGTCGATAATGGGCTGATAGTGATTAAAAAATCGGTTGTCTTTTACTGCATCTTTTAAATCATTTTCGAGCAGTAACTTTTGTTTTATCAGCTCATTCATTTCATCGCTAAAAAACTTAAAGTCGTTTCTCCCGCCTTGTTTAGCGTGCATCATCGCAACATCGGCATTACGGATAAGTATATCGGTGGTTACAGCATCGAATGGGTATAAAGCGACGCCAATACTGGCTGAAATATTAATAGAGAAGTCTTCAATAATTACTTTATTAGCTAACTCATTACTAATTTTTCTTACTGTATCGCGAAGAGACTGAAGCGATTTTATATTTTGAATCAGCACTAAAAATTCATCACCACTTTGACGGCCAAGTTTTGCGTTTACGCCAAGCATACCGTTTACTCTTTGGGTAATATTACAAAGTAGCTTATCGCCAACTGCGTGGCCAAAAGAGTCGTTAACAGGTTTGAACTTATCTAAATCAATAAATAATAATGCGCATTGTGTATTACTTTCATTGGCATGTTTAATCGCGTCTTCAATATTTTTATACATTAAACTACGATTAGGTAGATGCGTTAGAGGATCAAAATTAGCCAAATAGCGCAGTTCGTTTTCTGCACGTTTTTGCTCAGTTAAATCTGTAATAACAACCACGTAGTAGCTTGCAGTATCTTTTGTTACGGCTGTGGCGCTTATATGTATTGGATGTTCGTTACTTTTTGCTGTTTTTATATAAGCATCACTTTGCCAGTTTTCTGTAGCTTTTAATTTTTTTAAAATATTTGCAAACTCTCTACACTTATCTTTACCAATGGCCCTAATAAATAATTTTGGGCTAATTTTAGTGGCTGCTTGTTCACTTGAAAACGTTTCAATAAAACTGTTGTTCGCAGAAAATGGCATTAAATGCTTATCGAGTATAAGTAACCAGTCGTTTATTTGGCTAAACGCTTCACCTAGAATTTTTGCTTGTTGCTCATTAGCCCGTTGCTCCGTGATATTGGTATATATGCCAGAAACATATAGCGGCTCATTTGTTTGAGGATCGTATATAACTTGTCCTGTATCTTGATACCATAACCAATGCCCATTTTTATGCTGTAGACGATAAGTTGCTTGCCAGTTTTGTTGTTTTTTGTACTTGAAGTAGTTTTCCCATTGGTTTTCAAAACGACGTCGGTCATCTGGGTGTATAAGCGCTAAAAATTGTTCTATGTGTACACGTACAGGCAAGCCTGTATAGCCTAATTCACTTCCTCTGAGCGTACTTACGGAAGCATCTTTAAAATTATAATCCCACACGCCACTTTTGTTATTTTTAAGCGCGAGTTCTGTTTGCTTTTGCGAATGAATAGTCGCTCTATGGGCTTGTTCAATTGCAACTTGGCGGCTGCGGTATTGCCAAAAAATGAAAAACAACACGGCAATTATTAAAACTACATAGGCGACAATAGCAAAGGGCGACTTCCATGGTGCGTAGGCCACGTTGATATTAAGTGTGGCAGGTTCGCTTGTAACAATACCATCGCGATTATGTGCTGATATTTTTAGCGAATAACTACCGGGTTGAAGTTTTGTGAAAAACACTTGGTTAGATTGTAAGTCTTCATATGTAAGGGACGTTGGCCCTGAAAGAATTACCTTATAATATGCTTTGTCTATATTGGGGTAAGAAAAGTTAGAAAAACTAACTGTAAGGCCCATGTCTTCATAACTGAGATCAAGTGGTTGGCTAAGGTATTTATGAGGGTAATAATCGAGCTCTTTGGTAAAAAGATTTATATCGGTAATCGCTACACTATTTTTTTTAAATAATTCTTTTTCATCAAAGTCTAAGGGGTCAAAAAGTAGGGCGCCCGCATTACTACCAAATATAAGCCTGCCATCGTTTAATGTTGTTGCTGCTATAGAAGTAAATTGGTTTATATTCAACCCGTCTTTTACTGAATAACTCACCACATTGAGTGTATCTAGGTTTATTTGATATAAACCATTGTCGGTACTTGCCCATAAAAAACCATTTTCATCAGGAAGTAACGAATAGATAGAGTCAGTATTAAATGAATTTTTTAATCCTATGTAGTGTTTTCTCTCATAAGTAACTGGGTCAACACCAAGCAAGCCTTCGTGGGTGGTTGCCAACCATAAGATATTTCGTTTTGAGTCTAAGTAAAAATTTTCTACAGTGTAAAAAATATCTTCTTTAGGATTAAATGACTGAAATATAGTCGTTAAAGTTTTCGTTTTTTCGTTGTACCTAAAAAAACTTTTTGATGTGCCAAGTACAAACTCTTCAGGATGTGTGTCGAGGGGTTTATAAAAAGCATAAGAAAATAAAGGGTCAACTTGCTCTTTGAGTCCTTTAATAATTCTTGTTTTTCCGGTTGTTTCATTAAAAATATAAAAATTATCATCAGACATAAATGCATATTTATTTGCATCAACTTGGGCAAAACCAAATAAGTTGAGCTGGTTAATTACATTATTGTCTGTGTCTTTATTTTCAATAACTTTACCCGTTTGCTTATCAAAAAGTTTAAAACCATCATAAGTAACAAGCCAAAGAAATTGATCGTTTCCAATTGAAGACGCAAAAATATCAAATACCGCAGATGCTCCGTATATTGCTTTTGAGTCGGTCGAGCTTAAATATACTTCACTTTTATTTGTTGATTTGTCATAGCGCGCAATTCCATCTTCTGTTCCTAGCCATATAATATTATTTTTATCTTGGTAGGTGGCATGAACAGTATTGTTACCGGGTAAAAAAATGTGTTTAAACCGTCGGGTTTTAATTGGCCAGGTAAACACGCCTTGGGTTCTAGATGCGAGCCAAAGCACGCCGGACTTATCAATCATTAGATCGTTGATTGAGTTTTCATTAATATTAAACTTACTTTTTTCATAATTTAATATGAACTCTAACTCTTTGGTTTCGCGGTGATAACTAAATAATCCACTTTCGGTTGCTACAAACTCGCCGTAAACAGTATTGGCATAATCCCATATATTATAATCAGGAATTAATGTTGTAACATTTGCTGCAGATATATTTTTGTTATTATCAAATGCTAATTGATACATACCTTCGACAGTACCAACAAGTAATCCTAATTCATTATCAACACTTAAAAATTTGACGTTTATATTATCTATCGTATTTTTTTCAGGGGGATGAAGAGGGATTTTTACAAGTTCTGAATTATCTATATTTGCAGTGTATAAACCATCATTTGTACCAATATATAAAGTGTTTTTATATATCGTTAATGACCTAATGTAGTCCCTTTTATTTGGGAGTGCTAGCTTAAGTGTAAAGTGTTTACTCGTCTCATCAAATGTATATATTTGACCATCTATGGCGAAGTAAAAAGTATCTTGTTGCTGAGTCATTGCGGAGATTGGAGAAAACATCTTTTTTTCTTTATCTATTTGACCAGAATAGATTTTTTCGGTTTTTAAAGTGAGGGGATCTATTATATACGCACCAGAAAGATCAGTTGAGACAATGATTTTTCCGTCTTCGGCTTTAAATAATGCATAAATATAGTGTTTATCTAAGCCAAAGCCACCATTAAAAGTTTTTACTTTATAACCATCAAAACGGTTTAAACCCTGTTGGGTTGCTATCCATATGAAGCCAATGTCATCTTCTTGCGACTGCAAAACGTAACTTTGCGAGAGACCTTCGTCAGTAGAAATTCGTTGTAATTGTTGAGCATAGTTTTGTGATGCAAAAGTGCTTTGGATGCATAGTAAAAAAACAATGGTGATATGAAAAAAAAGTTTGCTCAAACGCACTTATAAACACTCTCAGTGGAGGATAGGATGATACTTAGCTAGATAGTAAATATAGCATAAGTTTTTATTTTTTAATTGCAAATAATATACTTAAAGTTAAAAGCTCTATTTTCAAATAGTGAGCTAATCTATATAGATAACAGTTAATATTCATAAGGAGAGTATAGTGGTTTTATCTAATATTGATGCAAAAAAAAGCGTGTTATTAATAATAGACTTACAAGAGTTGCTTGCTCCTGCAATTAAAGACTTTCCGAATATTTTAAAAAGTACATTGCAGTTAGCGCAGGCGGGTATTATTCACGGCGTCCCAGTCTTAATAACCGAGCAATATGTCAAGGGGTTGGGCGAGACTAATCAGCAAATTAAAAATACGTTACCTAATGCTACGTATTTTCATAAAACGTACTTTAGTGCGTGTGCAGAGCCTGGCTTTGTTGATAAGTTAAAAAGCTATGGTAAAAAGCAAGTTGTTGTTGTTGGCACTGAAGCGCATGTGTGTGTTTTACAAACATGCTTAGATTTAATAGAAAATGGTTTTGAAGTTATTATCGTACACGACGGAGTTGGCTCGAGAAATCCGCAACATAAAAATTTGGCGATTGAACAGCTACGCCAAGCTGGTTCGGTAATTTCATGCGCTGAAATAGTTATTTTTCAATGGACAAAAAAAGCAGCAACGCCTACGTTTAAAAAAATACTGCCTATAATTAAGTAGACCGCATGTATATAATGTAAATTAAATGTATTATTTTTTGACGTGTCGGTAGTTTATTATTGTGTTCAGTAAACTGAAACTCGTTTTGATACGTATATTGCAGACTGCTTTATAAAACAACAATGCAAACAACAATTTTAAGGTTCTTATGTCTAGTATTGGCCGGTTATTTACAATTATTTTTAGTCTTTTGTTTGTCGAATCTATCGCTATTGGCTTGTATTTCGACACATTAGCGCAGGCCTTTATGATAGGTTTGCCATTGTGTTTATTACCTATATGGCTTTTAAACACACAAGGGGATAGTCCTGTTACCCCTCATGTTGTAGCTGCCGCCATAATGATGTTTTCTTTTTTGCACATACAACAAACTTTTGGGCTGATTGAAGTCCATTTTGAAATATTTATTTTAATGCCCATGTTAATTGTTTTTGTACAGTGGCGAGTGTTTATTACTACAATTGTATTTGTAGCTGTTCATCATTTATCTTTTTATTATTTACAAACTCAAAATACAGGATTTTATGTATTTGACCCTGATAGGCTTGCTTTTACTACGGTGCTTATTCATGCTGGATACGCAATAGTTGAAGTGTTAGTTGCAGGCTACATTGCCGTAATGTTGCAACGCGAACGTCGTGCTGGCTTATCTTTAAGTTATGCGACAGAGCAAATAATGAAAGACCCTGAAAACATTAAACTCTCTCTTCGTGCTGATGACACTAAAAGTGAGGCTGTAACAGGGTTTAACACGTTACTAGATTACTTATCTGATGTTATTAAACAGGTACAAACTCAATCAGAATCACTGCAAAAAAACTCACAAGAGCTTATACATGTTCATGATCAGCTGGCCGGTGGTGCAGTGCAGCGTACACAACAAACTGATGATATTGCTAATTCTGGCGCTCAAGTTGCTAATGGTTTTAAACTTGTAGAAGAAGAAAGTGAGGTACTTAAGCGCCAAGTTGATCACATTACACAATCTGCAGGTGATGCATTAAAAGAAGTGCTTCAAACAGACGCTAAAAGTAGAGAGTTGTTAACACTACTTAACCATACCGAAGAAAAAATAAACCACTTAGTGGCAGCGGGCGATGTTATTTCAGGTCTTCTTAATGAGATATCAGGTATTGCTGAGCAAACAAACTTACTTGCTTTAAATGCCGCTATTGAAGCTGCCCGTGCAGGCGAACATGGTCGAGGTTTTGCTGTCGTTGCTGATGAGGTAAGATCTTTAGCTAACCATAGTAAAGCAACAACAGATAAAATTAGTCTAACATTAAAAGATCTTGTTAATAATAGTAAAACGTCAACACAATCAATGAGTCAGTGTGTGAATTTTGTAGTCGATTTAACAAGTATTAGTGCTGCAATGAAAGAGAATATTTCAGCAATGAGCGAGCAAATAGCCGCAGTATCTTCAAGCTCTGACTCAGTTGCACAAGTTGTAGCTGAGCAGGCAGGTAATACTGAATTAATAGCAAGCAGTACTGATACTATGCGCCAAAATCAGTACCAAGATACGCAAATAGTGCAGCAGTTAACCGCTAAGGTGCAGTTAATCGATGTAAGTATTGATGTGTTAGAGCAAAGCATTGCCAAGTTTAAATAAATCTAACACTTTCGTATTTTCGCTTATAGCTACATGGCTTATTTGTGTTGTTGCAGGGTTAGTTTATTTTCAATTAGAGCAGCTTAAACCGTTTGATAGCTCAAAAGTTTTATTGCAAAAACACTGGTTTAATAACTTTAAAAAGCAATTGGATTGGGTTGATACTGGTGAGCCGTCTTTAGTGCTTATAACAGAAAAAAAATGCGGGTGTACTATACAAGCTAAGCCGCATATTTCATCGTTAACCTCTTTTGCTGCCAATAAAGCTATGAAGGTTGTACAAGTTGAATTAACACCAAAGCTTAAACACGTTATTCCGGCAACGCCTGCCGCCGTTATTATTAATAAAAACGGTGAGTTTGTTTATGCTGGGCCGCTCTCTGAAGGGTTAGCTTGTGCCCAAGGAAGTGGTTTTGTTGAAACTGCGGTCACTAATTTAGCTGCTGGTTTTAACTCAAATCTCTTAATTACACAAACCAAGGGATGTTACTGTGTAAATAATGCATAAATAACGTATCGATAAACTAAAGCTCGCACTTAAATCAATAGTTGCGAGCTTTAATATTGATTAAATTGTAACTAAGCCATAAATACCTAATGACACAAACACACAAGCAGCAATAGCACGTACGGTGTTTAGAGATATTCTTTTTAGTAATGCATTACCAGCGTATATAACAGGCACGTTAGCAATTAGCATACCTAACGTAGTTCCTACTGTTACCCAAAACACAGACTGATATTGTGCCCCTAACAACACCGTCGCTATTTGTGTTTTATCACCAATTTCTGCAATAAAAAATAATACAAAAGCGACTAAAAAAGCCCCGTAGCTATCGTATTTACTACTTACAGCTTCGTCTTTGTCTGGAACTAATAGCCAAAGGCCAACAACAATAAAGCTGATGTTTACAAGCCAAGGTAAATATTCAGAAGAAAAACTATTACTTAACCACTGCCCAAACCACGCTGATAAACCATGATTGAGTAAGGTTGCGGCTAAAATACCAAGAATAAGCGCGCCTTTATTACGAAAACGGGCGGCTAACAGGAGCGATAAAAGCTGGGTTTTATCGCCTATTTCGGCAAGTGTGACAGTGACGGTTGAGGTTAAAAAAACTTCCATTATTGATTCTTACAGGCGGGAATACTAAACCAAGGCAAACAACTATCTCCCGCCATGAGGATAGTGTCTACCTAGGTCTCGCCGATAACGCTTGCTACAACATTACAAACTTACCATGCACATGAGGTGCAATTATGTTGATAAGTTTACTCATTACTGAGCGGGCTACTCCCCTAAGAGGCGGGCATTATTCCACAAAACTTTTGCGTGGTAAATATTAAGAATCGAATATAGTTAATTTAGTCGGGAGTAATAAAGTTAGCTTTTGGCAATGAGCTGATAGTCAGGAAAGAGCGATGACCGGTCATTGAAAAAGTTAAATTTATTCCTGTGTTTCGAGTAGAAATCTAATTTTGTCCAATAACATTATTAAACGCCGCTTTGGGGCAAAATAAGATCCTTAATTCCTAGCTGTTTAATTACTTGTTTACAAAAGTAATTGTTGGTGAAATTATCAGGGTATGTAATCCCCCGTTTTGATATGCTATAAACCACTAAAATGCTGTTCAATAAGCAGTTATGCATAAAGGATTAAGTAATGGAGTCAATTCCACCATACGAAGGAAAGCCAACGGTTTACCTTGATCAGAATGTTTTAGATTTTTTCACGAAACAAGGATTAGGTGAATTCGGCCAAATGCTTATAAAAGATTATCAAGTAGTTTATTCAGATTGTAGTGGTCAATAATATTTGGCCACATTTTTCGAATTTCTGTTTCTGACCTGTGATTCATTTGGAGCTAAACCAACATTATAGCAATGCGGGAAAATAGGAGAACGTTTTGCCTTTTGTCACTTTCATTTTGAATGTCCGCTCATGGCACAAACCGGAAATCACCCATCCATAAATTCCGTATTTATACATTGAGTTTTTTAAAGCCTAAAGTAATTAATTCTCAACCATTCAGATATTTACCTAAACCTAATCTTACTTAGATTTAAGGTGGACTCTATTTAATAAATCTCAATCTGAGTGCCACACCTTGCTTAAAATTAAAACTATTCTCAAGCTGCCGCGAATTCTCGACTTAAGTGGCGCTGGCCAAAAAAAGTTTAAAATAATACATATTAGTTAAATAACAATTGATAACCATTTTCGTTTAGATTAGTATGTACGCACTAAATGAAATTGAGAGTGGTTTGTATTCATGTATATTTGTCTATGTCACGGTGTGACTGATAAAAAAATTGAGCAAACAATTGACGATGGTGCAACGACCATGCGTGAATTAACTAAAGAGCTTAAAGTAGGCAGCCAATGCGGTAAGTGTTGTGGTTGTACTAAAAAGATCCTTAATCGCAGACTTATCCAGATTGCGGATGTAACGGATCAAGTTGCTTAATTACATATAAAATTTAGATATAAAAAAAGCAGCTTTTTAGCTGCTTTTTTTATGCTTGTTACTATTTACAGTTGAGACTGCAAGTAGTTTTTAATACCCGTATTTTTAATAAGCAATTGTTGAGTTTCTAACCAGTCAATTTGCTCTTCTTGCTCATTTAAAATGTGATCAAGGGCTTCGCGGGTAATGTAATCTTTTTTGCTTTCAGCCAGTTTTACTGCGCTTTGCAACTCGCCAATAGTATCAAGTTCAAAACTCATATTAGCTGCAATCATTTCTTCGCTGTTTTCACCAATACGTAATCGGCCTAAGTCTTGAAGATTTGGTAAGCCTTCTAAAAACAAAATACGTTCGATTAAACGATCGGCGTTTTTCATTTTTTGAATTGATACTTTGTAATCTGCTTTGTCTAGTTGAGTGAAACCAAAATCTTTAAACATGCGTGCATGTAAAAAGTATTGGTTAATACCAACAAGCTCATTAGCGAGTACTTTATTAAGCGCTGCTATAACGTCTTTATCGCCTTTCATAATATGCTCCTACTAAGCCATTTGTGCTTGATGATAGTTTTCAGAACCAATCTTATCAATTAAGCCAAGTTGCTGCTCTAACCAGTAAACATGGTCTTCTTCGGTATCAAATAACAGTTTTTCTAAAATGCTACGAGATTGATAATCTTGTTGTTCTTCACATATTGCGATTACATCTTTAACACACGCAACTACTTCAAGCTCTAGTGTTAAATCGTTTTGCATCATGCTTTTTACATCGTTACCGATAAGTAAATCACGGCGCTTAGTCATATTTGGTACACCTTCTAAAAACAAGATGCGCTTAATAAGCCAGTCTGCGTGATCTTTTTCTTCTTCCATTTCGTGGTTAAGGCGCTCGTATAGCTTGTTTAAACCCCAGTCGTCATACATGCGCGAGTGTATAAAATACTGATCGATTGCTGCTAATTCGTTAGCTAACAATGTATTAAACGCATCGATTACTTTTTGATTACCTTTCATGATAAATCGCCTTAACTATTTCAATTGCATGCAGTGTAGTACAAATAGCCTATATTGCAAGTTTTCTCTATAAAAATCATTGCGTTACTATTGGTTTTGATTCTTATTTAAGTTTGCGTTACTGCTTGGTTTATGGACAGTTTTTTATTTGTATTAGCATCTTATATAAGGTCATGATTGATAGGTAAAAGCGAGACGTTTATTTATGTGGTTTTGTTAATTAACCTGAACTCTGAATAATAAATCTATCTCCAGCAGTTATTATCAGTGCTAACTGCGTTGAATTTACTTGCAATAGGCTAGCTATTGACGCGTAAAGTCGCCTTGTTTTCACTGAGAATCTCTGGCTAGAGAAAATCAATTTAAATATCTCCATGATTCAATAGGTCAGTAAATCTCTTAACCAGAGCTCAGGTTAAGTATATAGGCATGCAGGGCATGCCTATAGTGTTTATTCATTCATTAAAATTGATATTTAGCCCCCAGCGTTGCCGTTGTGCCTAATCCTTTAATGTTATATCCACCGTAGGTGTAAGCCTGTGCGCGGGCAGGGTAGTAATCACTATTGAACAGGTTTTCTATCCCAAAATACCCACTCCACCTGGCGTTAACATTGTATTGGCCACTTAAGTTAAATGTGTTGTAGCTACTAACGGGGCCCTGATCGCCAGAGTATTGGCCTTGCGCATTTTTATCAAAACGCTTTCTGTCGCCTACATATAAAAAGCTCATTGCAAGTGATAGTTCGTCATTTGTTTGCCACGTTAAATTAGCAGTGGCTTTAGGTGGACTAATTTGAGCTGCCCCTAAGTACTCATCAGCTTCAGTGTTTTTACCTTCAACATAGCTATAAGTTGCGCTTAATTTAAGGTCTTCGGTAATAGTGTAGTTAACTAACCCTTCGTAACCCCATATTTCTTGTGGTGCGCGTACAGGTTCGTAAACACCCGTTGTTTCATTATACTCATTACTTGTACCAAGCTCTGAGGTACTTCTGTAAAGAGCAAATTCAAAACGCACGTTTTCAAACTGTGAAGTAAAACCAACTTCGTAATTATCGATTATTGAAGCTTGGGTTTGAATTAGCGCAATATCGTCAACGGTCGCTGCGCGAAGTAAGCGACCAATATCAGAAATATCAGAGCCCTGTGAGTAACTAAAGAACGGGCTAAATGCATCTGTTAAGTTATATTTAATACCGGCATTATAGGTTGTTGCATCGTAATTAATGGTGTCGCCACGCACATTTAATGGTACTGAACATTGCGATGCGGTTTTGCAAAGTTTTAGCGTTTGGTAGTCACTTACGCTCAAATCAATGCTTTCGTTTCTTACACCCGCTTTTACAATAATGTCGTCGTTTATTACCCATTTGGTTTGTAAAAAGCCAGCCACACTTTCCATGTCCATTTCTGGCACCCACACACGGCCATCTACTAAAGGTTGCGATGTTTTATCGTTTAAGGCATCAATACCGTAGATTAGGGTGGCTGTTACGTTTTCAAAATCAAACTGGCTATTAAATGTAGCTCTTGCACCTTGCTTATCTGATTTAATAACCGATTGACCACCGCTATAACCTTCATCAAGATTGGCTAAAGCGGTTGAGAAAAAGAATACGTTTTCTATATTTTGTTTATACAGATCGAGGGTCATTTGTGTGTTTTCAAACAACGCGTAATCAACATATTTTAGGGTTATATTTTCGTTGCCTTCTGGGCCTTGCGGTTTACCTTGTTTTTGAAGCGCTAAGGGGACGTGTATAGCGTATGTTTTTTCCCCTATATTGCCATCGCCAGTCACATCGCCTAAGTCTGTTTTTTGTTGTGAGCTGTAAAAGTTGTAGCTAAACTGAAGTTGTTTTTCGTCGTCAAAATCATAAGTTAGTTTGGTAAAATAGTTTTGAGTTTCAGAGTCGGATAAACCATATTGTAAGCCTAAAATATCGCCTTCGGCGTCGCGTTGTACGCCGTTTTCTTCATAGCTTGCTGTTAACAGATAGCTTAGCTTATCGAGCTTATCGAGCTTACCGTTTACCGCAGCCGATATTCTGCCACCGCCGCTCTCTGCTAATTTAACAGCGCTAAAGCGACTTGAAATACTAATCTCCCCTTCAGGCTTACCATCACTGCGAGCCTGTTTTGTTATGTAGTTAATAATGCCACCTGAGGCACCATTACCATAAATAGACGTTGCGCCTTTTATGACTTCAATGCGCGCTATGGCACTTGCATCAAGCGTTTTTACGCCTAAAGAGCCATTACGAAGAGGGGTTGATTGCGGTACGCCATCAATCATTATTAATGGCGCGCGGCCGCGTAGTGTTTGTCCTGAATTACTTGAACTGCCGGTATCGGGAGCTAGCCCTGGAACCATTTGCGCGAGTAAGCTTCCCAGTTCTGAGCTTACTTTTAAATGCTGTTGTATTTGTTGCTGATTTATAACGGTAATCGAGGCAGGTACTTCGTCTATGCTTTCTGATATGCGGCTGCCAGATACAATGACATGCTCTAACTGATCAGAAGTGTATTCATTTTTATTATTTTCATTTGCTAACGTGTTAGTACTTATTGCAACAGCAATAAGGCAAAGCGAAGTTTTTAACATAGGGTGTCTTAGTTGATAATAGTTCCCGTAATGGTAATTATTATCAACTAATGACGCAAGTGTTAATGAGATTTATTTCCATTTATGGCGTTTTAACCAAAAATACACACCGCTTACAATAAAAAATGCGAGTGAAAGGGCTATTAATAACCATAAAAACTGCACAATAGGGCCTGCAAAATCACCAATGTGAAACTTATACTTAAAGTTCCATGTTTGTGTTGTGAAGTTGGTTTTACTGGCGTCAAATGAGTTTAATACTTTACCAGTAAATGGGTTAGTCCAAACCCAGCTGTAAGCGTGGCTTTCGCCAGGGTTTTGCATTCTCAGTGCTATTGCTTCGTCGGCTTTTTTAGGTAAATAAATTCTATATACTTTGCCATCTGGAAATACGTTCTCTGCATTTTTAATTGCTTTGTTATAGTCTAAAGTAGCCTGAGAGGGCTGTATTATTTTCGGTGCTTTAGGCCTTTGTTCTACTTTATTAAACGTTACAAATTCTAATACCGATTGAGTTTGTGTTTTCCAATTAAATGCCATGCCAGTAAAGGCAATAAGTACCAGCGGTATAAAAAAGTAAACACCCAGTACGGTATGTAATTGATACATGAGCACTCTAAATTTGGCTTTTGGTTTTATAGCTAAACGCTTAATTCTGTTTTTAGGTTTTACCCATAAATAAAAGCCGAGTAATACATTTATTAAAAGTAGCAATGCACACACCGACATCCAATTTCTAAAGGTTTTTTCACCCTCACTGTCTTCAAACAACAGCCAACGATGTAATCCCATAGCAAACCCATAAATCGTATCGGTTGATTCATAGACGTTTAGCACTCTCCCTGAGTAGGGATCAACACTGGCGTAGTATTTATTAGCTAACCTAAATTGCCATGCGGCGTTTGGCGCTTGTTCGGGCATAAAAAAGGTGATTTTTTGCTTAGTTTGAGCTTGTACATTTTGTATAAGCTCATCGTAAGGCATTAAATTTGCTTGTGGTGTTACTTGCCATTTTGCGGGTTCTATTAAGTGCTGTATGTCTTTTGCATAAATCATAACAGCACCGGTTAAGCTCACTATTAATAAAAATAGTCCGCTAATAAGGGCAAGGCCTAAATGAATTCTACGTAACCAAAGTTTCAAAAACGGTATCTCATTATGAGTTAATGGCAATATTGTAAATGATAATACGAGCTGTTTTCAATTAAATAGTTGTGTATTTGGTTGGATTTCTATTATGCAGTTTTCGATATTAAAATTGTCGTGTAAAAAGCTTTTTACGGCTGGCAAATCAATTGCTTGCTGAGTGCTAATAACAAGCTCGCAGTAGTTTTCTTTATCGTCTAGTTGCCAAAGCTTAATACTGGTTACAGATTCGATATTAAATTCACTACCAATAGCATGTGATATAGCATGTGTGTCGATGTTATTGGGTGCTGCTTGCATTAAAATTTTGCAGCTTTGCTTTAATAGTAAAATGCCATGATAAATTACATAGATAGAAATAAGTACAGTGGCAATTAAATCGACAATGTACCATTGGTATAAAATAATTAAGGTGCCCGCAATAATTACCACAATAGACGCCATTGCATCAGATACGTTATGGATAAAAGCCGCCTTTATATTTATGCTGTGATTTGCACCTGCTCGGTAGGTTAAAAATGCGGTTGCTAAATCGATTACCAATGCTATTGCTGCCACCCACACAACTATCCAGCCATTAATTGGTTGAGGGTTTAAATAGCTCGAAATGGCTTCAAAAATTAAATACACGCCAATTAATATTAATGTACTGCTATTAAAAAGTGTGGCGAGTATTTCTGCGCGTTTATAGCCAAAGTGATGAGTGCCGTCAGCAGGTTTATTACCAACTTTACGTGCAACCAAGGCTATAAATATAGCGGCAGCATCACTTAAATTATGAAGGGCATCGGCTATAAGTGACAAACTGCCCGAAAATATCCCGCCAATAACTTGGGCTACGGTTAGCAATACATTAATAACCACAGCAACGGTGAGTTGTTTATTGCTTTGGTTTTCGTCTACATGACTATGTGAGTGATCGTGCGCCATAATGCTCTCAAATGCTTTGATTGAATATTGCTTATATCATGGGTGATTTAAAACAGCTACAGGAGTTATAGTGTAAATGAACGCAATTGTAAGTTAGTAATAAAGACGTACTTTTTTTGAATGCGCGAATTTAAGATTGTAACGCTAAATGTCGATTTTTTAAGGAGTTTACAGCTCAAAACTTGCGTCTTTATATATTTAGTGCATTAATGTAAGTAATATTAAATGATTAAAAGCTGCTGGGTATTAAGCATGGACAAAGGTTTAAACTTTGGTGAATTAACAGGTAAAGGACAATCTGTTCGAAGTAAGTTAATTATAACCTTTATAATTATAGCCTTAGGGCCACTTTGTATACTTACTTGGTTTAGTCTTGAACACGTAAATCGCACCCTTAAACAAAATGCAGACACTGAACTAAACGAGCTTAATAATATAGGCAAGCAATTTGCTGATATTTGGTTTGCGGACCATGTTAAAGACTTATATTTGCTTAGGACACAGCTTGATATTAGCCCTGCTAAAAAGCAAAAATTAATCAGTCAATTTGTTGAGCAGTACGACTTTGTTAATAATGTAGAGCTTATTGATGTAGACCTCGTTAATTCACTCCCCAAATCCCCCTTTTTTAATGTTATTAAAGACCAACGTTTTAACGACATTCGTTCTGGTATTAAAAATACAGGAGAAATTCAATTTCAGTCAATGACTGTCTCAGGGCGTGAGTATCATATTATTGGTTTACCGGTATTAAATGGCGAAAATAAGTTACAAACCATATTGCTCGCAGATATAAATTTAAACGGCTTATTGAATAATCTAAGTAAAATACACACAGCTAATAAAGACATAACATTTTATGTTATGCACAATAATAAAATTCAAAAAAGTAATAATACAGACGATGCCCAACCACTATTTTTCTCTCAGAATGGCTCACCAATACAACGTGTTTTTTCTTATAGTAATAAAGATGAAGCCACTTTATATGGGTATATTAATTCTTTAGAGTTTTTAAATGAATCTGGTTGGCAATTACTTGTATCAAAACCAAAAGACGTTGCATTGCAAGGATCTAATTATTATAAGCAGCTCGCTATATTAACAAATATGGGGGCATTACTACTTATATTAACGTCGTCGTGGTGGTTTGGTCGTCGGCTTTCTCGTCCTTTAATTAACTTAGCTAAAATTGTTGAAAACATTACCAAAGGTGATGTGGTTAAAGTGCCAATAATAAACGACAGCATAGAGTTTAATCAGCTTTCATTAGGCCTGCGTAAGTTAGTGGCCGTAAAAGCAGAACAGCAAAGCATACTGCAAAAACAACGCTCTGCACTTCAAATTGCATTAAAACAATTAGCTGAGCAAAAAAGCGCATTAGATGAACATGCCATTGTTGCAGTAACTGATCTGCATGGCACCATTACTTTTGTAAATAAGAAATTTTGCGAAATTAGTGGCTATGATGAATATGAATTAATAGGTCAAAACCATCGTATTTTAAATTCAGGAAAGCACGAAAAAGAATTTTTTAAAAATATGTATAAAACCCTCAAACGCGGAGATGTATGGAACGGGCAAATATGCAATAAAGCGAAGCATGGTGGTTTTTATTGGGTAGATACGACCATTGCGCCATTTTTAGATGAAAGCGGTAAACCGCAAAGCTATATTGCTATTCGTACCGATATGACATTTCTTAAACTGCAAGAACTAGAACTTGAGCAGCATAAAACACAGTTGCAGTTAGTGATAGATACAACTGCTGTAGGTATTTGGGATTGGTATATTGATACTAACGTAGCTGTTTTAAATAACCGTTGGGCTGAAATTATAGGGTATAAACTGAGTGAAATAGAGCCTTGTACAATACAAACTTGGTATAAATTTATTCACCCAGAGGATTTAATTGAATCAGACTTAAAGCTAAAAGCGCACTTTGCTGGTGAAACAGATTACTACGAAAGTGAAGCGCGTATGAAGCATAAAAATGGCCACTGGGTGTGGGTGCTTGATACAGCTAAAGTGGTTGAATGGAATAGTGATGGTTCGCCTAAGCGAATGATAGGTACTCACTTAGATATCTCAGATAAAAAAGCAACTGAACTTGAACTGCAAGGAAGCCGAGATAGATTTGCATCTTTGGTATCAAATATACCGGGTATTATTTATCGGTGTAAATTTGATGATAAATTAAGCACACTTTATATGAGTGAGCAAGCAAGTGAGATAACAGGCTATTCACCTGATGAGTTGATAGGCAATGATGCTCTAAGCTTTTTTGATTTAATATGCGAAGACGATTCTAAAAAAATAAAAGCTGAAATTTTACGCTGTGCCAGTGCTAAGCAGTCATGGTCTGTTGAGTATAGAATTACAGCTCGCGATGGCTCTTTGCATTGGGTAAATGAAAAAGGCCAAGCAATTTACGATGAAACTGGTAACGTTTTGTATTTAGATGGATTTATTTTAGATATTACAGAGCGATACAATACGCAATTAAAAATAAATCGTCAGCAAAGCTTGCTAGAGTCAATGAGTAAGCAAGGGCAGATTGGTGCATGGGAAATTGACTTAGAAGCACATACTCTTTATTGGTCTGATGAAGTTAAAGTTATCCACGAAGTACCAGAGGGATTTGAGCCGAGGATAGATACCGCAATTGATTTTTATAAACCAGGAGTGCACCGAGATACTATAAATACTTTGTTTGAATGCGCAGTAACATTAGGTGAAAGCTGGAGTGTTGAACTTATTATTTTAACCTATGCTGGGCAAGAACGCTGGGTTAAATCGATGGGGCAAACAGAGTTTAAAGATGGTAAATGTGTGCGTGTTTTTGGCTCATTTCAAAGTATTGACGCACATAAACGCCTTGAACTCGAAAGCGAAAAAGCAAACCGCTATAACAAAAATTTAGCCGCGCTTACAGTCGCACCTGAAGTGCAAAATAGTGATGTAGAGCAAGTTAAAAAGCTAGCGGTTAAATCTATGTGTGAAGTGCTAAATATTGCACGTGCGTCGGTATGGATTTTTAACGAACAACGAGACGTGATGGCGTGTCATAGCTTATATATAGATGGGCTAGGGTTTGTAGATACAGATGCTGTTTTAACTGCTAAAGACTATCCTGCATATTATAACGCCATTTATGAGCAAAACTTAGTGGCTATTGATGATGTTTATACTCATCCGGCAACTGTTGATTTTATAGAAGCGTATGCAAAACCACTCAATATTAAATCAATACTTGATGCAGTTATAGCAACAGGCGATGGTAATTTAGGTATTTTATGTGCTGAAACTGTTGGCGAGCACCACTATTGGACGCAAAGTGAAGAAACGTATCTTCGATCATTAGCTACTTTAGTGGGAAGTACTTTAATTTCTCAGCAACGTAAAGTAATCAGTGAGGAGCTTAAAGTAGCGCTTGTAAAAGCAGAAGATGCAGCCATTGCCAAGAGCCAATTTTTAGCAACCATGAGTCACGAAATAAGAACGCCAATGAATGGTGTACTCGGTATGCTAGAGCTTGTTCAATTAGAGTCATTACCTAAACCAATAGAAACTAAAGTCGATATAGCCAAAACAAGTGCACATTCTTTATTGGGTGTCATTAACGATATTTTAGATTTCTCTAAAGCTGAAGCGGGTAAAATTGAGCTTGAAGAAATTAACTTTAATGCCCGCGATTTAATTGGTGAAGTTGCTGCCGCGCAAGCATTTACAGCTCAAGACAAAGGGATTGAAATAATTTTAGATTTGGTTGCACTTGAACCTTCGCAGTTATGCGGTGATCCTGGGCGAATTCGCCAAGTACTTACTAATTTACTAAGTAACGCCGTTAAGTTTACGAGTAAAGGCGAGGTTGTTGTAAGTGCGAAAGTTAATAAAGTGGCTCAAGGCTTAGAATTTATTGTCAGTATAAAAGACTCAGGTATAGGGATCAGTTTAGAAAAACAGCAGCAATTATTTACTCCGTTTTCTCAAGTAGATGCATCAACAACGCGTGAATACGGGGGCAGTGGCTTAGGGCTGGCTATTTGTAAGCAGCTTTGTGAGCTAATGGGTGGGGCAATTTCTCTTAGTAGTGAAGCCGGCGAAGGAAGTACCTTTACTGCCACTATAATGCTGACCCCTGGCGATCAAAAAGAGCGTTATATTCCTAATATTAATATGAAAGAGTTAACGGTTTTAGTTGTTGATGATAACGAAACAAATCGGATAGTAATTTTACAACAGCTTGAGCATT
Source organism: Pseudoalteromonas sp. SWYJZ19 (assembly GCF_015864375.1). Classification (NCBI taxonomy): domain Bacteria; kingdom Pseudomonadati; phylum Pseudomonadota; class Gammaproteobacteria; order Alteromonadales; family Pseudoalteromonadaceae; genus Pseudoalteromonas; species Pseudoalteromonas sp. SWYJZ19. The sequence goes on from NZ_JADYXI010000009.1 coordinate 64,510, forward strand.
GGGGCGCTAAGGTTGCGCTTGCATGCGATGCACATCAAGCACTTGATATGTGCGCGCAGCAATATGAAAGCAAAAATTGTATGTACGATATTGCAGTGCTTGATATGCAAATGCCAGGAATGGACGGCATAGAGCTTTGTAAAGCACTAAAAGCACATGCACATTATAAATCAATGCCACTTGTAATGATGACTAGTATTGCTGGTATGGAAGGCGCTCAGCGTTATTCTGACGCTGGCTTTCAGGCATATTTTCCTAAACCTGTGACCACTGCCGATTTAATTTCTGCACTGTCGGTTATAACGAGTAATGATGCAGGCGAGACACTTCCACTTGTTACGTCAGGCTATATTTCGTCACTTAAAAAAGAAAAGGTGCAGGAATCTGCCCAAATACTACTTGTAGAAGATAATCCCATTAACCAACAGGTGGCTAAATTAATGCTCAAAAAGCTTAATTGTGACGTTACGATTGCCGGGAATGGTCAATTGGCAATTGATATATTAAAAGCGCATGATTCAGGATTCTTTAAGCTTGTACTTATGGATTGCCAAATGCCAGTTTTGGATGGCTTTGGGGCAACTGCAGCTATACGCGAAGGGGTCGCGGGTGAGCAGCACAAAAATATAAAAATTATTGCCATCACTGCTAATGCAATGGACTCCGATAAAGAGCGCTGTATAACTGCTGGAATGGATGATTACTTGAGTAAACCTATTCAATTAGATATTTTAAAAGATAAATTAGAGCTGTATATTTAAGGTCAAAATACAATGAGTAAACCCGTTATAATACGTGATGCAAAACCAAGTGACGCAAAAACAATTTTGCACTTTATTACCGAACTTGCCACATACGAAAAAGAACCTGATGCGGTAAAAACAGATGAACAAGCAATTCTAGATACTTTGTTTAGCGAAGGATCAACCGCGCACAGCATAATTTGTTTAGAAGGCGATGAGCCAATTGGTTTTGCAGTATATTTTTATAATTACTCTACCTGGTTAGGTAAAAATGGCCTGTACCTAGAAGATTTATATGTAAGCCCTGATAGTCGTGGCAATGGTGCAGGCAAAGCCATTATGAAGCACTTAGCTAATAATGCGATTAGTAATAACTGTGGCCGTTTTGAATGGGTGGTCCTTGATTGGAATAAACCCGCTATCGATTTTTACAATAGCATTGGTGCAAAGCCACAAAACGAATGGATTATATATCGCTTAACAGGGCAGGAATTATTAGATTTCGCTAAATAGTTAATGAAAATCATTTGCATTTGCGTTGTTGGGTGTGTAAGTTAAATACACACTCAATAATTAAATGTGCAGATGATTATATGATCTCAAGTCAAAAACAGCCCCAGCCAGATCTACTCTATCTTGAACAAGCATTAAGCCCTTGGCAGTCGAACATAATGCAAGGTAATTATGCATTTGAACAAGGTGCTTTACTCGAAGCACGCGATAAATACTTATTAGCCCAAACACTCGCAGATCATCTCCTTCAGCAGTTTTTATACGCTCAGATTAATAATAATGCCATTCATGCTATTGAGCATTGTATACCCGCACTTGTTGTTGCTTCACATAATTTAGCTGATACCTATATTGCTATGCAACAGCCTGAAAATGCATGTAAATGGTTATGCGAAGTACACTTAACACTCTCTTCATTAATTAAGCATACTCATTACGATATACAAAAAGTGAGTAAGCATCATTACATTAAAACTTCCTCTGAACTTGTATCATTTGCAAGACGCTATCATTTTTTACCTGAGCTAATAGAGCAAGTGAATTTTTGCTTATGCTCTAAAGACTCAACAAACAGCCTGCTACATTAAAATAAGGAGTAATTTATGGCGTTTACCTTGCCAGCACTTAATTATGAATACGATGCGCTTGAGCCTCATTTAGACAGCAAAACTATGCATATTCACCACACTTTGCATCATCAAACGTATATCAATAAAGCCAATGCTGCTTTAGCAGATACTGTATATGCAACCGCAAATGCTGAAAAATTACTTAAGGGAATAAACAGCCTGCCTAGTAATTTGCAAAAAGCAGTACAAGAGCATGTAGGAGGGCATTTTAATCACAGCTTATTTTGGCAGATAATGAGCCCACAAGGAGGAGGTGAACCTGAAGGTATTGTGGCCCAAGCTATAAATGAGCAACTCGGCGGTTTTGATGAATTTAAAGAGGAATTTACAGCCGCTGCAATTAGCCAATTTGGTAGTGGCTGGGCGTGGTTATGCGTCATGCCAGATGAAAAGCTGATTGTACAAAATAGCGCTAATCAAGATTGCCCTTTAATGCAAGGGAATATCCCTATTTTGGGACTTGATGTATGGGAACATGCCTATTACTTGAAGTATCAAAATAAGCGCCCTGAGTATATCGCTGCTTTTTATAATGTAATTAATTGGACTGAAGTTGAAAAGCGCTACTTAGCTGCTATTAGTAGAGTTCCGAATATGGCTAGTAAAGTGAGTTTTTTTCTATAAGCTAGACTCTATTAGGTTATTTTACAGAGCCGCTTATGGACAATTCACATTGGCAAAAAGCACGTCAGAGCCGCGATCCACGTTTTGACGGGCTTTTTTATGTTGCTGTTAAAAGTACGGGCATATATTGCAGACCAATATGCCCAGCTCCTACCGCACACGAAAAAAACGTCACGTATTATCAGTTTGCACATAATGCAGCCCAAGCTGGGTTTAGGCCATGTATACGATGCAGACCCGATAGCGCACCAGGCAGCGCTGCTTGGCAGGGTACAAAAACCACAGCTCTGAGAGCTAAGCAATTAATTGATCAGCACGATGAGCACGACTGCGAAAAATTAGCAGCTCGTTTAGGTATAAGCAGTCGTTATTTAAGACAGTTGTTTAAGCAGTATTTTGGCGTGTCGATTACGCAATACCGATTATTTAACCAGTGTCACTTTGCTAAAAAGCTGATTCAAGAAACACATTTACCTCTTACCGAAATAGCATTTGCCGCTGGCTTTAAAAGCATTAGGCGCTTTAATGATGCATTTTTACAGCAGTTAAATATAGCTCCCTCGAAGCTGCGCAGTGGCGATAAAAAACCAACGTCAAAACTCACTTTAACCCTGCCATTTAGGCCGCCTTATAATTGGCCTGCTTTGCAGGGCTTTTTACAACGGCGCTTGATAAAACCAATGGAGTGGATAACACAAACGAGCTACGGACGTACTTTTGCAAGTGAGGAATATAAAGGAAGCTTTACCGCTGAATTTATAGCGAGTAAAAACCACTTTAGTGTATCTATCAATATAGACAATACGGTGTACTTACAACCCGTTATAAATAATATACGCCGTGTGCTTGATTTAGATGCCGATATTAATTTAATTGAAACGCATTTAAGCGCCAATATTAACAATGCGTTTACAGTGTGTGAAGGGCTCAGACTTCCAGGGATTTGGTCAAGTTTTGAAGCCGGTATAAGGGCGGTACTCGGACAACAAGTGAGTGTTACTGCGGCGCATAATTTAGTAACAAAGTTAGTTGATGAATTAGGCGAAAAAGAGGGCGGTGTTATTTACTTCCCTACGGCTAAAATTGTCGCTAATAGTGATTTTGCATTTTTTAAAATGCCACAAGCACGCAAAAATGCGCTACACAACTTAGCCCAGTTTTGTGCTTTAAACTCCGAAAACGACGATTTAGACGAATGGCTTAATTTAAAGGGAATTGGTCCTTGGACAGTAAATTATGCAAAGTTGCGAGGGCAAAGCCAGCCCGATATATTACTTGATGGCGACTTAGGTGTTAAAAAAGCTCAAGCGGCGGCAAACCCTTTCGTACCTGCTAACAGCGCTCCTTTTCGCTCTTACTTAACTTTTCAACTTTGGCAGCAATTATAATGATCATTCAAACATCCATTTCGAGCCCTATAGACGACATAATTATTCAAGCGACCGAGAAAGGCGTGAGTTACGTTGGGTTTTATCCACCAGTTGAACACCCTCATACGCCATTTGAGCAAGTCGCTAACAAGGCGGTGCTTATTTGTGCTGCGCAGTTAAATGAGTACTTTGCAAAAAAACGCACTACTTTTGATGTACCACTTGATACAAACGATACAGCATTTCAACAAAGCGTATGGCAAGCACTATTAACGGTGCCTTTTGGGCAATCACAAACATACGGCTATATTGCAAACCAACTCAATAACCCAAAAGCAGTGAGGGCAGTAGGTGCTGCGAATGGTAAAAATCCGATTAGCATTATAGTGCCTTGCCACCGAATTATTGGCGCAAATGCAAAGTTAACGGGCTATGCTGGTGGGCTTGATAGGAAACTTTGGTTGCTGAAACACGAAGGATTAATGTAAATTAATTTAACGAATATTTTGTATGTTTAGTTCTACATACTACACTGTAGATTTAGTTTATAAATAAAAATCACTATGAAAATTAGAACGTTACTTTATATTTTTGTTTTGAAGTGTATTGTTTTTTGCGATGGCGTTACGGCCAAAGAATTACTTTTTTGTTATGAAGATAAAAATGCAGCACCACTATTTTTAGGTGTTGATAAGGCTATACCTATTGATCAACCTGATGCCTCAGTTGAGGTTTTAAGTTTATTAGATAAAGCGATTGATGGTGTTGAGATTAAGTTTGTTAGAAAACCATGGCGTAGATGCTTAAGCGATTTAGAATTTAATCGAGTTAATGCTGTTATTGCCAGTTACCGCAAAGGACGAGAAAACCTTGCTGTTTACCCTGTTGATCAGCAAGGTAAGTTACAAGATGACTATGCAGTAAGTGAATTTAGTAGCTGCCTTATAGGGCGTTATAAATTTCATAAAGAATGGGAGACTCGCGAAGTATTTCAAAATAAAGCATTTACGATAGCTATTCCTAATGGCTATGGACTAAATAGCGCGTTGAAAGAAGAACCATTTTTTATTCATAATACGTTTTCTAAAAGCAAAGCTTTTGAGTTGCTAGATAAGGGCGTGGTGCAGGCGAGCGTTGATATATGCCAAGTTGATGGTTTAAAAGTGTCGAGTTATCCGTATAAAGGTAATAACGTTAAACCGATTTACCCACCGTACGAAACAAGCCATGGTTATCTTATTTTTTCAAAACAATTCTACGAAGAAAATAACGCTCTAAGCTTGCAAATGTGGCAGTGGTTATCAAAATTTGAAAGTGCACCTATCTATATTAAATATTTACAAACACTTAGGGCCTGTTTATCTTTCGAGGTTGAATTTGCAGCAGACTGTTTGGTATTTAGGTAAGGCAGAGCCTATATATGTGGTTATTCCCCATAAATAGGCGATAACGCAGCATAAATGCCAAACATGCGCTGCCCGAAGGGTTCTGCCTAGGGGCAATTTACTCTTTGTTGCCTACATGGATGTAGGTAAGGGGCGTGAGCAGGACGCGGAAGCTTTGCTCGGTTTTTACTTAGCCCGCTAGGTTACAAACCTCACGCCGCGATTAAATAGCCCCTAGGTTGAACAAATTTTAATCCTGAAAGGTCAGCAGGCCCTAATAACCTCGTTAAATTCGCGTTTGTAAATTGGTATTAATTTAATATTAAGGTAGCATAAGCGCACTTTTTATAAAATGGCACTGCAATGGCTCAATTATACTTTTACTACTCTGCAATGAATGCAGGTAAATCAACCACGTTATTACAATCTGCATTTAATTATAAAGAACGTGGCATGGAACCTGTGATCCTTACTGCTGCCATTGATGATAGACAAGGCGTGGGTAAAGTATCGTCTCGTATTGGCTTGCAAGCAGATGCGCATGTATTTGATGCTAGCAAAGATGTTTTTGATCTTATTCAATCACTCAACAATGATAAAAAACGCCATTGTGTATTAGTTGACGAGTGCCAATTTTTATCAAAAGAACAAGTAATGCAATTAACCGATGTGGTTGATGAATTAGGTATACCGGTATTGTGTTATGGCTTGCGTAACGACTTTAGAGGCGAGCTATTTATAGGGTCGCAATATTTGCTTGCGTGGGCTGATAAGTTAGTTGAGCTTAAAACTGTATGCCACTGTGGACGTAAAGCAAACCATGTACTGCGTACCGATGAAAATGGTGAAGCAATAGCCGATGGTAACCAAGTAGAAATTGGCGGCAATGACCGATATGTTTCGGTATGCCGCAAACATTATAAAGCCGCGTTAAATATGGGCCGACAAAGCATTTAAAAATGTATCAATATCTTCGCGCGTAATATCTAAATGCGTCACTAGCCTAAGCTGCTTGCTTGGGCTAAATAGTATACCTTGTTGTTTAAGTGCCTCAGCAATCTCTTCAATGTTTATACTGCTAGTGTATGTTGCGTAAACCATATTAGTGGTGTTACTCATATCTACAGTAAAGCCACTGATTTCACTTAATTGTTGAGCCAAATAACGTGCATTTGCATGATCGTCTTTTAAGCGCTCTACATTGTGCTCAAGTGCAAACTGCCCGGCAGCTGCAAGCATTCCGGCTTGGCGCATACCGCCACCAAGTACTTTTCTCCATCGTCTTGCTTTATTAATAAGTGCTGGTGAGCCTAATAATAAAGAGCCTACGGGCGCCCCCAAACCTTTAGATAAACAAATAGAAATTGAGTCAAAGTGCTTTGTGATTTCAGTGATATCAATATTTAGCTCAACAGCGGCATTAAAAGCACGTGCGCCGTCTAAGTGCAGCGCTAAATTATGCGTATTAACAAAGTCACGAGCTTGGGCTAAGTACTCAAGCGGGAGCACTTTTCCGCCTATGGTATTTTCTAAGCTAAGTAATCGCGTGTTTGCAAAATGGCAATCGTCTGGTTTTATTGCTGCAGCTATTTTACTGAAGGGGATGCTACCATCGGCTTCATTTTCAATAGGCTGTGGTTGCACGGACCCTAAAACAGCTGCGCCGCCGCCCTCAAACTTATAATTGTGAGCATTTTGGCCACATATGTATTCGTCACCTCGCTCACAATGCGCCATTATTGCAAGTAAGTTGGCTTGTGTACCTGAGCTACAATAAAGAGCAGCTTCAAAGTTAAAACGCTCACACGCATAAGCTTCTAGCTGGTTAACGCTTTCATCATCACCGTATACATCGTCACCAACCGGTGCGCTGTACATAATATCGCGCATTTCTTTTGTTGGTTTTGTAACTGTATCAGAGCGAAAATCTATCATGATTGCCTTATCCTTTTTATTGTTTTTAATAAAATTGGTACTAAGCCAGCTCGCTACAAATTTGTTCACGAGTTTCTTTATCAAAGTAGCTCCATGCAATAAAGCGGCTAATTTTTTGACCTTGTGCCATATCAACTATTTTATATTGTGCTATTGGGTGGGCTTTTAATACTTCTTCAAGGGCTGCAATATTATCTTTTTTAGAGACTAACGACGTAAACCACAGTACTTGCTCTGCAAAGTCTTCGCTCTCTTTAATCATGTTAGAGATAAACTGTACTTCACCGCCTTCACACCATAATTCATTATTATGACCACCAAAATTAAGCGTGCTACTGGGGGTTTTTCCTAGGTTTTTCCATTTACGTTCACTGCCTTTACTTGCCTCTTCTTCACTTGCATGAAACGGAGGGTTGCAGAGCGTTAAATGGTATAAATCTTTTTGATTTACAACGCCTTTAAAAATATGTGATGCGTTTTTTTGTTGTTTTAGGGTTATTTTTAAACTATTAAACTGAGCAATTTGCTTTGCTATTTTTACCGAAGCTGCATCAATATCAGTCCCTGTAAAATGCCACTTATATTCACTTGTACCAGTAAGCGGATAAACTAAGTTAGCGCCAGTGCCAATATCAAGCACTTTAATTTGCTTACCTAAAGGTATTTGTTGTTGATTATCATCACTTAATAAGTCAGCTAAGTAATGAATGTAGTCAACACGCCCAGGTATAGGTGGACATAAATTGTGCTCAGGAATATCCCAAAAATCAATATTATAATGTGCTTTTAAAAGAGCTTGATTGAGTGTTTTAACGGCTTTGTTATCACTAAAATCAATACTTTTAGTACCTGCAGGTGTGGTTATAACAAAAGGCAGTAGAGCAGGGTGCTCTGTTGTTAATAAATCGAAGTCGTACCCATTTTTATGTAGGTTACGAGGATGTAATTTTGAACGTGTATTATTTTCTTTCATGGCTTCATTTTAACAACAGATATAATGTGGTGATTGTAACAAATGCAGGTGGGTAAAGTGCAGACATTTCCTTTGGTATATCGAATATTACTGGTAGGATGAGTTGAAAATAATAAAAAGGAACCGCAGTGGCCATTTCTCAGCAATCAATAATTATTACTTTAGCTGATCAACAAACCCTCCATTTACGCCGTATTAGCGATGATAATCAGCAAGGGCCTGTTGTATTTTTTATGCATGGGGCTATAGAAAACGGTAAAATTTTTTACACGCACTCTAATAAAGGGCTCGCACCATTTTTAGCTGAGCATGGATATTGTTGTTATGTTGCTGATTTACGGGGCCGAGGTGATAGTAAACCGGTTATTTCAAGTGACGCTAAGTACGGGCAAACGGAGGCTATTTTAGAAGATATCCCTGCTTTTATTAATCAAATAGAGTTGATTGAAGGTAAAAAGCCCGATTATTGGGTCGCTCATTCTTGGGGCGGGGTATTAATGAATAGTGCGTTTGCACGTTTTCCTGAATATATTAACGATGTAAAAGCATGTGTGTATTTTGGCTCTAAACGCTCTTTATTTAATAACCATCCTCAAAAATTATTACAAGCCAATTTGATTTGGTACTTTATGGCGCCTTTGCTCGCTAAAAAACACGGTTATTTAAATGCAAAAGGCTATAAGTGGGGAAGCGATAACGAAACTCAAAAGTCGCATTATCAAAGTATGCAATGGGCTAAAAAGAAGCCATGGATAGACTCTGATGATCATTTTAATTATGCAAAAGCGCTAAACAGACTGCATTTACCGCCAACGCTTCATATTTCTGCAGTAAAAGATAAAGCATTAGCACAGTCAATCGATATTCAAAAATTTATGGACGAATCTGGGCCTGGCATTCAAAAAATGCAAATTTACGGTCGTAAACACGGACATAATTTTGATTACGACCATATTAATATGCTTACCCACCCAAGTGCGCGTGATGATCAATTTAAAGATTTACTTAATTGGTTTAGAGCGCATTCTAATTCTCATTAAGTAACTTTAGAAGAGGTGTTTTGTAGCGCTCCCACTTAGCGATTGCTGTGTTATTAATAGGCTGGCGAATAGCATGCTTACTCAACGTGGTTACTGGTTTTTTATGCTTATAAAACGCTAAACAGCGCTGTTCAAAATGACAGTTTAAAAAACCAAGTAACTGCGTTAGCTGCTCTTTTGGGTTGCTCACTAAATCTTCGTAACTGACATCATAAATTGGCATACTTTTAAAGGAGTACCAATGGCTCATCAGTTTTTCATACACACTATGGTAAAGCTTAAACTCAGGTAGTGAGCAAAAATAAGGCTCGTTTTCGGCAAAGTAATTAGTGAAAATAGAAAACGCAGTAGCATTAAAGTTGCGACTTAAGTTTATAAATTTGGCATTTGGAAATAGGATATATATTAGTCCGAGCGACTGATAATTACTCGGCAGTTTATTTATTATAAAAGGTCTGATGGGCGATGCTGTTTTTAATGTTGCGATATAAAGCTCGCGGGCTTTTTTGATTAAGTCAGGCGTTAAATGCGCTAAACATTGCGGGTAAGCAACTCCCGTTTTTTGCTCGATAAAAGCAACCGCGTTATTACTAATACTCGTACTTTCTCCTAGGCTCGAAAACTGACTATGGCTTGCCAACATTTGCTCCAGGAGGGTAGAGCCACTACGAGGCATACCAATAATAAATACAGGTGTAATATTACCTGTAAATTTTTTATCGGCAGAGGCAATAAATTCCTCGGTGTTGTATTTTATTATTTCATCGTAAAAAGGGATTAAATCTTTAGTGTTAAATTCACTTAATTTTCTTTGTAATTTATTTGCCAATATAAAATAATTAAATGCTTGCTCGGTATCTTCAAGTGCATCGTAACTGTTTGCTAATGCGTAGTAACACACCATTTTTAAACGTAAATTGCTCGTTTGAGTTAGTAAGTGGTGCAAATTACTTACATAATTATGCTCTTTATCAAACCGGCCTAACTGCACAAGTTCAAATAAAATATAAGCTGTTACAGGGTATACCCCAATACTGAGTGCATGAGCAAAGGTTGTATGGGCTTTATCTAACTCGCCATGTGTTAAATAGTGCTGTGCTAAGTAATAATGAGGCTCTGGGTTATGACTTGCTAATTTTTTTGCGTATTCGAGCACCGTTAACGCATCGTTTGGCGAATTAACACCGTTAAATGCATCAGCAAGGGCATGTAATGGTTCAAGCATATGAGGCATGCGCTCACACGCTTTTTGGAGTAAGTACACGGCAGCGTCATAACGCTCTAATCGTAGGGCAATTCTGCCTAAGCCAAATAAAGCTTCACCATTTTCGGGATTACTATTTAATAGCGTTTTAAAATGAAACTCAGCTTCTTTGAGTTTATTTTGTTGAAATAATTGGTTGGCTTTATTAAGTAACATAGTTAGACATTATTATTATTTTTATTAACTATAAAATTAAAAAGGCGAAATGTCTTTAACATTTCGCCTTTGGTTCTTCATGAAAATAGTTTAAAAAGTATATGTTGCTTTAGCGTAGTAAAAGCCACCGTTAATACCAAACGGAGATGTTTCGTAGAACTGACCACCCCAGTTGTTATTAGGGATACCCGTTGCATCTGCAAAATCAAGTTTTTCAGCATCTTGGTCGAATAAGTTTTGAGCGCCTACAGAGAAGCTAACTGATTCATTTAAGAAGTAAGTTACTTCAGCATCAATAGTGACTGCAGCATCTGCTGTTTTAGCTGTTGCATCATAATCAACGTGAACACCTTGGTATTCGCCGTAGTAGTTTGCACGAGCAAATGCAGAAACTGATTCCCATTGTTGAGACAATGTGAACGTTGCACGATGGTTAGGTAAATCTTCTTCTAAGCGTTTAACTTTAAACGCACCTGTAATCTCACTAAATTGAGTTACTTCAGTATCATTCCAGTTATAAGCAAGACTAAATGTAGAGCTACCGCCCATTAGTTCAGCAGTATAGTTTGCAACTAAATCGATACCTTGAGTTGTTGTATCAAAGTCATTTGTAAAAAAGCTTACCTGAGCAAGACCTTGTACATTAGGAACTCCAGCGGCTGTAAGTGTATCTTTATCTGCTTGGCTTAAGTTGATTTTATCTGATTGGCTAATACGGTCATCTACTTGAATGTTGTAGTAATCAAGCGTTAAAAATAACTCGCCGATTGTGTATACAGCACCAAGTGTATAGCTTTGTGATTCTTCCGGCTCAAGCTCTGTACCACCTAATTGCACTGCAATAGGGTTTGTTGGTGGAAGAAGCGCTGAATCTTGTAATACACCGCTGTCTAAGCTTGTTTGTACGTTACTTACGTTAGCTTGACCAACTGTAGGTGCACGGAAACCGCTACTTACAGAACCACGAATATTTAAATCTTCAGTTAAATGGTATTGAGCCATTACCTTGTAGTTAGTTGTAGTACCAAAGCTGTCGTAGTCTTCAAAGCGAAGCGCTACGCCCATTAAAAAGTCTTCAGTAAAGGGTGCTTCAACATCAACATACGCTGCATAGTTACGACGAGAAAACTCACCTGCTTGTGATGGTTTAAAACCAGGGAAGCCGTTAGAGCCAATACCAAAACCTTGTGCTGTTAAAGGGCCTGCTGTGTAAGATTCTTCATCACCAGAAATGATAGTGAATGTTTCTTCATGCCATTCAAAACCACCGGCAATGTTTACATCATAAGCTAAACCAAAGTCGACACCCTTTGATAAATCAAAGTTAAAGTTTTTCTCTAGCTGTTCATATTTACCCGGACTGAAGTCACGTGGCGTATCCGCACCTAAAGAAGCATTAACCGTGTCATAGATGAAGTAACGTGATTCATTTAAACCCACAGTACCGCTTAAGTCATAGTAAGTATCTTTTAAGAAACCACCAGTGAATCGCCCTTTAGTACCAATAGTTAAAGACGTATCAGTAATGTTGCCGCCAAAGTTAGGTGTAAAGCCACCTGGAAGCGTTTCGTTAAAGGCAAAACAATCTGGGTTGTTCGCTACACCATTTATATAAGCAGGATCATCTAATACGTTGCCATCTGTTATTGCAATAGTAGGACAGTTAGCGCTCATATCAGGTGTTAAATCTGCAACAAGTAGTGTTTCGCCACCATCATTTGAGTAAACGCCAGAACGTGTTTGCGGGTTACGGTAGTAAAAGCCACCACGTACATCACGTTCAGAGTAATTACCAAACATGTAAAATTCAGAATCGTTTGTTAGCTCTAAACCTACGTTACCAAAAATTGTAATATCGTCGTTTACTTCTGGTGCGCCCCATACTTGTGCAAGAGAAGATACATCAGGAACACCGGCCGCTGAAAGTGCTGCGGCATCGGCACGTTGAACTGAACGGCTTGTTGCATCAGCTGTTTTATATTGAAAGCTTAAGTTAGCAAAGCCATTGTCGGTAAACGGTAAACCCACGTTACCCGACACTTGTGTTGTATCGCCGTCGCCTTCATAAAATTGACCATGGCGGATTTCTAATTTACCACCTTCAGAAGCGTCTTTTAGTTGGAAGTTCATTACACCGGCAATCGCATCAGAACCATACTGAGCTGCTGCGCCATCACGAAGTACTTCTACTTGTTTAATAGCAATGCTTGGAATAACTGAAATATCTGCGCCTTGCGCGCCATCGTTAATACCACCGCCTAAAAATGCAATTACAGAAGCACGATGACGACGTTTGCCGTTTAAAAGAACCAATGTGCTGTCTGATGGTAAACCACGTAAGTTAGCTGGGCGAACAAGAGAGGCCGCATCACTAATAGGATTTTGATGTACGTTAAAAGATGGCACGGCACCTTTTAAAAGCTCAAGCATGTCGGTATTGCCTGATCTTTCTAATTCTTCGCCGCCAATAATATCGATTGGAACTGGTGAGTCACCGATTGAACGTGGAGCTGAGCGCGTACCTACTACGGCAATTTTCTCTACGTTTTTATTTACTTTAGTTTGCTGTTGCTCGTCTGCTGCAATAGCAGAACCCGAAAAAAACAACCCTGCAGTGGTTGTAGCTAAAGCAAATTTGATTGCTTGGTTTAGCGCATTATTTTTTAATTTCATTCTAATTTTCCCCAGTTAGAATAATTCTTATTTTTGATGCTAATTTCACATCATTTATTTTTAACTTAATTTTTTGTTTCACATAAGTTTGAGGGTTTAGCTCAAAAGCCTAATCAATTAAGCTTACTTTTTGTGAAGTCCTATTTACAGACTATAGGTAAAAAACGGGAAGGGCAATTACTAATTAACCATTTGATAACAAAAAGATTCAATTTAAGAAAAAAATGCAACAATGGTGCAAAGTAAAGCTAAAATGAACTAAATAAGTGCAAATAGGGTTGTTGAGAGGAAAATTAATGCGTTATCAGTATTTAAATGTTATTTATTTGTTTCTTTTTGGTGGGGTTTTCAATGTTTTGTGCACATCGCCAAGTTGCTAATTTTTCTTTATATTCATCCCACACGCAGGGGCAGCAACTGCCACCACCACAACATTCATCAGATTTTGGTTTTTCAGGTTTTTGCGGTAGTTGGTTTGTCATATTCAGTGTTGTTGTATGTATTTAATACTAATTTGGTGCAAAGGATAAGTTAAAGGATGTTGTAAGTAAATTATTCTTTGTGAACCCGTGCTGCTGTGTGAAAATAAAAGTTATGCGATTATATAAAGTTATTCACCGTGCACCTTGGCGGGTAGTTAAAATTAGTAAAAAACGCCAACAGCTGCGTTTTCGCCGTGCTATGGTGGCGCTTAAAATTGCACTTGCGCAAGAAAAACAAGAAACCAAAGAAATGCTCTCTATTTATAGGCGCTACACTCAAGGCCAAACAAGTAAAGAGGAGTTAAAACGCGCCAATGAACAGTTTGTTGATATTTTAAAAGGGTTAGGGCTCGGTGTGTTTGCAGTATTACCTTTTGCCCCGCTTACAATTCCTTTAGTTGTTAAATTAGGGAGTTTAGTGGGAGTTGATGTACTGCCAAGTTCGTTTAATATGAACAAATCTATTAAAGAACTTGATGCTAAAATAGATCAAGAAAATCAAAAGCAAGAATCCAAAAATAGCTTAAAAAAGTAGCTAAAATCCCTTCAAATTAGCGATACCTTTTAGGTGCGCTTATTGATATGCTCTTAAGTACCATTTTTATATTATATGAGCTTTTTAATGAGTGCATTACTACGTCATACATCTTCTGGTATTCCTTTATCTTTTATTCTTAAAAACGAATTATCTGACTGGCAAGCACAGCAGCCTGCATTTATACAAAATTGGTTAACTAATACAGGTTTCGAAAAGCAAGGTGTTGCTTTAATCCCTGATGCTAAAACGGGCGAGTTAAGCCAGGTATTTTGTTTAATGCAAAGTAGCGATGATTTTTGGGCTGCGGGTAATTTAGCAAATACACTTCCTACTGGTACTTATCAAATTCAAGGTGAGAGCGCTTTTGTAGAGCAAGTTGCTTTAGGGTTTGTGCTTGGTGGTTACGAATTTAGTGAATATAAAGAAAAACCAACAGCAAAAGCGCAATTAGCCATTAGCGATAAAGCGTTGTTTGAGCGTATTAGCCAACAAGCTGATGCTATTACACTTGCACGTGATTTAGTTAATACGCCAGCGGTAGATATGATGCCGCAACATTTATCGCAAGTAATGGAAGATTTAGCTGCAACTTACAATGGCGAATTTTCACAGTGGATTGGCGATGAGTTACTAGAGCAAAACTACCCGACTATTCACATGGTGGGTCGTGCAAGCGAAAATAAACCGCGTTTACTCGATTTAAAATGGGGTGCAACAGATGCTCCATTAATTACACTAGTAGGTAAGGGCGTATGTTTTGACTCAGGTGGACTTGATTTAAAACCAAGCTCTGGCATGCGTAACATGAAAAAGGACATGGGCGGTGCCGCGCATGTTATTGCTCTAGCACAGCTTATTATGGCAGCTAACTTACCAATTAGATTACGAGTGCTTGTACCCGCTGTTGAAAATGCGGTATCGCGTAACGCGTTTCGTCCAGGCGATGTTGTTAAAACACGCAAAGGCATTATGGTCGAAATTGATAATACAGACGCAGAAGGGCGCTTAGTATTGTGTGATGCATTAAGCGAAGCACAAAACGATAATCCTGAGCTAATTATTGATTTTGCTACCCTTACGGGTGCATGTCGTGTTGCCTTAGGCACGGAGCTTCCGGGCTTTTTCTCAACAGAGCGCGATGTAGCAAATGGTATTATTGATGCAGGTTTAAGCGTACATGACCCTGTTTGGCAACTTCCGTTGTTTGAGCAATATAAAAGCTTACTAAAAAGTGATGTAGCCGATATGGCAAATTGCGCAAGTACACCGTTTGGTGGTGCTATTACTGCGGCGCTTTACTTAAAAGAATTTGTTGAGCCAACAACACCGTGGGTACACTTTGATGTAATGGCGTGGAACTTACGTGCATTACCAGGTCGTCCAACGGGTGGTGAAGCATTAGGTATTCGTGCTGTATTTAACTACTTACAAAATCGTTTTAATAAATAAGTTTTTGATTCAATAGTAAGAACTTGAGCTTATGAGTTTTAAACCTCATAAAGCTCAAGTGGCAAGTTATCTGGATCGGCAAAAAAGGTAAACTTTTTGCCGGTTATTTCATCCACTCTAATATCCTCAACGTTTACTTCGCACGACTCTAAATACGTTTTTGCAATCTGTACATCCGCTACCTTAAAAGCTAAATGTCTTAAGCCGTGTGCTTCGGGATAGCTTGGTCTTGCGGGCGCTCCATCAAACGAAAATAGCTCTATTTGGCTACCATCTGGCATGGCTAAATCTAATTTATATGAATTACGATCAGCTCTAAAGTGCTCATTAATAACGTTAAGTTTAAGTACATTGCTATAAAAGTGTTTAGAACGTGCATAGTCACTGCAAATAATGGCAGCGTGGTGAATACCTAAAAGTTTCAAATTTAATTCCTTAAAAAGCAAAAACGCACTTAATTAAGTGCGTTTTATATGTGACTTATTACATGTTGTGTTAGCTTGGCTGCGCTTCTTTACATGCTTTAACTGCCGGTGCTACAAGTTCTAAACCGGTTTTATCACATGGCGGTAAAGCGGCATCGCTTACACTAATAGGCGTTACGCGTTCGCCCCATTTTATGTAACTTGCAGCCCAGGTAAGGCCTGCACCAAATGCAGCAGACATAATGTTTGAATGCGGTTTAATTAACCCTTGCTCAACGGCTTCACATAACGCAATAGCAATCGTAGCAGCAGAGGTATTACCATACTCACCAATGTTAACCATTACTTTTTCGTCAGGTACTTTTAAACGATGCTGAATAGCTTGAATAATACGTAAGTTAGCTTGGTGTGGAACGAGTACATTAATGTCATCAAGGCTCAAATCGGCTTGTTTAAGTACATCGTCGCACGCTTCGCTCATGCCTTTGACAGCACGTTTGAAAATTTCACGACCTTCAAATAATAAATCAGATGGACCAATTGGCTCATATTTATTTAAATCACTACCAAAGTTAGTGATGTGTAAAATATCGCGGTCTTCACTGTCGCAACCAGTTTTGGTTGCTAGTAAACCAGCTGGCGTATCTGCCGCTTCAAGTACGACAGCACCTGCGCCATCGCCAAATAAAACAGCGCTGTCGCGACGTGCCCAGTTTACATACCAGGTCATACGCTCAGCGGCAATGACCACTGCTTTTTTGATCATACCCGCTTGAATTTGTGCTGTAGCAGCTTGCAATGCATATAAAAAGCCCGAACATGCCGCGTTTGTATCCATTGCGGCAGCGCCTGTTGCACCAATATTTTTTTGCACTTGTGAGGCGGTATTTGCCACAACAGTAGAAGGTGTACAAGTGGCTAATATAACTAAATCAATATCTTTAGGGTCAACGCCTGCGCACGCAATAGCATGCTTAGCTGCAACGGTTGCCAGCTCGGCGGTACTTACATGGCTCACTCGGCGAGATTTAATGCCAGTACGCGTGGTTATCCACTCGTCGGTGGTATCAACTATTTCACTAATTTCATCGTTGCTAATGCTTGCTGGTGGAATGCATTTACCCCAACCAGTGATATGTGCGTAAGGCATAGTATGTTCTCTTAAGGTGGTCTGACATGTATTACTAATGGGTGAGTTATACCAAAAAACGGCTTTCAAGACTAGTTTATAGCATGTTTTGTATCGTAAATATTAGCAATTACAGGTTATTTAGGGTAATGCTAGTATAAAAAAGGAGCAAGTATGAAAACAACACTAATAACAACATTCACTTCAATAACGCTGGCATTAATAACAAATGGAGCATTTGCTCAACAGCATAAAATTATTTATGCGGGCAGTTTACTTACATCCGAGGATCAAAAAGTAAAAACAGAGCAAACGCTAGTCATAACAGATAATACAATAACAGCCATTAAAAACGGCTACCTCACAAAAGCAGAACTTAACCTACCTGACGCCGATATTATCAATCTTAAAAATCAATTTGTAATGCCTGGTCTTATTGATATGCATGTTCACGTTACGTTTGAGCGAGATGCTAAAGCAAACCCTCATCGCTGGGCAACAGAATATGACGCCGATTATGCTTTGCGCTCAATTAAATATTTACAACGTACGCTCGATGCGGGTTTTACATCAGTGCGAGATTTAGGTAGCGATCACAAAGTTATATTTCCGCTAAAACGTGCTATTGAGCGAAATGATATTAACGGCCCTCGCATTTTTGCAGCGGGTAATACAATATCGCCTACCGGTGGACACGCAGATATGCACGGTTATCGAAAAGATATTACAGATGCAGTTACAGGCGGGATTGGTATATGTAATGGCGCGGATGATTGTAGCCGTGCGGTACGCGAGGTAATTAAAAGTGGCGCTGATGTAATTAAAATTACTGCCACGGGTGGAGTACTAAGTAATACCGCTGCTGGTGTTAACCAACAACTTACAGATGCAGAGCTGATTGCAATTGTTGATACTGCTCATCACTTGGGTCGTAAAGTTACAGCGCATGCACACGGTACACAAGGTATAAAAGCGGCCTTAAAAGCCGGTGTAGATTCTATTGAGCATGGCTCTTATTTAGATAAAGAGGCAATAAAGTTATTTAAAAAAACGGGAGCTTATTTAGTACCGACGCTTTTAGCGGGGGCAACGGTAAGTGAAGAGGTGCTAACAAATCCAAATATGCCACCGGCAATAGCCGACAAAGTGCGTGAAGTGACTCCAAAAATGCAAGCGTCGTTCAAGCTTGCACTGAAAAATGAGGTTAATATAGCTTTTGGAACAGACTCTGGTGTGTCGCGTCATGGGCTCAATGCTAACGAATTTAGTTTAATGGTAAACAATGGAATGAGCGAAGCCCAAGCTATTAAATCAGCAACTATACATGCAGCTAAACTGCTGGGGCAAAGCGCACTCATTGGCGACTTGAGTGTTGGTAAACAAGCAGATATTATCAGTGTGAATGGCTCACCGCTTAAAAATATCGACGTACTTAAAAACGTGCAATTTGTTATGAAAGCCGGGCAAGTTTATAAACAATAGGGAAGGTTATGAGCAGCAAAATAAAAGTGTCGTTGTTTAATCATTTGATTGACGCTGAGCGCCAGTTACTAGACCCAGAAGTTCGCCAATCTGAGCGCGCATTAGATGCTTTACTCGATGATGAATTTATCGAAATTGCTGCCAACGGCACTACGTTCAATAAATACCAAGTGCTTACCCGTTTACCTACCGAGGTTGTACCACAATTTTATAATCAGCATTTTAAGGGCCGAATGCTGAGCGATGATGTAGTACAACTAAGTTACCAAGCCGCTTATAGACGCTCTGCTCGCGCTGAGTTTAATTACTCGTTACGTATGTCGCTTTGGCGCCAAACTAATAAACAATGGAAAATGGTGTTTCATCAAGGAACGCCTTGTGCACCGTTTTCAATTTCGATGGATGATGATTAAAAATCATATACCCGTTAAAATAACCTTATTAAACATTTGATTAGGCAATTACCTCTTGTTAATGCGAACCGACCCCACTATTAGTCGACTATTAATGCTGCGAAGCGGCGCAATTGCCGTGCAGTTAATCGCTGTGCTTAGCGTTTATTTTTTACTAGAATATCAAATTGCGTTACTGCCTTTACTGATTGTTATTGCGTTAGAGGCTGTTTTTCAGCTTATTAGCCTGTTTGCTTATCGTAATGTGAGCCGCGCTAAACCTGTGGGTATGTTGATGCAGCTAACTGCAGATGTATTATTTTTAACGGTTTTGCTTTCGCTAAGCGGCGGTGCAACTAATGCATTTGTATCGTTGTTATTGCTCCCGATAATGATAGCTGCTGTTACGCTGCGAGAAAAAGGATTAGCTTATATTGCAGTATTAGCCATTGCCGCATACAGTTTTTTACTGATAAAGATGCCCGATCACAGTATGCATCAAATGAATATGAGTGGTCACTTTATTGGCATGTGGGTTAATTTTGTTTTAAGTGCTAGCGTAATTGCATTAGTGATTGGCGCAATGAGCAGGGCACTTAAAGAGCGAGAGCGTATTATTGCAAATGTGCGTGAAAAACAATTACGTAACGAACAGCTTGTTACCTTAGATGGCGCTGCTGCGCAAATAACTCATCAACTAGCGACCCCTATAGCAAACTTACAGTTACTCTTTGAAGAGTTATTAGAAGATCAACCAAACAACCCTATTGTTAAGCACATGCAAGCGCCGCTTACTCAGTGTAGTACACAGCTTAACGACTTTAGAAAACTCTCAAGGCAGTTACGCCTTAAAAATTCACAAGAACATGTAACGGTAAAGCAACTGCAAACACAAATTACAGACACACTTTTACTGCAATACCCTGATCAGCACATTAAATGGATTACGCCACCTATTGCGGCAACGCTATTGAGTGATGCGATGTTATTACCCGCTATTTTAAATTTATTGCAAAACGCCGCGCTTGCTAATCAAAAACAAGGTCAAACTCAATTAGAGCTGAGTTGGCAGCAAGATAACTTACATAGCGAATGCGTTTACTTGTTAATTCGTGATTTTGGCCGTGGCTTTTCGTCACCGCAATTAGCAGAGCTGGGTGGGCAACTTATGCCAAGCGATCAAGGAATGGGGCTTGCTGTGCTTTTATCAAATGTTACTTTTGAGCGTTTAAATGGCTCACTTACCTTGTTTAACCATGCAGGTGGCGGTGCTGTCGCCAAAGTTAAACTCGCTATTGTAAACACTGAGAATAACGCCTCATGAAGTTACTTATAATTGAAGACGATATTAATTTAGCCAGCACACTTGCAAGGCGCCTAACTAAACAAGGCTTTACTTGCGAGGTGGCGCATAACCAAAGCGATGCGTTACTTGTTGCGCGCAAACTATTGCCCGACTTTGTTTTATTAGACATGAAACTAGGTGACGATAACGGACTTGCACTCATAAAGCCGCTGCGTAGTTTACTTGCACAAGCACATATTGTTTTACTAACTGGGTTTGCAAGTATAGCAACCGCAGTAGAGGCAATGCGTTTAGGCGCAAACGACTACCTTACAAAGCCGGTTGATATGGCAACATTATTAAAAGCGCTTAACACCGAGCCTGTGGCATCGGCATCGAATGTTATCGATGATGCAGTTATGTCGCCGGAGCGCTTAGAGTGGGAGCATATTCAACAAGTGCTTCACAGCAATAATGGCAATGTGTCGGTTACCGCACGGCAACTTAATATGCATAGGCGCACGTTACAGCGTAAATTACAAAAAAAGCCGGTGCAGCAGTAGTTTAGTACTTAATTTAAGGAAGGTGTTATGAGCGATGATGCAGCTACAATAATGCTTAATCAAAAAATTATATTATTCGACGCGCAATGTAAGCTTTGCAGCGCGTGGTGTAATTTTATTATTACTCACGATACACAGACTACTTTTAAATTATGCAGTGTGCAATCTCCAAAAGGTGAATTGCTATTAACGCATTTTGGTTTTTCAACAACTGAGTATGCCTCAATGGTTTACCTAGAAAACGGCAAAGCGTATACACAAAGTCACGCTTTTTTTAACGTTGTTAAGCAACTTGGTTACCCATACAAACTAGCAAACGCATTTAGTATTTTGCCAAATAGGTTTAATAATTGGTTATACGATAAGGTTGCTTTAAACCGCTATACCTTATTTGGCAAATATCAGTACTGCAGAATTCCCACCCCAGATGATGCTAAACATTATTTATAAATTAGGCGTTAATACACTGTAGTATAAGTAGATGCTAGGTTTATGGGGTTGTGTTAAAATCGCCGCGTTTAATTTTAGCTAACGGTATAAAAGGCTTTTTTCATGGCAAACACAGCACATGCACTTCACATTTTGGTTAAGCACAAAGAGATTGCAGAAGATATTATTAAGCAATTAGGTAAAGGTGCAAAGTTTCAAACCTTAGCTAAAAAATACTCATCATGCCCATCGGGTAAAAAAGGCGGTGACTTAGGTGAATTTGGACGCGGACAAATGGTCCCACAGTTTGATAAAATTGCATTTAAAGGTGCAATTTTAGAACCCCACCTAGTTAAAACTAAATTTGGCTGGCATGTAATTAAAGTACTTTATCGTACTTAATTACTCGCAATTAAATACGTCATCCTCGGTAAATATAAAATAAGAGTAGTAATGCTTGCTATACGTTACTTTTAACTGAGTTTGACTGACCAATTTGGGCATTGACGCCGTTTAGGAAGCGTTTATCTAGCCACCCATTGTAATCTAGTTTATTTCATTTTTAGCTAACGATTTGCAAAGTAATTAGAGTGGCTGTCATTCTAATTTTTACTTGCAAGAGTTTATCTAAATCTAATGTCAGCTATCAGCAAGGATAGCTGACATTAGAATATTTATCCTAAGGTGCTAACGCCCCCAAAGTTATTTCGCATGCTTATAAATCAATGGAAAATTTCACTCAGCCACAATATCTTAAATTTAATGATTAAATGGCTCATGCCGCTATTGTTAAAAAAGTTGAGTTACAATTTCTACTTATCGATACTGATTATAGCGATCAATATAGAATATTACTTGGTCAAAAATACTAAGAAAACAGCATACATGCTTGGTTTGAGTTTTTATTGAATAACCATCAAAATTTTTATCAACTTAGTAATTCAACAATTTGTTCGAACTCAAGACAGCTATCATTTTCTTCCATAATTTTTCTTAAATTACTATACTTAGGATTGATATAATACTTTTTATCAGGTTTACTATTCTTACTTTTAACATACTTTGAAAGAATGACTTCACACTCTATTAAACGACTAAAGAACATTGCTCGATGTTTTGTTTGTCTATGAATATTGAGAACTAATTTTTCTCTAAAAGAGCTATTACTCCAAAATAAACTTAATACCTTCTTTAAATTAGCTCCTATATCCTCTTGATTATCATTACTTTTACTTACTATCTCGTCTAAAATAACACCTAAACCTGAAGTGTCACATGAATCAGTTTGAAAGTTTTCAGCACTAAGATTAGTTTTTAAGCCAGAACGATGAAGGGGCTTCTTAAACCATGAGTCCTTAAAACAAGATTTAGAGTTAAAATTGCATGCAGAGAAGTATTCATAGTTTTCGAAATAACAATTTTTAAATTCGAGATCACTGAAATCAAATGTTGGTTTAATATTACCAGCAGGGTGAAGATCAATTAAATTAAAGTCACTAATTTGGTCGGCTCCATTACCATGTATTAGTTTTAGTAAATTAGTATTACTCTTTCTATCTTTAGACTCACTTATTGATAACAAGAATGTAAATAATGCTGAACTTACCTTACGTAAATCATAATCCGAGAAATAGTTTAACTCCTTAATTTTTGAGTTGATGAACTCCCAAATGAAATCTTTTAAAGAATCTTTTACTTCCCGGGAAAGCCTTTCTTTTACATTAAATACAAAACTTCCGTCATAATTTAAATATTCCTTAATAATATTGATAATGTCATCTTCAACACTATCAATATTCAAGCTATTAAAAAATCTAACTAGTGCAATTACTTTGAAGTATTCATTAAAGAAATCATATCTAAACTGTAATGTATTATTTACAGTATCAAAAGCTAAAAGAGGATGTGCTTTAAATTTGTCAACAGCCGCTTCTGTAAAACTAGCACTAATAGCATTATTAACTTGGTTAAAATGTTCGCTATGTACAACACCATTGAATCTATGTGCTATATAAATAAATAATTCAACTTGTTTATCTATATCTGTGTTGTTTAATTTAATTATTTCTCGTTCACATACCTTGAATATAAGATAATCATTTGTATGCTCTAACTTCAGTAAACTTGAAGATTTACTTTCTTTTGAACTCACGTTACTTAGCAGATTATCCTTTATCATATCTAAAACATAAGGAATAAATATATCTTCACCTTCATTACTAAGAGCGAAGCTATCAGCCTGTGCCATTGCTTTTTTAACTTTACTAGGTTCTTTAAAATGTTTACTAAAATATTTGTTAGCAAGCACTTTATCAAACGGTAATAAAGAGATCGTGTCTATATTAGATGAAACAATCTCTTCACTCCAAAAATAGTCACGGCAAGTTATAATTACTTTGGTCTTAGCAAGGTTTTCTGAATATCCTGTAAAAATAGACTCTATCAGCTTAGCTATATTAAATTTCGTGCCAATTTTTGCAATAACTTCATCTATACCGTCTAATGCAATAATTAAGTCTCCATGATCAACGGAAAGCTCAAGTAAATTACGATTAAACCTATTTTGTACATCATTTTTTTCAGCTACAATTTGATAAAAATCAAAAATATTATCTATTTTTGGATTTCTCATTATTTCATTAATTATTTCATGAGAACTAATGAAAAGTATATTTGTAGAATCCTTATTATTTTTATGAATAGAATCAAGAAAGTGTTTCACAACTGTGGTTTTACCAATTCCCCCCGCACCTTTAACAACAAGTAATGGCGCATTTTCACTTTGATACCACTCAGCCAAAAGGATATCAGCAGTTTTTTCATGTGATATGGTAGTGTAAGGTTGAATATAATCATTGATATTAAAGCCCCCTTGATGAAAGATGTCAGGGTCAAACAAATCACTGTACAACTTTTTAAGAGCAAACTCTTCTAAATAATAGACCTCTATATCACTACATTCAGCACTAAACATTTGTTTCAAACGATTCTTATCTACTTGCCCTTTTCTTTTATTTAGCTCATCAGTAAGAAGTATGGTTTTCCCTTCTTTGAGGCTATATCTAGCTTTAATATCTTGGAAGGACTTAGTTTGAGTTGTATAGGCGGTAAAATATATAAAATTAACACGTTGGACGTACTCTCCAGATATTTCAAAAATTTCATATCTGAGTCCAGATGTATTACTTATCTCTTTAATTGGGCAATTAATTGTAGAATTAGGGAAAAACTTTGCTTTAAATAACTCTACTACCTTTTCAATACTTGTTTCTTTTAACGGGTAATGAAAAGAGCCTTGGCTTTTAATCTTGCTAATTAAAATGCTCGACTCATCTCTACTTGCATTTACATTTTCAGGTGAACCATCTGGCTTGTTCTTTCTAACGGGGATACTCCCTTCTCTAAAGCTCTCATTGCCCTGAAGTAGTTTGGTAAGTTCTAAAATATATGGAGCGATTCCAACCCTGATAACAAGAACTTCATGCCCTTTAATTTCAGTTGTGCATACTTCGAAAAATGACTCTATATTATCTAATGAATGAGATCCGTTGTATTCAGGAATACTTCTAAAGCTATTTTTTAGTTTTTTGATAAGTGTATTTTTAAATTTAGGCAAATCATTAAATATGGAAAGATTTTTATCGTTTATATCTATTTTAAAGTTCTGTGTTAATTTTGTTGTTTCATCAAAACCAATGATAAAATATTTTGTACCACTTCCAGATGCTTCTGAATTGAATAATGCGGCAAAGTCTTTTAAAAACTCTCCCCACCCTTTTCCTATTTTATTCGTATCTGATTCAGGCCAGTACCAATAAGATTTATATTCTAACCAGATTTTTTCATCTTCATTTTCAAGCAATTGAGAAACAATACTATTTAACATCTATAATCCTTTAAATCAAAAATTCAATGATACGCTTAATATCCTATGTTTTAATAATACATTTAAAATCATTGGATTACATTAAGTCTATCTCTTTTTATGGTATTTTGTACCTCTGTGGGGTCCCCCCCCCCCCAACAAGCAACCTCATTATTTGAGCTAAACTACCATTGAAACTGAGTTGGTATGGTAAATAATCACTTTTTAATGTGTGGCACATTTTTACCATCTGGTATCGCACCATATTATAAGTAAGCAATACTCCCCACAACGAAATTAACGTGACACTCATCTTAATTGGGATAGCTTTGCTTGTTCAGTTAAGATGCCTGTCTTGCTTAATTTAGTTTGGCGAATTGGCGTGTCTTGGGGTATTAAAAATTAACAAAAATTAACAAGACACCCATCCTAAGTTTTTTCGAAAAAGCCAACAAAAACAGCATGAAGAGTGCATTATTATAAATAATGAATCACGCAAAAAGCTGAGCTATGTAGACAAAATGAAAGTAAAAATAGATAGCCCAATGGGGCGACGATAGCTGTTTATTAAAGAATGGCAAACGACTAGGCTGTATTGAACCGGCTTTCCTTCAAATAAAAAACGGAATGTTACAGTGAATAAAGGAATGAATAAATTGACCTTACGGGGTCAAACAAAAGTGAATGCCTTACTTCACGCTGCGGCAACTGTATTGTCTTGTTCATAATATAGAAAAATTGCAAAACATGATGCATTAAGAAGGGTAAGCCCTTTTACCCTAAATAAAAGCCACTCAAACACGCGAAATCCCTTCCAAAACACCAATTGAAACAACACCAAACCAGCTTTTTATATTCTATGAAAAACACAGTAATCGATTGAACCAAAATAGGAACTCAGCTATGGTTTATTTATCAATAAAAACAAATAAAAAACGAGTTAATCTACAGGCTCGTTATATTTCAGGGAAGGTTTGGGTGTATAAATTAAGTTTTATATTTTTTATTCTATTTAGTAGTTTTGTTAATGCTTGTGGTGAAGATACTGAATATTCTCCGATATTTGAATTAGGTGAAGTGAAGGAAAAATATATCAACCCATCAAAACTTTTTATCCCCATGCAAGTTAATAAAATGGAATTAGCAACCGTGCACTTTCAAGTTGGTAAAGACAATGATTTGGTTTTACCTATTCAGTTTTATGCAAATGCAGAATACCCAGAGATACATAAAGAAGGTTATGCTACTGTTTTTCATACCATCACTGAAGCTAGCATCCCAGATATTACTGTACATGCAAATTATAAATACCCAATTGGTCCAAAAGGCGAAATATCCTTTTGTATCCATTCGGAGAGCTTTAAGCTTTCTGAGTTAAACTGAAATATAACAAGAGACTATGGCGTCAACACAGAATTAACGTGACACCCATCTTAATTGGGATAGTTTTGCTTGTTCAATTAAGGTGCCTGTCTTGCTTTATTCTTCTATATAAATTAGCTGTTTATGTGCGTCGACACTCAAATAAGTTACTGTGTCGGATGGCGCTTTGCTTATCCTACCACCATTTTCAAATATATTTAAAGAGTGGTGGTTACCCTCTCTGCCAGGCTAGTTGTCTAATATTGAATATTCGTTGGGTTTAACTTAAATTTTTACGCAGACGAAAATAGCGTTGCCTGAGCGTTCTGCCCTTCAGCTGAAATTAGTTGAGAACTACAGATACCCATCCTAATTTTTATAAAGTGAAGTTCATTTACGAGAATCTTAGAGGCTGTGTTAGAGATAAGTCGCTTGTGATGTTACGAATAATCACACGCATTCAGTGCTGTATGTTGTCGATAAAATATCAAATAAGTTTATAGTAAGTTGATTATTGTTCGCTTGCCTATACGCAATAGAAAAGGCTGCAATGTGCAGCCTTTTGAAGTGTTAAACAACAATTTTACTCGCAAGCGTCTTGCTTGGCTTCTTCTTCACTAATTTGTTTTAGTGCTTGAATGAATGAGTCGCTTGGTTGTCCGCCAGTAAGCGCATATTTATCGTTTATGATAAATGTAGGGACAGAAGTAATACCCATCTGTTTAAAGTTGTCTTGCTCTTGGCGTACGTCTTGTACGTATTTGTCTGAATGTAGAATGCCGCGCGCAGTTTCTTTATCAAGACCTACATTTTCAACAACGTCCAGCAGTGCTTCTTCTTGATTTAAGTATTTTAAATCAGTGAAGTGCGCTTCAAAAAAGGCGAGTTTTAACTCGGTTTGCTTACCTTCTTCACGTGCCCACATTAATAAACGATGCAAATCAAAGCTGTTGATCATGATGCGTTTGCCATCAAAATTAAAGGTAAATCCAGCACGTTGACCTGCTTCGAACATGTTTTTACGATTTTCGTCGCCTTGCTCTTCACTTAGGTTGTACTTTTGCATTAAATGTTCGTTTAAATCCTGACCTTCAATTGGCATATCTGGATTTAGTTCAAAAGGATGCCACGTAATATCTGCGCTCATTTCGCCTTTAAGTTGCTCTAGTGCAGTTTCTAGGTTTTTATAACCCACTACACACCAAGGGCACATTACGTCTGAAACGATATCAATTTTAAAGTTTTTCATATTTATCCTTTTGAGGATTGCTTATAACTAAGTATAAAAAAGGATATTGGGACGAAGTATGCATTATCAATCCTCAAACTAAAAAGAGCAGCTAAACAGCTGCTCTTGAAGGTAATCAGTTTTAAGTGTTAAGCCCAAATGGGTCGTCGATGCTATGGCTAGGCTCTGTAAACCAATGAGGGCCGTAGTCGGTCATATAAAAATGATCTTCTAAACGCACGCCAAATTCATCGGGTATAACTAACATTGGCTCGTTACTAAAGCACATGCCTGGGGCTAGTGGGGTTTTATCACCGCCAACTAAGTATGGCCATTCGTGAATATCTAGCCCAATGCCGTGACCCGTTCGATGCGGGCAACCCGGTGTTTGATACAGCGGGCCTAACCCTTGCGCTGCTAAATAGTTACGTGCGCCTGCATCTACGTCTTCGCAGGTAGCACCAATTTGTGCTGCATTAAATGCGGCCATTTGCGCTGCTTTTTCGTGATCCCAAAACATGCGTTGGCGCATTGTTGGCTCGCCAAATACATAGGTACGGGTTATATCTGATAGGTAATCGTGCACTTTACAGCCGGTATCAATTAATACCATATCGCCTTTTTTAAGCACTTGCGCGTCTTTAACACCGTGCGGAAAAGACGTTGCAACACCAAATAAAACAATACAAAAATAGTTACCTGGCGCGCCTACTTTTTGATGTGCTTGCTTTATAAAAGCTTCTACTTCGGTGGTGGTTATTCCCTCATAAAGCATGCTTGCTGTGGCTTGATGTACGGCTAAGGTCATATCCATCGCGCGCTGCATTAAGCTAAGCTCGTGAATTGATTTATGCATACGGCAATGCGCTGTTACAGGTTGTGCGTTTATGAGTGTTAAACCTGTTTGCACTTTATTAATGCCGTCGAATATAAAAAATTGCGCGCTTTCATCAATGCCAATGGTTGCGTTTTCATTAATGTTTAGTTTTTTTAGTACTTCGACAAAAAGTGCATAAGGGTTTTCGTGCTCTTGCCACCCATGAATAGGCCCATCTATTACTTTAAACCCGTTTAATGAGCCAATCTCAAAGTACGGTGCTATATATTGCACGTCACCAAGGGCGGGTAATATTGCGCCAACCATGCGCTCGCTCGCGTACCATTTCATACCTGTAAAGTAGGTTAGGTTGGTGCCAGCGTTTAAATAAATTGCATCTATGTTGTTTGCAAGCATATACGCTTGCGCCTTGGCTATGCGCTCTAAATGTTCGTCAGCAGCAATAGGGGTTAGCGTTTGCGTCATATTACTTAGGCTTGCCAGCGCTTGCTCGCTTGATTGTGTACCAATACCTATGGTGGTCATGTTTTTCTCCTTGGTTTTTAGGCATTGTGCGCAATGTGAAAAGGGAATTCAATTTTATGAGATAACATGCATGCTAAGGTTTTTTTGCATAAGGCAGGCGCATTAATTTATTACTGGTGTGGTAGCTATCAAGCCCGGTTACTGCCACTGTTTCTATTGCTTGTAAATCTAAAAAGCCATCACTTTGTAGTGCCGCTTTATCTACATATACATCCATAATTTCGCCAATAACAAGCTCGGTACCATTGATGGCTAAATGTTGGTTTTCTACAAATTTAACCGAGTACTTTAAACGGCTTTCTTGCACAAAAGGCGCTGCAAAGTCGTTTAAGTACTCAGGTGTTAAGCCTGTAGCGTCAAACTCAGACTCGTCTTTATCGTAACGGGCTGAAGTTTGATGAGCTTGCTTATAAATCGACTTATTCACTTGATTAATGGTGTAAGTGCCCGTTTGTAAAATATTTTCAAACGTATGACGCGGCACACTGTGAGGGCGCATAATCATTGCGACTAACGGTGGGTTAGCCCCAAGGTGAATAACCGAACTTACAATCGACAAGTTGGTATTGCCGAGTAAGTCTTGCGTGCCAATTAAATTAGCGCTTTTAAAACCCGAAAGAGAATTAATTAAATGTGTACGGGTATGTTTTTCAAGTGCGTCTATTTGCGCTTTAGTAAAATGCATTAAAAGTCCTTACCACGGTATTGTAGAGCCTTGCCAGTCTAAATAAGCAGGCTCACCGTTTAGTTTTAAATCAGGGTTATTGTTTGTTAATTCAAATAGTTGCTTGGCTACAAATTCAGGGGTAAATAATTTGCCTTCAGGTACATTCTTTTGAAAGGGCTTTGAAAGTGCTGTATCGGTAGTGCCAGGGTGAAACAGAATGAGTTTGGTATTTTTAGCACGACGAGCAAGCTCTATAGCAGCGGTTTTAAATAGCATGTTAAGCGCCGCCTTAGATGCGCGGTAAGTATACCAACCACCTAATTTATTGTCGTTTATGCTGCCTACGCGCGCACTTAATGCAGTAATAGTACACTGCGTTTTGTGGGTTAACAGCGGCAAAATACTCTGCAAGCAAAGTATGGGAGTTAGGGTGTTTGAATTTAGAAGTTGGCTAAAATACTCAGCGTCTAAATCCTCCATCTTTTTTTCAGGCATATGGGTTTCGTTGTGCAGTGTACCATTGAATATAATAACTTGTTGTATATCGGCATTTTGCTCTTTTAGGTAATTAGTAACGCGCGCTAAACTTTGTTTTGTGTAGTCAGTATGCAGGTGGACAACACTTGAGCCAGATTCAATACTTTTTGAACTAATACAAACGATCTGATGAGTAGGCGTGTTTATTTGTAGATGTTCTATATATGCATTTGCTATGGCACTGCTTGCGCCGAATAAAACAATAGTTTTCATTTATCACCTTTTGCTTTTAGTCCACATTGGCCATTACTGCACTGAGTATTTGGCATTAAAAAGCGACTGATGGGGTGCCGATACTTAGCAAATAATAGGTATCCGCAGTCAGCGAAAAAGCGAATTATTGGCAAGCGAAAAATTTTCAACCAGCCGTGTTTACCCACTATTTTCCATGCTTCGTAAGTTATATCAAGCCCATAAATCATTTCACCTGATTGCTTTTGAGCTTGAAGGTAGTTCATTGCTTTGTCTTTATCAATATACGGGTAGCGCTCACTGAAGTCGCTCGCGTTAAGATCTTCAAGCGTAATTAAGTTTTTGTTATCAGCGTGTTTTAGTTGCTGCATTTCGGTACTACAAAGAGGGCAGTTACCATCGTAAAAAATGATCATGTGAATGCTTTGTGATTATTTTATATATACTTTTTTACGACAAGACATTGCAAATGGATCTATTAAATATCTCTTCATGATGATATTAATAGTGTCCTACGAAAAAATGGAGACTGATAAATGAGTGAACAATACGCCGCCTTGCGAGGTAATGTAAATTTACTAGGGCAACTACTAGGACAAACAATCAAAGATGCCCAAGGTCAAGCGATTTTAGATAAAGTGGAAGAAATTCGTGCTTTATCAAAATCATCTCGCAGTGGTAACGAAGACGACAGACAAGCGCTAATAGATGTTTTACATGCGCTTAGTGATGAAGAGCTTTTACCGGTTGCCCGTTCATTTAATCATTTTTTAAACCTTGCTAATGTAGCAGAGCAATTTCATACCGTTTCGCGTTTTAACGACGTTGGCCTTGGTCAACAAAACCCTCTCACTCAAACATTAAAAACGTTAGCTACAAAAGCAGAACAAGGCCAGTTAGACAGTAATCATTTGGCCGAAACACTCTCAAAACTCCACATAAACTTAGTATTGACCGCCCACCCAACCGAGGTTACGCGCCGTACTATTATTAACAAACACGTTGAACTTAGTGATTGCTTAGCATCGCTTGAGCGAAAAGATAACTTGCCGCAAGAGCGTGACAATATTTTAAATCGTATTGAACAGCTGATTAGCCAAGCTTGGCATACCGACGATATTCGTCGTTCTCGCCCAACGCCTGTAGATGAAGCTAAATGGGGCTATGCAGTTATAGAAAATAGCCTTTGGCACGCCGTTCCGCGTTTTTTACGTGAGTTTTCAGCTAATGTTAAAGACCAGCTCAGCTTGGAGTTACCAATAGATTACAGCCCAATTGAGTTTACGTCTTGGATGGGAGGAGATCGTGATGGTAATCCGTTTGTAACTTCGCAGGTTACAACAGAGGTACTTGATCATGGTCGTTGGATGGCACTTAATTTATACATTCAAGATTTAAAAACATTATGTGCTGAACTATCAATGTCAGATGCCAGTGATGAGCTTATTGAGCTTGCAGGGCAAGAGTTTGAACCTTACAGAGCAGTAATTAAAAAGCTTAAAAATCAAGTTGCAGAAACAGTGGCGCACTTAGGTGCTAAAATTAAAAATAAGCGTAGTGATTCACAAGACTTAATTACTAATATTAATCAGCTTAAGCA
This sequence comes from Pseudoalteromonas sp. SWYJZ19, assembly GCF_015864375.1. Classification (NCBI taxonomy): domain Bacteria; kingdom Pseudomonadati; phylum Pseudomonadota; class Gammaproteobacteria; order Alteromonadales; family Pseudoalteromonadaceae; genus Pseudoalteromonas; species Pseudoalteromonas sp. SWYJZ19. Next base: position 96,803 of record NZ_JADYXI010000009.1, read on the forward strand.
CCCAGCAGAGGTGTGCTACCGCTCATTATTAAAGTGTAATATGAAAGTAGTTGCCGATGGCCTATTGCTTGATTTATTGCACCGTATTAATAGCTTTGGTTTGCGTTTAGCTAAACTTGATGTGCGCCAAGATTCATCTCGTCACGGCGATGTGTTTTCAGAGCTGACTCGTTATTTAGGTTTAGGCGACTACAACCAATGGCAAGAGCAAGACAAACAAGCGTTTTTACTTGCCGAGCTTAACTCACGCAGACCGCTTATTCCAAAACATTGGCAACCAAGCCCAGATGTGCAAGAAGTGCTTGATACCTTTGATGTAATTGCCAAGCAAGACGAAGAAACATTTGGTTTGTATATTATTTCGATGGCGCGAACAGCATCAGACATTTTAGCAGTACAGCTATTGCTAAAAGAAAGCGGCTGTAGCTTTGATTTACCTGTAGCGCCGCTGTTTGAAACACTCGACGATTTAAATGCAGGCAGTGATGTAATTACTACATTGCTTGATAATGTTTGGTATCGCGGGCACATTAAAAACACGCAAAATGTGATGATTGGTTACTCTGATTCAGCCAAAGATGCCGGCATGATGGCAGCAGGTTGGGCGCAGTACGAAGCAATGGATAAATTAGTACAGCTTGCTGATGCACGCGGTATTGAGCTTATTTTATTCCACGGACGTGGTGGTACAGTAGGACGTGGTGGTGCACCCGCTGCGCAAGCGCTTCACTCACAACCGCCTGGTTCATTAAAAGGGGGTTTGCGTGTAACAGAGCAAGGCGAGATGATCCGCTTTAAATTTGGTTTACCCGATGTAGCACTGCAAAGCTTAAATATTTACGCTGGCGCAGTTCTGCAAAGTAACTTATTACCGCCGCCGGAGCCAAAACCGCATTGGCGCGAAGTAATGAAGCTAATAAGTGAGGAGTCATGTGAGCATTACCGTAATGTAGTTCGCCATGATGAAAACTTTGTACCTTACTTTAGAATGGCAACACCTGAGCTTGAACTGTCTAAGTTACCGCTTGGCTCGCGTCCTGCAAAACGTAATCCTAATGGTGGCGTTGAAAGTCTACGTGCTATTCCATGGATTTTTGCGTGGAGCCAAAACCGTTTAATGCTTCCTGCATGGCTAGGTGCGTTAACAGGCTTAAAAGCTGCGCTTAATAAGTACGGCGCAGAAACCCTAAACGAAATGAGCTTACAGTGGCCGTTCTTTAGATCGCGCCTAGAAATGCTAGAAATGGTATTTAGTAAAGCCGATTGTTGGTTGAGTGAGCATTATGATAATGCGCTGGTGGAAGATATGTACAAACCACTGGGTGTAACACTTCGTAAAGAGCTTCAAGAAGCCATTAGCTTGGTACAATCACTTAGCCCGCAAAAAAGCCTACTAGCCGAACAACCTTGGATTAAGGAGTCGATTAGTTTACGTAACCCGTACACCGATCCACTTAACTTACTACAGGTTGAGCTTTTACGTCGTGCTCGCTCAGAGGAAAAACGCAACGAAGGTGACATTGATAATGCATTAATGATCACGATGACAGGTATTGCAGCAGGTATGCGTAATACCGGCTAACATGTTATTTTGTTAGGTATACCAATTAATTATTTTGTTGGGTATATCAGTTAAAATTAAAGGGAGCACGCGATGTGCTCCCTTTTTTGCGTTTAATAACCTAGCAATTAGCGGCTTAACCTTTTAAACTACTTAGCCATTGAATAATTAAAAAATGTTATGGCTTCAGCAACTTTTACTGTACAGCAAGATACAGCACTTACAAATTCTCACATCACATTAAACTTAGCGCAAACAGCGTCATTACGTAGTCAATTAAAATCACAACATGGCATATTAAATTCTAATAATATTAAAGCGTTATGCGCACAACTCAATGTGTCTGATGATGCATTATTACAAGGTTTAGTACCTTTGGCTTCTGAGTATGCTGTTGCGCCGATATCAGATTTTCATGTAGGCGCAATTGTTAAAGCACTTGATGAAAACGATGAGGTAAACTTTTACTTTGGTGCAAATGTAGAGTTTGATCATCAAGCATTGAGTTTAGTGGTTCATGCAGAGCAATCGGCTATAAATAACGCATGGTTAAACGGCGCTAAAAAAATAGTTAAAATAGCGATTAGCGATGCACCGTGTGGATACTGCCGCCAGTTTATGAACGAACTCGCTGATGCGAAAGAGTTTGATATTTTATTGCCAGAGCAACACTTTAAATTGGCAGAATTACTGCCGCACTCGTTTGGGCCGACTGATTTAGGTAACGCGTTTAGCTTGTTTAATCCAGAGCCTCACCAGCAAGTATTTGCAAATGATCAACTAGATGAAAAACTAGCAAGTACAGCATTAAACGCATACGTACCCTATAGTAAAAACTTTAGTGCAGTAAAAATTAGTACATTTGAAAATGGTGATTTTTACGGAAGTTACGCAGAAAACGCAGCGTACAGCCCAAGCTTGTCGCCACTACAAAGTGCACTTAGCCAATTATTTATCGCAGGGCTTAGCTTTAACGAAAGTACAGTAAAATCAATTACACTTTTAGAAACCGCAGGCCATGAAAACCAAGAGGGTGTAGCACGTGCTGTACTTGCAAGTTTTAAAAATCTACCGGCAATAGAAGTAATTAGCGCTCAGCTAAAATAACCTCTTAAAAACAATAAAGCACAGGCAAAGCTGTGCTTTATTAAAATGCGCCATTCTATCGAATTAAATAACTCACTAACTGCGTTAAAAATTATTCATATAAGACAACTATACTTCATAATTTTTGCCTTGTTACTGAGCCATTTTCTTATCGTTATAATAGCCCATTAATAATAGAATCCGTATTAATCAAGTAATACTTTAGCCGCTTCTAATACTACCGCTACAGATTTACGCTCAATTTCACCATGGTCAACATTTGGTATTTCTTGGCGAGTACGATTAACAAGTACGCCTGCTACACATGCTGCTTGTAAACCAAGGGCTGCACACATAGTGAATAATGTTGCTGATTCCATTTCGTAGTTCATCACGCCCAGTTTTTGCCACTCTTCGCAGCTACCTTGTAGTGATTTAGGAACGTAACCAGAATGCGTATCGTAACGCTCTTGTCCTGGATAAAATGTATCGCTTGATGCTGTAATACCAATGTGGAAATCGATATTTAAGTTTTTACATGCTTGTACCATAGCTTGTGTTGCATAAAAGTCAGACACAGCAGGGTAGCTAAGAGGAGCAAAATGCTGGCTTGCACCGTCTAAACGTACAGACGCTTGGCTAATTAAAATTTCGCCTTCGTTGATATGTGGCTGAATCGCACCGGTTGTACCAATACGTAAAAATTTACGCACGCCAAGTTGTGCTAATTCTTCTACTGCAATCGACGTAGATGGACCACCAATACCCGTAGAACAAACAACCACCGAATGGCCGTTTAGTTGACCTAAGTAAACATGAAACTCACGAGTTTGAGCAAGGCAGGTTGGGTTGTCTAGGAATTGTGAAATGCGTGCAGCACGATCTGGATCGCCCGGTACAATCGCAAGTTTTGCACCTTTAAGATCGTCAATACATAGTCCTAAGTGAAATACCTTTTCCATAGCTAAGCCTTTTTATAATAAATTGTGTCAATCTAGCATCATTGCTAGAAACGTTTATCAAGTACAGGACGATTGTCCGTTTTATCTTAACTCCTCCAATTAAACCTTAATAATTTTAAGTACTCATTTGATTTATTCACCAACTATGAATATTCAATCAAACACTTATATTCGCAGCTCCGTTACGGTGTTGACTTGTTCAAGCAGACATAATAAGTATCACTCAAGCGCGTAACTACAATTTAAAAGTTGATTGCCGAATCATTTAAATACCATTTAAATTCATTTGCTTATGGCTTTGTTGATTGCATGAAAGTAAACGTATTTATTTACATTAGGCACTCACTTATTTAGAAAAACGAAATTTATTTGAAGTTTAGGCATTTTTAGTAATTTTGCATAACTAATCAAAAGTAATCGAAACTAATTAGCTGCGTACAGAACAAAAACCGAAGGAGTTTACTATGAGCACACAATTTGAAGCATTTAAAAACAAAGTTGAACACTATTTATGTTCACCAGGCGATGGTGTATTTACAGTAAACACTGCTAAAGAGCGCAAAGCCGCACTACGTAATAAGCTTTATGGGCAAACCGAAAACGTAGATTCACTTTGGCGCGACTCTTTAAATGAGCTACCAAATTCTCCACATAAAGCCGTAATGTTAGGTATTAGCTCAGACTGTGGCGGTGGTATTTTACGCGGCGCAAATTGGGGGCCGTTATTTGTGCGCTCAGCATTAATTGATCAGCAGCCGCAGTGTCATTCGTTTGATTTAGGCGATGTACGTGTAATCCCACATTTACTTCACGATAAATACTTAAACGATGCAACTATTTCTAATTGCCAAAAAGCCCTATACGGTAATGAAGATAACGACTATTACGTAAGTCCGTTATCAATCACAGAGGATGTATGCGACAGCTTTTACGCAACATTTAAAGATAAAGGCATATTTGGTATTGGTGGCGATCACTCAATTAGTTACCCACTTACTAAAGCGTATTTAAAGGCAAAACGTGAGCAAGGTAAGCGTACCGCTATTATTCACTTTGACGCGCATACCGACTTACTTGTTGAGCGCTTAGGCATAGATTTATGTTTTGGCTCGTGGTGTACACATATTTTAGAATTTTTACCGGCACCGCATCATTTAATTCAGTTTGGTATACGCTCAAGTGGTAAGCCAAAAGCGCATTGGGAAAGTACATTTGGTGTTAAGCAGCACTGGGCACATGAAATTATTGAGCGCGGTGCAGCGGCCGTTGCTGCTGATGCAATTGCACAGCTAAAAGCCGATAACGTTGATGAAGTTTACGTAAGCTTTGATATTGATGCGCTTGATGCCGAGTTTGCATCAGCCACAGGTACGCCAGAACATAATGGTTTAACACCACAGCATGCGCTTGATATTTTATCAGCTATTGCGGATGAGTTTCCGATTACGGGTGCTGATATGATGGAAATAGCCCCCTTTACCGACAGCTCTTTAGTGGGTCAATCAAGCTCTGAAACAACACTTAGAGAAGGCGCCAAAATTTCAGCATTTTTAATTAGTGCGATGAACAAGTAAGCTGTAGGTGCTATAAATACTAGCACTATCAGCGTATAAGTGTGCATTACATGACTAAAAACTAGCAGTTCATAAAGCCTCAGCTATATTTATTAAACACATATAATGAGTTGGTTGAGGCCTCACTGAATGAAATTATTGATCTTTTTATTGCTCATTAGCTGTATTAAAGTTGATGCAACTGAAATTACAATAGTAACGGAAGTATTTCCGGACTTTCAGTATCTCAATGAAGATAATAAACTCGTTGGCCGTTCTGTCGATAAAGTTCATAAAGCGCTAGAAGGCACTGGTATAAAATACACTATGTTGGCGCATAGTTGGGCCATATCTTACAATGCAGCGCTACGCGATAAAAACACCTGTATATTTTCAATTGTTCGACTACCTAATAGAGAAAGTAAGTTTAACTGGGTAGGCGAACTGGAAAGCTTTGATTCTGCTATTTATGGTCTAAAATCTAGAGGTATAAAGTTAAATACTCTCAATGATGCTAAAAAATATAAAATAGCAGTACTGCGTGATAACTTTAGTCATCACTATTTGCTTGAAAGGGGCTTTAGTGAAAGCAAGCATTTATTACTCATCGATAGCCTAGATAAAATAGATAAACTTATAAGCACTCGTCACGATATTCTTGATTTTGTTGTTCTTAGCAAAAAGCAATTTAGCTATCGAATAAAAACTGAGCCAAGGCTTGAGCTACTCGAGCCATTACTAAATCTAAATACAGCTCAATCTCCATTATTTTTTGCTTGTAATATAAATATGGATCCGGCCTTAGTTGTTCAATTAAAAGTCGCCTTTAAAGGCAATTAAACAGTTTAAAAAAAACAGTTTGATCAATGTAACCTCATGAAATTAAATTACTTTAATATATTTTATAAATATAAATTGCCGCATTTTAAAAACCGATTATAATCCAGCTGCTTTTTGTTTAAAAAAGCACTAACTTTTTGGAGCGTTAAATGGGTGATTTAATCGGGATTAGCTTATTGATCTTGATCAGTGCGTTGTTTGCTATGTCAGAAATAGCAATTGCAGCGTCGCGTAAAATAAAACTGCGAGTAATGGCAGATGAAGGGAATATAAAGGCAGCAGCGGTACTAAAGCTACAAGAAAATCCAGGGGCTTTTTTTGCCATGATCCAAATAGCACTCAACGCGATAGCGATATTGGGTGGTATTGTGGGCGAGCAGGCCTTATCGCCTTATGTTGAAAGTGTGTTGGTATTGTTTTATCAAGGTGCGCATTTAGAAAAAATTAGCTTTTTATTCTCGTTTTTTACTATTACATCCTTGTTTATATTGTTCGCCGATTTAATGCCAAAGCGTTTAGCGATGATCATGCCAGAAGCGGTCGCTGTTAGAGTGGTTACAATAATGCGCTGGGTTACCTTTGCATTAACCCCGCTGGTGATGTTTTTTAATGGTGTCACTAACTTTGTGCTGCGCTTATTTAAAGTACCCGCTGAGCGAGAAGACAATGTGACAACTGAGGACATTGTTGCCATGATGGAAGCAGGTGCTGCATACGGTAGTTTGCAAAAGCAAGAGTATGAATTAATTGGCAATGTGTTTGACCTAGAAGCGCGATTTTTATCAAGCGTAATGACACCACGCGACCAAATTGTATATTTTGATTTAAACGAATCTAGCCATGATATTGCGACTAAAATTATTGACCATCCTCATAACCACTTTTTAGTGGTGTCAGGAAATTTAGATAAGTTGCATGGCTCTGTTGAATCTAAAGATATTTTACGACAAGTACTAAAGGGCGAAGCTGCCAATATAAACGATGATCTCATTGATAAAGATGTTTTTTACTTACCCGAAACATTAAGCTTATCTGAAGCTTTAAATGCGTTTAAAAGTGCAGCAAAACCATTTGCTGTTGTCGTAAACGAATATGCACTTTCGGTGGGTATTGTAACGGTAAAAGATTTAATGAAAGGGTTTATGGGTGATTTAATTACTCATCAAGGCGACGAATTAATCATAGAACGCGATAAAAATTCATGGCTTGTAGATGGCTTAACCCCAATTACCGATTTAGCAAAAGTACTTGATATAGAAGAATTTCCTGACCAGATGCACTATGAAACGGTCGCTGGCTTTTTAATTTACAATATGAAGCGAATACCTAAACGTGCGGAGCATTTAACTTTTTCAGGTTTTAAGTTTGAAGTTGTTGATGTAGAAGGAATTAGGGTAGAGCAGTTGTTAGTTTCAAGGGTTATTAACCCGCAGAGTGCTAATATCCTTTAAAATAAGGTGTGTGCTTTAGTTTTTATATAAATAGCCAAGCTGTATTTGCTTGGCTTTTTTGTGTCTGTTAAAAACTTCGTTTCTAAAATGGGATATTATTTCAATATGTTAGGTTGTTTTATTTTCATACAGTCTTGATTCTATTTTCATCTAATTAACATTAAATGCAACCTAAGACGTATATTGTACTGAGGAGTGTAAGTTTGTGTAAATTTCTTCTAATTAAGATTCATTATCAGCGCGTTTTAATTTAGAATGATCGTTCACTCTAAACTAAAAGGTATTTAACATGCAGCGTTCCCGCATCGCTTTATTTGTATTGTCAGCCCTCGTCGGTTCTGTTGCTTTAACTGGTTGCGATCAGGCTGCTGAGCAGTCACAAGCTTCAGCTCCTAAAGCTGTACCAGTGGGTGTACTTACATTAAAAAGCCAAGCGCTTACTCTCAAAAAAGAACTTCCTGGTCGTATCAGTGCATTTCAAATTGCAGAAATTCGCCCACAAGTAAGTGGTATTGTGCAATCTCGTTTATTTGTTGAAGGTAAAGAGGTTAAACAAGGCCAGGCTCTGTATCAAATAGACCCTGCGACATTTGAAGCAGACTTAGCAGCAAGTGAAGCAAGTGTTGCACGTGCTCAGGCGAGTATTTCAAGTAGTAAAGCTAAAGCATCTCGTTTTAGCGAGCTTTTAAAAATAAAAGCGGTAAGTCAGCAAGACTTTGATGAAGCAGATGCCGCATACAAACAAGCAAAAGCAGAATTATTAACGGCTAAAGCGCAGTTAAAATCGGCGCAAATTAACCTTGATTACAGCCATGTGTCGTCACCAATTAGTGGTCAAATTAGTAAATCAAGCGTAACTGTAGGTGCACTAGTTAGTGCTAACCAAAGTACTGCACTTGCTACAGTGACTCAGTTAGATCCAATTTATATCGATTTAACACAATCAAGTAATGAGCTTACCAAACTTAAAAAAGCAATATCATCAGGTGCTCTAAGTGTTGATTCGACTAGCCAAACTGACGTTGAACTTATTATGGAAGATGGCTCTGTTTATCCTCATAAAGGCACATTGCAGTTTTCTGAAGTGACAGTTGATCCAAGTACTGGCTCAGTAATACTACGTGCTAAATTTTCAAACCCAGAAAAATTATTACTGCCAGGCATGTATGCCCGAGCTTCTATTGTGGAAGGTGTTAAGGCGGGTGCTATTTTAGCTCCGCAACGTGGTGTTAGCCGTAATTCAAAAGGCGAACCAACAGCAATGGTTGTCAGCAAAGATAACACAGTAGAAAGCCGCGTATTAAAAGTAGATAGAACGATTGGTTCTGATTGGCTTGTTACTGATGGCTTAATGGATGGCGATAAATTAATAGTTGAAGGTTTACAAAAAATCCGCCCTGGTGCACCAGTGAATCCATCTGAAATTCAATCGTCTACTAAAGCCGATCAAGCGCAATAACGGAGAGTTTTAATGTCACGATTTTTTATCGATAGACCGATATTTGCTTGGGTACTCGCTATTGTAGTGATGCTTGCAGGTATTTTGGCGATTAGGAGTTTACCTATTTCGCAGTATCCTTCAATTGCACCACCTGCAGTGAGTATTACTGCAACGTACCCTGGTGCATCTGCACGTACACTTGAAGATACGGTAACGCAAGTTATTGAGCAAAAAATGAAAGGACTTGATGGCCTGCTTTATATGTCATCTACTTCTGAGTCGAGTGGTTCTGCTACGCTTACACTTTCGTTTAGCGCTGAAACTGACCCTGATATTGCACAAGTCCAAGTGCAAAATAAACTAGCAACAGCGACTCCACTATTACCAGAAGCCGTTCAAAGGCAAGGTGTTGTAGTTGCAAAGTCAGCGCGTAACTTTTTAATGGTTTATGCTTTTGTGTCTAAAGATGGCAGCATGACCAATATTGATATTGGCGATTATGTTTCATCAAACGTGCAAGATATTGTCTCACGTGTTGAAGGCGTAGGTGAAGTGCAGCTGTTTGGTTCTCAGTACGCGATGCGTATTTGGTTAGACCCTTCAAAGTTACAAAATTATAAGCTGACACCTGCTGATATTAGTGCATCAATTAGTGCGCAAAATGCACAAGTATCTGCCGGTCAACTTGGCGGTATGCCTGCCGTTGATGGTCAGCAACTTAATGCAACAGTAACGGCTCAAAGTCGATTACAAACGCCAGAGCAATTTGAACAAATATTGGTTAAAACCAATCCAGATGGCTCTTTTGTACGTCTAGAGGACGTTGCTAGAGTAGAGCTTGGCGGTGAAAGCTACCGCGTTGTTGCTCGTTACGATGGGCAACCTGCATCAGGATTAGGTATTAAATTAGCCAGTGGTGCTAACGCACTTGATACTGCCGCTGGAGTTAAAAAAGCGATTGAAGAGCTAAAACCGTTTTTCCCTGAAGGGTTAGATGCTGTTATACCTTACGACACAACGCCGTTTGTATCGTTATCTATCGAAAAAGTTATTCACACCTTAATTGAAGCTGTTGTACTTGTTTTTGTAGTTATGTATTTGTTCCTACAAAACTTTAGAGCAACACTTATACCAACAATAGCAGTACCAGTGGTTTTACTAGGTACGTTTGGTATTTTGTACACCTTTGGTTATTCAATAAATACGCTAACGATGTTTGCGATGGTACTTGCCATAGGCTTATTGGTAGATGACGCAATCGTTGTTGTAGAAAACGTTGAGCGCTTAATGACCGAGGAAAAACTCTCGGCACTTGAAGCTACGCGTAAATCTATGGATGAAATTAAAGGCGCGCTGGTAGGTATTGCCATGGTGCTTTCTGCGGTATTTATCCCAATGGCATTCTTTAGTGGCTCTACCGGTATTATTTATCGTCAGTTTTCTATAACACTGGTATCGGCGATGGGGTTATCTGTTTTAGTTGCTCTTATTTTAACGCCTGCATTGTGTGCAACGCTTTTAAAACCAAGCCATGTACATAACAATGAGACGTTATTTGGCCGATTTTTTACAGGCTTTAACCGTGGTTTTGATAAAACAAATTCAGGTGCACAAAGCTTTGTAGGCCGTATGCTTACGCACTCTAAACGCTACTTACTTATTTATGGCGTGATTGTGGGCGGTATGGTTTATGTATTCTCAAGCTTGCCAACAGCATTTTTACCTGACGAAGACCAAGGTATTTTGTTTAACCAAGTATCATTACCGGCAGGCTCTACAACACAGCAAACGCTTGAGGTTGTTAAAAAGGTAGAAAATCACTTTTTAAACGATCAATCTGAAGCCGTAAACGGTATTTTTACCGTTACTGGTTTTAGTTTTGCAGGCTCTGGCCAAAACTCAGCAATTGCCTTTGTTAACCTTAAACATTGGGATGAGCGTCAGCGTGACGAGTTATCTGTTCAAGGTGTTGCAGGTAAAGCAATGGGGTACTTTTCAACGATAAAAGAAGCGTTTGTGTTTGCATTCCCGCCACCTGCAATTGTTGAACTGGGAACTGCTAATGGCTTCAATATTTTCTTACAAGACCGTGTAGGCCTAGGGCATGACGCACTTTTGGCTGCACGAAATCAGTTATTAGGTTTAGCAAGCCAAAGTCCAATTTTAGCGGGCGTACGTCCAAATGGACAAGAAGATATGCCAGAACTACAACTTGATACAGATTTGGCAAAAGCCGAAGCGCTTGGTGTGTCGCAAAACGATATTAACAGTACACTTTCGACAGCATGGGGTAGTAGTTATGTGAATGACTTTATTGACCGTGGTCGAGTTAAAAAAGTGTATATGCAAGGTGATGCACAATCGCGCATGGTGCCTGAGGACCTAAATAAGTGGTATGTGCGCAATGATAATGGCGATATGGTGCCGTTTTCAGCGTTCGCTAGTGCTTACTGGACGTATGGTTCGCCACGTTTAGAGCGTTACAATGGTTTTTCAGCAATGGAAATTCAAGGTAGTGCAGCGCCGGGTTACAGTACAGGCCAAGCAATGGATGAAATGGAGCGTTTAGTTAAACAGCTGCCTAATGGTATTTCGTCTGAATGGACCGGTATTTCATTCCAAGAGCGCTCTAGTAGTGGCCAAGCGCCATTATTATATGGCTTATCGCTGTTGTTTGTATTTTTATGTTTAGCTGCACTTTATGAAAGTTGGTCGGTACCATTTGCGGTAATGATGATTGTGCCACTGGGTATATTTGGTGCAATTATGGCGGCGCTTGGTGGTGGCTTATCTAACGATATTTACTTGCAGGTAGGCTTGTTGACCACCATTGGTTTGGCATCTAAAAATGCGATACTGATTGTAGAGTTTGCGATTCATAAAATGGATGATGGGCTTGGCTTAGTTGATGCGGCTATTGCAGCTGTACGCTTACGTTTACGTCCAATACTCATGACTTCGATGGCCTTTATTTGTGGTGTTTTACCACTTGCAATAGCCTCAAGTGCGGGTTCTGGTGCGCAAAATGCGTTAGGTATTTCGATTATTGGCGGCACACTCGCATCATCAATATTAGTTGTTGTATTTGTACCGTTGTTCTTTGTGTTAGTTCGCCGTGTATTCCCTGGTAAAACTAACGAGACAACGAAGGAGAGTGCAGAATGAGTATTAAAACATTCAGCCTAAGTGCAATTGCTTTATTGGTGCTAAGTGGTTGTCAATTAGCGCCAGAGCAAAAAGACCTTGCTCTACCAGTATCTGATGCTTATGCATCAGGTACTGAGCAAAGCGCTGCGCAGCAATTAAATTGGCAGCAGTTTTTTAATGATGAAAAACTACAAACCTTAATTACGCAAAGCCTTGAGCATAATAAAGACATGCAAATTGCAGTGCTTAATGTGCAGCGTGTTCGTGGTTTGTATCAAATTGAAGACTCTGCTTTGTATCCGTCGCTTGATTTAAATGCTTCTGGTACGCGCCAGCGTTTACCGGCTGATTTGTCGGGTACTGGCGATGCAGCTATTAGCTCGCAATACAGTGCAACAGTGGGCATTACGTCTTACGAGTTAGATATTTGGGGCAAAGTACGCAATCAATCAGCGCAAGCACTCCAAAATTTATACTCTACAGAGCTTAGCCAATACAGTACGCAGGTGTCTTTAATTTCAGAGTTGGCAAATGCGTGGCTTAGTTACGCGACGGACTTACAACTGCTAGAGCTTGCAAAAGAAACGCTCACCTCTCAGCAAGAGTCATTATCGCTTACGCAAAAAAGCTTTGATTTAGGTGCGACGTCTTCAATTACCCTTGAGCAGCTTAAAAGCACAGTTGCCACGGCAAAAGTAGACATAGCAACATACAAACGTTTGTTAAAGCGTGATAAAAGCGCCTTAGATTTATTAGTGGGTAAATCTGTTTCAGCTGATTTACTGCCTAGTAAAGACCTGACTAACTTGATCAGCATGCCAGAAGTGCCGGTCGGTTTACCGTCTGACCTGTTATCGCAACGCCCTGATATTAAAGCCGCTGAGCATTTAATGCTTGCTGCAAATGCCAATATTGGTATTGCACGTGCGGCGTTTTATCCAAGTATTAGCTTAACAGCCAATGCCGGGTCTGCTTCAAGTGATTTAAATGGCTTGTTTGATTCAGGCTCGGGGACATGGAGTTTTGTGCCGTCAATTAGCTTACCTATTTTTAATATGGGACGTAACCAAGCAAATCTTGATGTGGCAAAAGCCGATCAAGCAATTGCGGTGGCAACGTACCAGCAAAAAATTCAAAATGCGTTTCGCGAAGTTGCCGATGCACTTGCTGATAGAGAAGGTTACCAAGAGCAATTAAGTGCGCTTGATATGCTTATAAGTAGCCGACAAATCACGTTTGATTTATCAAAAATGCGTTACGAAAAAGGCGCAGATAGCTACTTGCAAGTACTTGATGCTCAGCGTACATGGTACGGCGCGCAGCAACAGTTAATTTCGGGTCAGCAAGCGTATCTTGCAAGTCAAATTAATCTGTACAAAGCGCTTGGTGGCGGATGGAACGTAACCAGTGAAACAGCTCAGGAAGAGAAATAATATTTGCGGCTTTTAAAGCCGCATTACATATTTATATAGCGAGACTATTTATAGCTCTTGCTTTACTGAGTTTATGACTTGGTAGTGGAGTTGAACATGAAGCCTAAAGCAAAAAGGCAAACAGATCCCGCGATAGCACTGGCTAGGCGCGAACAAATACTAACAGCTGCTGCAGAGTGTTTTCGCCGAAAAGGTTACCACGGTGCAGGCATGGCTGAAATATCTAAAACGGCAGGGATGAGTGCGGGCCATATTTATAATTACTTTGAAAGTAAAGAAGCCATTATAGAAAGCATTATTGAAAAAGACATGGAAGAAATGTTTTCTATCTTCCAACAGTTTGAAGATCACCCAGGTGATGTTTTAGCAGCTCTTTTAGATGGCTTAAACATTGGTGTGCAAAGGCACATGGACACAGGGGCATGTGTAGTTGATTTAGATATGATGGCTGAAGCAGGTCGAAATGTTAAAGTAGCTTCATTGCTACGTGATATGGATACTCAAGCACGCGGGCGCATGAGACAGCTTTTAACAAGCGAGCGAAGTGCGCTCAAAGACATTGATGAGCTTGAACTTGAAAGTCGAATTAATGTTATTTTTTCGATGATGGCAGGGTTATTACTTAGAAAGTTACTCTACCCAGAGTTAACCGAAGAAACAGTGTTAATAGCGCTTCGCCCTGCGATGAAAACATTACTGATGCCATTTGATAAAGCGCAGTAACGCTCAAAATAAATAACCAAAAGTAAGCTAGCCAATACTTTGGCTAGCTTTTTTATTTTAGTCTATTTAAAAGCGCTCGATTGACCACTGAAGTGCAATGATTGCGATAGCAACGGAGCCCATTGGCATTAACCACTTTTTATACCAAGTGTAGTGTCGTACATAAATGAGTATTGGTAAGGCTACTAGTAAGATACTAAGTTGACCGATTTCGACGCCTAAATTAAACGCCAATATACTAAGCAGTTGATAGTCGCTCGACAAGCCAAGCTCGCCAAGTACGCTCGCAAATCCCATCCCATGTAGTAAACCAAAAGCAAAAGTAAGCCAACCTAAACGAAGTACCAACGGCCACACATTATTTAATGCTGCAAATAAAACCGATATAGCAATTCCAAGCTCTACCCAGCGGCTATTTGGTGAGACTAAGTTCATAGCTGTTGCGGTAAGCGTAATAGAGTGCGCAAGCGTAAACGCGGTTACTATCCATGCTGTGTGTTTAATAATTTGTTTTTTAGAGCTAATACCTTGCCATGCTTTATCGCTGCGTTTTAAAACACAGGTAAGTAACAGGGCGATTAAAAATAAAATATGATCAATACCAATCCAAATATGTAAAACACCCTGATACACGTATTGATTAAACGTACTTAAATAACTTGTTTGCTCAAAGCTGAACGTTTGTTGTGCCTCGTTGATATTAAATACACGAGATACACCGTTTATATTTACGATGGATTTATGATTGGCATCGGTATTAAAAAAAGCAGAATAAGAAAGAGAAATTGCTTCATTGTCATCACAGCTAAACAGCAACGGAATAACCAAATAAGGCTGGTTAAAATGGTTATCTAGCTGATAGATACCTTCACTTTTTAAAGGGCATGATTGCGCGTTTTGCGTGATATTTAAATTTTCTTCAATGAAGTTATTAATTGAGCTGCGTTTTGCTTTTATTTCTGTCCACGAAATTTGCCCGTTTTTATCTAAATCCAGAGGCACTGCGTGCTCTAAGTCGGCTATATTAATTTGCCAGGTACCCGTGTATTGGTTTTTGTTGGTGTCGTTATTGTTCTCGCTATTTAAGGTTATATAACTTGTACTTAGTTGATGGGCAAAGCTGTAAGTTGAAAAAATGCAAAGCATTAAAGTGAGTATAAATAGATAAGGCGTTTTCATAGTGTATCTCGTTGCATCGCTTTTGCTTGAATAAGTAATTGCTCATCGGTGCTCATTTTAGCCTGCTGCCAATTAATATGAGCCCAGTAAAGTGCTTTTTCGCGATTTGGTTGTACATCAAGGTAATATTTAGCTAAGTCACTTGCATGAAAAGAATCTTTGCGAAGCTCTCGTAGTGTAACTCTTTGCGCCATTGTATTTTGCCATTTTTTATCGCGTTTATTTAGCTTTTTTTCTGCGATTGAAAGTCTTAGCAAAATAGCATCCTCTAAATTACTTTTATCAGGAAGCAGTACGCTTAATGTATTTAATACTTGTTGTGGTTGATTTAGAGCAATTTGAATATCGGCCCATAAAACAATAAGGCTCACAGGGGCTTGAACTAAATCTACACTTTGTAAGTGAGACAACGCTTGTTTGTAGTTATTTAAACGGTAGCTCATTTCACTTAAAACATGGTTTGTAGCTAGGCTAGTTTGATTATTATTTATAATTTTTACTAATGCTTGGTAGCTGTCTAAAACGCTTTCATGTTGGCTTTGTACATCGAGTACACAGGTGCTAGCAGTAATAGTGCTTACTTTCCCAATTAAGGCTACGCAGTGTTTTTTTGCGCGTATAAATTCACCTTGGGTCATCAATATATTGGCCAGCAACAAATGGCTATTACTGTGCTTTGGCTCTGTAATTAAAACGTTGTTAGCAATAGTGATGGCTTCGTCAAAGAGGTGTTCTTTTTGTAAAACGCGAGCATATAAGTAACCAATTTGAGATGAGGGTGTGTGTTTATATAGCTGGGCTAAACGGGTTTTAAGTAGCCCCTGTAAACGCTCTGTTTGGCCTACATATTGGCTGTTAGTGACTAATGTATTTATTTCCTCAACAGACAGAGAAGCACTAAGCGTTGAATTACTGTTAGCAATAACTGCATCATCTTTTGGAGTAAAAGGCGCAGCGCTTAATGCAAAGGTCGTTAGGCATAAAGTAATAAATGCGACGGACTTAAAAATTGATAAATGCATTATAAATATCCTTTGAAAAAAGCCATCCATGGCCTGTCAGCTTAATTACTTGGTTAGTTACCGTTTGTTGAAATTAATCCATCAACATCGGTATCGGTGTTTGTAAACACCCGACCGTTAACAGTTAACGGCTCTGCATTTGGGGCTTGATTAAATGCATCGGTTGCAAATTGAGCAAAGTCGACTTGTAGTGCGTCAATTGTAATGTTCACTGTTGCAGTTACTTGCGAATTAACGCCATCACTTACACCAAACATAAAACTATCTGAACCTGTCACTTCTTTATTCGGTGTATAGGTAAAGTTACCATCGCTATTAAGGGTAACAGTTCCGAGAGTTGGCTCACTTGTTAACGAGTAAGTAAGCGAATCGCCATCATTGTCGGTTGCGCTAAGCATATCGGTAATGCTTACTTCAGTTTGTGTAGTTAGCATTGCATCACTTGCTGTAGGCGCTGTGTTTACAACCGGAGTAGGCTGTTTTTTATCATCATCGCTACTACATGCTCCCAATGTTAATGCACTGAGGAGAACACAAATATGGGTAGTTTTTAAATTACGCATTATTTTACTCCTTATTTAGAGCCAGCAAGCGGTGTTGCAAGGTATGGGAATGATGAATCCATCATTGTTGCATCAATAGGTGCGCCGTCTGTAAATGGCACTGTGCCTGTATTAGCATCCTCTGGTGCACAAAGTCCTAAATCAGTGTCTTCACCACTTACAGGGATAGGATGACATAAACGACCCATCACAACACGAAGTGCTATATCAACCACATCATCACCCGGGCGACGACCATTTGGGAAGCCGGCTAAATCATTACCCGCTACACCAAATGCAGATTGATCAGCTTGCGCTGTTGCTGCAATGCCTGTATTTAAACGCAGCATTTCTGAAGGTGTCACAGTTGCTTGCTGATTAACGCCTGCAAAACCTGTTAAAAATGCAGTGATTAAATCAGTACGCGGGAAGTTTGTGGGTGCCAGTGTTTCTAAGTTTGCGCCAAGGGTCGTATTAACAGCATCTTTAAATAAAATGTTTAATAACTCTGGTAGTGCTGGATGAGATACATAATCTAAAAATTGTGCATCATCTTTAGGGTGAGCAGTGGAGAATGTATCTTTGTCTTTAATGCCAATTACAAGCTCGTTTACAAGCGGGCTACCCAAGCGTGAAACTTGTGTTAAAGCACCACCATTAACGGCGTTATTAGCAAATTTAGCATTAGGGTTTAATATGCGAGCTTGAGGTAGGCTTGCTGTTGTCCACGAACCTATTACGCCGTTACCTTCACCAACAATACAGCTTTTAGGTATTTCGATAGCGATTGACGTTACGTTTTTATCTGCAAGGTCGTCGTTATCAGCTGATTGTGTTATACCACCTGGAAAACCACCGCCGTCACCAGCACCAGGGGCGCTATCACCCTCTACAGGTACATAGTTAACTAAATCAAATGTTTTGCCTAGGTTAACTACAAATGGGTCTTTACGTTGTCCTACAAAAACTTGTGCCATGCTTTCACAGTTAGGAATTGAAACCTGATACACAAATTGGTCAGCGTAAGTTTGGTAATCGCTCATTGAACCAAATGTTTTATTGCCCACATAATCAAGTGGTTTAGAAAATGTACTTGAGTTGGATGCTGTGTTGTTTAGTAGCGTTGTTTCGCCAGTACGCTGTGCGCCACTAATCATGCTCATTGTGTATGATTCGCTAAAATTTGCAGCGCTGTCATCACCGGCAGATACACCGCCTACATTTTTAAGTGGTACAGACACGGTGCGTTGATTACCTTCAGGTCCAACAGTTAATTGCACACCTTGGTTATCATTAGGAAGCATGCTTTTAAAGTTAAACGCAAATGTAATATCTTCAACAGCATCGCCGTCGTTATCTATATGAATGCTGTAGGTAGCATCTGGGTCCATTGCAAAGTAATTAGGACCGCCGTATGCATCTTGCAGCGGGATATAGTTAGCAATTAATGTTACAAAATCATCACGACCTTGCTCGTAACTATTAAATACATAAAAATCGGTTGAATCTAAAGTCGGGAAACGGCTTATATTTGGCGCTTCTCTGTGGCTTGATGCTTCACTTGGTGCACTTACAAACGTACTACATATTACTACTGCGAGTATTGATGGAGTTAAAGCTTTCATGACTTTGTCCTTTAGTTTTGATTGAAGTCATAGCTAATAACGGGGCAGGATTTAAATTGGATGCAAAAAAGTTAAATTATTTTTATTTTTTGTTAATAAAGTTTTGAAGAAGGTTGGCTGCTTTATGTAAGCAGCCAACTTTGGTCATAATAGTAGGGTTATAAAAGTACTAGCTCTGTGGTGTAAAGCACTTCAGTAGGAGAACCATTTGGTGAGCCGCCAATAGGTTCTAAGCTTACGGCTAGCAATGCAATATCACTTGCGTTAAAACGGTTATCTTTTAATAATATTTTACTGCCTTGCTTGGGAAGTAAACCCAGTGAAATAGGTGCATCTTGCCCTTTTAAAATCATCCACAACTCATAATCTTTATTAGTTTGGGCAACCAATTGGCTACTGGCTTTAATTGAGAGCCCTTGCTCGCTTACATCAATAAACCATAATGATTGTTTATCTTGATTTTGAACCAAAGCAATTTGTTGAGTGTGCATAACATTGGTACTAGGTTGAATAACCAAAAAGGCTAAAACAATACACGCAGCAGTTGCCACAAAAGACCATGTACGCCAAATTGAAGGCTTGGTATGTATGACTGTTTTACTTGTTTGTGGCCTGTTTTCAATACGCTGTAGTATATTTACCCATACATCGTCACGTGGCGTTTGCGGTGTAATAGCACTCGCTAAGTTGTTTAGGTTTTGCTCCCATAGACTTGTTGCTTCACGTGCTTGATTTGAGTTAAGTAACAGACGCTGAAAACGCTTACGGGCAAGCCCTCTAAGTGTGCCAAGCACGTACTGCCCAGCAAGCGCGTCTAATAGTTCGGGTTTATTATAATTCATAATGTTAAACACCTTTGTAGCTGCATAAGCCCACGCCTGATCCAGCTTTTAACTGTACCTAATGGCGTCTCTATATGATCCACTAGCTCGCTATGACTCAGCCCCTTATAATAAGCTAAGTGAATAGCTTGTTTTTGTTGCGGCTCAAGTTGTTCGATACAATTAACCAGTTTCGTTTCTTCATCGTAATTAACGTCAACACTTTCATTTTCATATTCGTCATCGCCTAGCGACTGCTCTTTTCGTACCTTGTGATAGCGCAGCGAATCAAGACTTCTATATCTAACTATACTTATCATCCAACTAATAACAGTGCCTTTAGAGGCGTTATATTCAGATGCGTTATGCCAAATTTTTATAAAAGCGTCTTGTAGTGCCTCTTCCGCATAAGCTCTGTTAGTGAGCATATTTAAACTAATAGCAAAAAGTTTGCCGCTAGTTTGTTGATATAAACTTGAGAAAGCATTTTTGTCTCCTTGTGCTGTTGCGCACAAAAGAGGGAGTAAATCATCGTTATCCATAGGGGTCCTGTTTTTCTTATTATCATTGAGTAAACGGTTGAGAGTGTGATTTGGATGCAAAAAATTTAATTGATTTTTAGATTAGCTGCTTTATACGTTAGTACAAGCAATAACCGATCAGTGTTTGAAATTTAGACGTGTAAGTATAATTTATTCACATGTTTGTAAAAAATGCACAAAGAGCAGATTGCACTTAAATTTATTTTATTATTAACATTATATATCAATAGCTTATAATTTTAATTTAAAATGCCATTTATATGGCGTGATATTTGCAAAAGAGTACATAAAGCCGTTTAAATTAAAATTAGAAAATCGGAATTATTTACACAAAGGAGAAACTATGTGGGCTGCAATTGGTTATTCACTTTTAGCATTACTACTTATTTTTATTGGTTGGGAAGTAAACTCTGTTTACTTTGCTATTGTTTTTTATTGGACTGCACTGTCACTTTTATTAGTGAGTACCGCATATATTTTTAATACAGCAAAAATATTTAGAAAACGTGAAAATGGGGTGATCCCATTTTATATACGTTGGGCGTTTGTGCCATTTTTATTTGGTGTGCAAATTTATAATGCCTGGTCACGTAAGCGCGATAAAGTGCCGCCAATTCAAAAAATAAACGAAAACCTATTTTTAGCTTGCCGATTATTTCCCTCAGACATAGACACATTAAAAGATAACGGAATTACTGCAATTTTAGACGTTACGTGTGAATTTGACGGACTCGAGTGGAGTTCAACACAAGAGAATATAAATTACTTAAACATTCCGGTGCTCGATCATAGTATTCCTACCCATTCTCAGTTAAATCAGGCTATTAATTGGATACATCATCATATTAAAGAAAACCGTCGCGTAGTTGTACATTGTGCTTTAGGCCGTGGGCGGTCAGTTTTTGTAATGGCGGCTTATTTATTGAGTCAAAACAAAAATGCAGATGTACATGAAGTACTTGCACAAATAAAGGAAACCCGCGAAACCGCAAACTTAAATAAGCATCAGCTGCGTCATTTAGCTAAGCGCCATAAAAAAGGCGAGCTGCTGATTAAAAACAAAGCAGTTTTAATTGCAAATCCAGTATCTGGTACACGATTATGGCAAGAAAAAGAGCACTTAATTGTTGCGCGGTTATCGGCCTATTACGATTTAAAAGTACTTACTACTTCACAAGACGTAAACGGTATTGAGCTTGCTAAACAGGCAATTGCGCAAAATCCAGACATGATAATAGCGTGTGGAGGCGATGGTACAGTGGCCGAAGTTGCAAGCGTACTTGTAAATACACAATGTAAGCTAGGTATTATACCAATGGGGACTGCAAACGCACTTGCGCATGTATTGATGGGGATTAGCTCTAAATTTATTCCTGTTGAACAAGCCTGTGATTTAATAATTGATGGTCAAACAAGCACAATAGATGCCGCTTATTGTAATAACGAATTAGTACTTTTATTAGCGGGTATTGGTTTTGAGCAATCTATGATAGAAAAAGCAGATAGAGAGTCGAAAAATAAGTCGGGGCAACTTGCCTATTTAAATGGTTTTTTTGAAGCCTTTGGTGAGCAAAAATCACAGCTACTTAGTGTAAAACTCGATGATAATGAGCCGAAAGAAATATGTACAAATAGCTTTATTGTGGCTAATGCTGCGCCTTTTACAACGTTATTGGCTCAAGGTGGTGGGCAGCCAGATCATAGTGACGGGCTTCTTGATGTAAATTGGCTAACACCAAATAATGAAAATTCTACGACAATATTGAGTATTGCAGAACTGATGTTTAGCAGTTTAACGCAAACACATTTAGCTATAAATTCGCATCATACAAATGCTAAAAGAGTCGAGGTGACAGGCGAAGGAGAGCTTAAGTACGTACTTGACGGTGAAGTTAAAACTGCTCACAGACTCGTTATTACTATTGAGCCGGCCTCATTAAATGTGATTTGCAAAGAGCAATAAATCGCGCTAGTTACAATTAAAAAAGGAGCTAAATTAGCTCCTTTTTTACATCATTTTTTAATTGATGGCCAAACAAACCCTGTTGTATCCGGCGCTTGAGAAGATGTTTCTCTCGGTGCACTTTTTGGTCTACGAATAGGTTTGTTATTTATAGTGTGAATATAAAGTGCTTCCACTTTATCGCGAGCCCAAGGCGTTTTACGCAAAAACTTTAAACTCGATTTAATGCTCGGTTGATCAGTAAAACACTTAATTTTCACTTGCTCGCCAAGTGTTCTCCAGCCAAGTCGCTGTTCTAACTCAACAAGTATTTGTTCTAACGTTACCCCATGTAAAGGGTTTTTAGGTTGATTATCCATAGCCATACTACTTATTTAAACTGCGTGCATTGTAGCTCAAATCAGCTTTTAGCGCTAATTCACAGTGATTGTTTTAGGAGCGGTTGGGTAAATAGCATTACCTTGTTTATCTATTTTAAGCCAAATGAGTTGACTGTTACTGTGTTGAGGGTTTTTAGCACCGCATAAAAGTGTAAAAGAGTGAATTTGTATTAACGCGCCTTCGCTATAGCGTTTGTTGTCGTACCAACAGTTTGATTCTTCATTTACAAACTGGTTTGCATCAATAATTGAATGGGTTTTAAGGGTTGTTGCTTCACTAAATATTGAATACGATAAGCTGCTAAAACAAAAGCATAGAATTAAAAAGTTACGCATTAGAGGCCTTTAAATAGGGAGGGTTAAAAATAATACATTAAGCTAAAAAACGTGCTAGTGTAAAGTACACAAAGTGATTTTAATTATAAACTTAGTTACTCACAGAACAACTTGGATTCAAATAAAAAGGTGCACACAATGCAATTTAATCAAACAATGATCGAAGAATTCACATTATTAGCGAAGTTTCCTCGCGACAGTAAAATGCAGGGTATTAAATTACACTCAGACGCAGAGCCAAGCTTACTTAGTGCAGCGCAACGTTTATTTGAAAAAGGGATTATAGATAGCCCAGATGGCGGATATTTAACTGATCTGGGCTTAGATTTAATTGAGCACATTACGGTTATTCATAGTGCGCTACAAAGCTAGCTAACCTGAACTCTAGTTAGTTACTGAACTAGCTTAATTTGCATCGGGTTGATTTTGCGGTGCAGCATCATTAAATGCAGCTAATTTATTACAGTGTTCGTAAATAGCTGCAATTTTTGGATAAGCGCTCATATTTACGTTAAAACGAATTGCATTAAATACTTGCGGCACTAAACAAATGTCAGCAAGTGTTGGTTGATTACCAAAACAGTAGTCATCATTTTCGTTTAGCATCAGTTCTATTTTTTCAAAACCAACTTCTATCCAATGTCGATACCACTTATTTTTAGCCTCGTCATCAACACCTAATTCGTTCGATAAATACTTCAGCACGCGTAAATTATCAACAGGATGAATATCGCAGGCAATGGCAAAGCTTAAATTTCTTATTTGTGCTTTTTGCCACGCAGTTCCTGTAATTAATGGCGATTGCGGATAAGTTTCATCAAGCCATTCCAGTATTGCAAGCGATTGTGCTAAAACACCATTATCGGTTTCAAGTGCAGGTAGTAACCCTTGCGGATTAGTCGCTAAGTATTCTTCCCCAAGCTGCTCCGATTTTAAAAGGTTAACAATAGCAAGTTCATGATCAATTGCTTTTAAGTTAAGCGCTATACGTACCCTATAGGCCGCTGATGAGCGAAAGTAGCTGTATAATTTCATAATTAATCCTGTGAACCTGTAAATTGTTTTTTAATAGTACGCCAGCAATCGGTATAGTTTGGTTGGCGCTCTTTGCCTTCTAGTGCATATTTTGTTGGTGAAATTATATAGCGCGACTCAAACATAAAGGCCAATGTGTTTTCGTATTTTTGTGGTGTAAGCTCAGCATTTGAGGCTTTTTCAAATACGTCGGCTTCAGGTCCATGTGGCGACATACAATTGTGTAAACTTGCACCACCAGGTACAAAACCATGCTCTTTTGCATCATACACACCCTCAATCAAGCCCATAAATTCACTCATAATATTGCGGTGATAATACGGCGGGCGGAATGTATTTTCGGCTACCATCCAACGTGGTGGAAATATCACAAAATCGACATTTGCCATACCCTCAGTAGCAGAAGGAGAGGTTAGCACGGTAAATATAGACGGGTCGGGGTGATCAAAGCTCACTGTATTTATTACATTAAAACGCGATAAGTCGTATTTATAGGGTGAGCTATTACCGGTCCATGCAACCACATCAAAAGGAGAGTGCTTAATTTCACAGCTAAATAAATTACCGTTGAATTTAGATACAAGCTCAAAGTCACCTTTTTTATCTTCAAAGGCAGCAACGGGGTATTGAAAGTCTCTGTCGTTGGCGTAACCGTTTGCACCAACAGGTCCTCGCTCTGCAAGCTCTAACGCATGGCCATAATTTTCACAAATATAACCCCGCGCTGTATCATCAATTAAATCAACAGAGAACTTAATTCCTCTGGGAATTACAGCAATTTCACCTGGTTTAATGCTTAACTTGCCGCACTCGGTGTGAATTAATAACTCACCTTGCTGAGGAACAAACAACATTTCGCCATCGGCATTGCAAAAGTAACGTCCTTGCATTGACTGATTAGCGACATATACATGAATGCCAATACCCGATTGCCCATTAGCACTGCCATTAGCTGCCATCGTTACCAAGCCATCAATAAAGTCAGTAGGCTGTGAAGGCATATCAATAGGATTCCAACGTAGCATTGTTGGTGGTGTTACGGCCTCAGTAATTGGGGCTGTTCTTATTAGGCCGTTATCAATTGCTTGGTAATCACCTTGCACTACCGAAGGACGAAGGCGGTAAAACCAAGTGCGGCGATTTGAAGCGCGAGGAGCCGTAAATGCAGTCGAACTAAATTGCTCAGTGTATAAATCGTATTTAACCTTTTGTGGGCTAAATTGTCCTATTGGCAGTGCACCGGGTAGCGCTTGTGTTTCAAATTCATTACCAAAACCTGTCATATAATTTAATTGTGTCGCCATTACTGACTCCTGTGAGAGGGGGGGTTGGTTTAATATTATTTTTATTTCAGTTAAGATACTCTCAAGTGAGACTAATATCAAATGTGCAACTATGCATCTACGTAAATATTAATGAACACCAAAGTAAACCTTACAAAGCTGGGATAACTAAAAATGAAAATCGATTTAGCAACGTTTTTACCTTATCAATTAACGAATGTAGCAACACGTGTAAGTAACGACTTTGCCGAGGTTTATCAAACTAAGTACGGTTTAAATATTCCCCAGTGGCGAATACTTGCTAATTTAGCGCAGTATGGCCAAAGCAACGCAAAAGATTTATGCACGCAAGCAAATATGGACAAGTCGACAGTGTCGCGCGCGGTAAAAGTTTTAATAGATAAAGGTTTAGTGAGAAGTGAGCTAAATGAGCAAGACAAACGCGCAGCATTACTTGTGCTGAGCCAAGCAGGGCAAAACTTATATGAAAATATAGCGCCCGATGCACTGAATTGGGAAAAACAATTACTGAGCACTTTAACTAACGAAGAATACGAAGTGCTAGTGAGTATTTTTGAAAAGTTAAATAACAAATTAAAGGCATAAAAAAGCCCACCAAAGTGGGCTTTTAAAAGATGTTTTAGGTTACAGCTCTAAATTAGAAAGTGTAACGAACACCTACACGCATTTGCCATACAGATGCACTATTTTCCGTAGTTGTACCTACGTTATTAGAGTTAAAACCAGAGTAAACGTAGCGGCCATCATCATCAATAGATGTTGAAATCACACGGTTGCCTACAAAAGAACCTTTCTTAAGTACGCCCCAGTCATCGTTTAACAGGTTTGTAAGGTTATCAATTACGAAGAATGCTTCACCCTTGTGACCTTCCATAAACCCAGGAAGCTCTTGCGTTAACTTAAAGTTAAATTTAACAAACCAATCTGCATTTTGTGAGTTACGTCCAGCAATTTCACCGCGCTCTAGACCTTCTGAAGCGATGAAATCATTGAATTCATTGATTTCAGCAGCACTCATGTCGTAAACAACGTTAGGATCGTTTTCAAGTGGTACGTATAACAGTTGACGAGAGCCAAAACCGTAGTTATTAGTATCACCAAACGTATTATCGCTATTGTTAAACACATAGCTGTAAGGTAAACCTTTATATGCTTCACCGAACAAGTTAAAGCGAGTAGCAAAACCATCTACAAACTCATGACTATAACCAAGAGTCATAGTAAAACGATGTGGAATTTCGTAATCAGATGATGCAACACCAGGGTTACCTGGATCTGTTAATGCTAAATTACTGTAATTAGAATCAGCAACTGAACTCGTCATTGGGTTCACATCATCAGAATCTGTATATGCGTAACCAAAGCTAAAGTTAACACCATTATCGTACTGTTTACTAATGCCTAATGAGATAACTGATGAATCACCGCTATCACCGCTCACATTTGTAAGTAAGTAGTCACGTGAGCGAGTATCACCCGGATTTAGAGTATCATCTTTACCTTCGTATAGAGGGCGCCCATCAAATGTCGTTTCACCAGAATTAACTAAACCAAGATCTACTAAGGTAGCCGCATCATTCTTTTTAGAATATAAGTAATCAAGTGAAATTACATACTCATTTTCAGTAGTGTAAGTAGCACCTAAAGAGTATTTCCACTCTGATGGTAATTCAAAATCAGAAGCTACAGCATTTACATTAGAATCACCTGATCCAATTTCTGTTCCAGCTATAGTATCAAATTGAGACTGTGGTACTTCGTAACCTGGAGCTCCACCGTTTACATTTGGTGTATTGAATAGATCTACACCACGAATTTGAGAGGTAATTTGCGTAATACCGTCATTCGAGTAAGAGTTAGACAACCAAACATTTGGGTTACCACCTGAGAATAAACCAGCACCTGCACGTACTTCAAGCTCATCTGTTGCATACCACTGAAAACCTACACGAGGTTGAATTAAATCAATACCATCAAATGTACTCTGGTTACTGAAGCCATAGCGAGCAGTATAGTTTTCATTAAGGTTTGGTTTATCATCACTAGTATATTTATCGTAGCGAAGGCCAAATGTTAAGCTGGCATCAATATCGGTAAAGCTATATTCATCTTGGACGTATAAAGTGTGTTGAGCATATTCGAAACTTGCTGCAACATCATTTGGATCATTTGTAGTCGCAGCATTGTTGTAGTAAACACGTGCAGCTTGTCCGTTTTCAAAATCTTCTACAGAATCAAAACGCCATTCACCTTCAGTATGCTGTACAAATAAATTAAATACTTCAAGATTTTCATACTCATAACCTGCTGTTATTGTATGTTGATCTAGGTAATAAGTACCCGCAAATTTAGCAGTCGTTGTATCGTAGTTTAAATCGTTAGATTGACGTGAGTCATCTGGACCAATATAAATTGTGCCACCGTTTTCAGTGCTGATTTGCATTTCACCAAAGCTACTTGCTGCATCCAAAGATTCAACGCGAGCATCTAGTTCAGATTTACCAATACGCACTTCAGTAGAGAAGTCATCTGACCAATCAGAATAAAGAGAAGCTACTATCGATGTAAACTCAGCACCTTGCTCATAAAAGTGGTTAGAAAGCGAAAGTTCATCATTATCGGCATCTGATTGAGAGATCGTGAATGCATCGTTGTAGTTATAAATGATGTTAGCACGATGACTTTCGTTGATGTTCCAATCTAATTTAACTAGAATTTTTTCATCTTCAATCGGTGAACTTGATGGCATGCCACCAGCGTCATAGTTGTAAAGAGACTGTGAGGCAGTTTGAACTCGAGAAAGATCATCAGCAGTAACACTACCACTTGTTAGGCCGCCGTAGTTAAACTGTTGTACACCTTCAAGTTTTTCATATGAGGTGAATAAAAATAGTTTATCTTCAATTAGTGGAAGACCTACATTAAAGCCGTAGCGCTTTTCTGTATAATTACCTGCATCGTAATCTTCACCTTCAATTGAATCACCCTGCATAGAGTCATTTGTATAATCGAAGAATACACCGCCATGTAATTCATTACCGCCAGATTTCGTTACAGCATTGATGTTACATGATGTAAAACCACCGTATTGAACGTCAAATGGTGCAAGTTCTGCTGAAACTTGTTCAATTGAATCGAAAGAAAAAGGTGCATTTATTGTCGGGTAACCATTTGAGCTTAAGCCGAAGTTATCGTTCATACGAACGCCGTCTAGCGTTAAGCTGTTGTAGCGAGGGTTACCACCACCACAGTTAATTGAACCACGGCTATCATCAATTGTGATACGCGGGTCGATACGGATAATGTCTTTTAAATCACGGTTAATAGCAGGTTGGTTCTCAAGATCAGTTAGCGTAAATGTAGACGCCGGACCAGTACCACCAGACATAGAGCTAATTGGTGCCCCAGTAACTACAATTTGTTCCATGCTTGATTGTGACTCAAGAGAAACATTTACTGGGTAATCGTTACCAATATTAAGAATTATGTTATTGAATTCTTGGTCTGCATATACATCTGAATCAACAACTACTTTATAAGGACCGCCAACTCGCAGGCCTTTAGCTGTGAAATAACCAGCGTCATTTACTTCAGTTGTTTTTACTGATCCAGAAGGTACGTGTAAAATTGTTACTTTAGTGCCGGCTGCTGGGTTGCCGTTAGGTCCCATTACTTGACCTTTAATTGCAGAGGTCGTTTCGTTAGCCATTGCAGCGCCACTTACACCAACACATGCTGCAATAGCAAGTGAAAGAGCTGTTTTGCGTAATTGAGTTTTCATTTAATTTTCCCGTGTAGTTATTAATTAAATTTTTATATTTTTATTTTAAATTTTGCAAAATAAACAGTTGAAGTTCATTTATTAAAAATCCGTTACTAGTGTACCTTATTTATTCGTTACAAATAAAATACAACTGCAATATATTTTTAATAAATAGTACTAATTTTGTCTATTTGAGTGTTTTTTTGAGCAATAACTCTATATCGGGGTATATATTACGTGGGCTTTATGACAAACATGTGAAATTGTAGGGGTAAAATAAAAAAACCCATTACAAATTTGCAATGGGTTTATTGTAACTTACAAATAACTTAACAAGTTATTGATGCAGTTTTAAGACTTAAAACTTGTAGCTAATGCCAACTTTAGCCTGCCAAGCTGATGACGATGAACTGATTTGTGAGTAATTACGCACATCTGCACCGCCAAAGCTGTTGTCTATTTTATATCTACCTTGATCATCAAGACCACCAAAGTCATAAATAGTTTGGTTAGAGTAACCTAAGCGTTTTTCTACACCCCAATCGCTGTTTAGAAGGTTTGCGAAATTATCAATCATTAGATAAACCTCACCAGTGTGACCTTCAGCAAAGCCAGGTATTTCTTGCTTAATGCTAACGTCCATTGTAGTAACCCAAGGTTGCGTTGCTGTATTTTTACCTAAGATCCCACCACGTTGAGATATACCAGCACGCTCTAATAACGGTTCTAACTCAGCCCAAGTCATTTTAGAATCAGCCCAATTTACATTCGGATCATCAGCACCTGTAGGGATATAAGGTAAGTAAGCACCATTAGTGAATAAAGAGCTAGTATCACCTAAGTCTTCATCTTTATACATATTCATTGTGTAACTAAATGGGCGACCTGAACGACGTTCAAAATAAACATTGAACTTGGTTGCATATCCTTCAAAAAATTCAGTGTTATACGCTAAGTTAATTTTAAAGCTGTGCTCAACTTCGTAAAAGCCACGTGCTGCAATATCTTCATTACGATTTACTGTAATATTGTGCTTATAGTTACCTTCTGCCTGAGAAGCTGAACCTGCTGATGATTCTGTAACATCTTGGTGAGCATAGCTTGCCGATACAAACAGGCCATTGTCCCATTGTTTAGCAATACCCGTTGAAATAATAATTGAACGACCATCATCCGATGAATTAGTCATTTCTATGTCAACATTATCGCCACTGTAAATACTTTGATTGATAACACGTTCGCCGTCCGCTGCTAAGCCTACTGGGTTAATAGACGAATTATGCCATACCGCTTCATTCTCTTTTTTATGGTAAGCAATTTCTGCTTGCCATTTAAAGCCATCACCTAATAGTTCAGAATCAAACTCATATTCAAAACCAATTTGAGTACGAATGCTTGAAGGCAATTTAAAATCAGGGTCGATATACGCAACGCTACCAGCACCTTGCTCTAATGTATTTTTTATTTCATCAGGAACCTGAGTAATATCAGCTGTGTTATTTGCATAGTAATCATTAATTACATCGTTTTGTGCTGATACTAAAGTAATGCCATCACTTTGGAATGAATTGTTATACCAAACATTTGGAATGCCGCCTTGGAAACGACCAATACCACCATTAATAGTAAGCGCTTCTGTTACGTAGTACTTAAAGCCAACACGAGGAAGTATAATGTCTAGGCCATCAAGATTTTCTTGGTTAGTAAAGCCATACGTATTAGCAAAGTTTTCATTTAGAGTTGGTTTATCATCAGATGATAAGCGCTCATAACGAACACCTGCTGTAACTTCTAAATCATCACCTACATAAAAAGTATCTTCTATGTAAAGCGCTAGCTGGTTACGCCTTACATCATATGCTGTATCAGCTGAATCATTAGTGTAAGCATTTTGATAAGAGAAATCATAAGAACCAATTTCACGGTTTTCAAAATTTTCTAAGCTATCAAATTTCCACGTTCCAAGAGAGTTTTGAGCAAACAAGTTATATAAACGAAGTGACTCGTACTGAGCTCCAAAGTTTATTTCATGCTCATCCATTAAATACGTAGCGTCTAACGTAAAAGTTAGGTTTTGTGTTTCTGAACGGTTTGCATGGCGGTATTGATCTGTACCAAAGTTGTAAGAAGGACCATTTCGACCGTCTTCCTCAACAGTAATGCTTCCTAAGTTAGAGCGAGTTGCGCTATCAGAGGTAACATCTTTATACGACACACCAATTTCTGTTGAAAAGTTTTCAGTCCAATCAGAGTAAAGTTTAGATGAAAAGTTATTAAACTTAGTTACGTATGCATAAGTGCTTGAAACTAAGGCTATATTATCACCGCCAGTGCTAGAGTTACGCTCATCTTGGTCGTCTTGCCATTGATAAGTGAAATCTAAACGGTGGTCATCACTTGCGTTCCAACTTAATTTAACAAGCAAGTTTTTGTTTGTATCTTCTGGCGCACCGGCTAATGAATCAGTTAAGCCGTATTCATTATTTAAGATAGAAATGAAACGATTATAGTTAGCTTCAGAAGTATTAAATTCATTTGAAGCACCAGAACCGTCAAAGCCGTAATCTAGATCTAATTCACTTGACCATTCTGCATAGTTAACAAAGTAAAACAGTTCATCTTCAATAATCGCTCCACCGACATTAAAACCAAATCTTTCTTCAGTTTTAATCGGCTCTACTTTATTTGTAGAGTAAGTTTTATGACCTAGCTCATCAAGATCGTCTTCTTGTACAATATTATCAACATCGCCAGCTATCTCAGGAGTAGATATTTCATAAAAGCCAGAGAATTTAAACTCATTCGTACCAGACTTTGTTACTGCGTTAATAGTACCGCCACCAAAGTTACCTTTAGAAGCTGAGAAAGGAGATACATCAACAGAAACTTGTTCAATAGCATCAAGTGCTACAGGAGGCTGAGAAGTAGGGTAGCCACCAAAGTTCAAGCCAAAGTCATCATTTTGACCAATACCGTCAACTGTTAAACCGTTGGTACGAGGGTTACTACCTGCAAACGTTAGCTCACCATTACCATTAATACTGGCAAGTGGGTTTAAGCGCGCAATATCTTTAATGTCGCGATTAAAGCTTGGCATATTTTCAATAGTGTCAGAGCCAAATGTACTGCTAGAGCCACCTGATTGTTGAACAATCTTATAACCAGACACTTCAATCTTTTCGATGTTTAGCGGAGCAAGCTGCGAGCTTAAACGGTAAGTTTCACCAAGGTTCAAGTAGATATTTTCAACAGTGGTATCGTTAAACGTATCAGAATCAATGATAACCATGTAAGGACCACCTACACGTAAACCATTAGCGATAAACGTACCACTTTCGTTTGTAGTTAGTTCGCTAATAGTTCCCGTTGGTTGGTGAATTACTTTGATTTTAACGTTTGCAGCACTGCCACCTGAAGGCGTTGTAATTTTACCACGCATTGCAGATGAAGTATCAGCAGCCATTGCGCTTGTAGAAACACCTAGAGCTAAAATTACCGCTCCAGTTAATTTCGAAAGGCGAAGCTTAGTCATAATGTTGATTTCCCGTGTGTAGGTTATATAAATTTAATACAGTTTATTTGTCAGTCGTCATTTTCAGTGCCGTTTCTAACTCTTTTGCAGAAGGGTCAAATAAGGCATTTAGTAATCCAGCTAATCGAATACCCGCTTGTTGTAAGCGTGTCTTTATAATTGGAGTATTGTTATATATGTAGCTATAACCAATTTCGTTGTTGGTATATTTATAAATTTTTGTGGCTAAATTATGAGATTCTTCAACCCATGTCATAGGTGAGCTTTGTAAATACTCAGCAATTAACTCGCTGTTATTTGTATCAATAAATTGTGCGTACTCAGTAAACGATAAATTCTCGTTCTCAACTAACTTTGTATCCCAAAGGCTGTGAAGATTTGTTTCTTCGTTAAAAAATGAAACCTTAATACGGTTACCACCTCTATCTTCACTTCGACCAGCATGAAATGGTTGGTGACTGTCGCCCACCAAATGTACTAAAAAACGTAAACTGAACTGTTTAGCATCTAAGGTGCTATTTTTATCAGTGAGCGTTTGCATTGAATAGTGAATGCCTTCTAGGATATTACTTACAGATTCTTTGTTTTTAGTGTGATCGTGATTGAAGCTGAAAGATTTTCCTGGTGCTGCATTAATATAATGCCAACGAGATGATTGCTTTTGCCAAAACTCGCCAGGGGCAGAGCGCATTTCATCAGGCCACGTTGATATTTGTGCAAGTGATTCACCATCAAGGTAGGGTTGTATTGCCGCTTTAGTTGTTTCGCTTATATGAGATTCTGCAATCTTACCTACAATGCGGTGGCCATTTTGACCCCAAGCATGTGAGTCAGTGCTTGTAAATATTGCACTAATCAAAAGCGCAGAAGATATCGAGTACTTTATATTGCTATGCATTAGAACTTCCTTAATGAATATTTCATGGCGTTGCTACAGGCTAATGCGGTCAATTGTCCTTACTTTTGTTGTTGATAGGAAGGACTCATTAAAATTCATAGTTTCTTATTCACATTACTTTTAAATCAATAGTTTATGTTTAACAGGTAAAATTACTTGTTGTAATAAGTAAGCGAAATTGTTCAAATGCACTATATAGTCTATTTTTGAGTGGCATTGCTTTGAATTTTAAAAATATCGTGTTGCACAAAATGTTAATTGTTACATTTTTGTTTCTATTATTGGTCGTTACGTGGGTTTGCGGTCAAGTTAGTGTATACAATGATGAATTACACTTTCCAGTTATGATCGAAACCTCAACAGAGTGTCAAACAACTGCAACAAGTAACAAAGGCCAATTAATTGTTTTTACGCAATCAAAAAAAATAGCTAAGTTATTAACACAAAAGTTATGCTCTGATAACGTGGTGGCTAAGCAATATGGCTCTGTAAAAGGGTATTGGGGGTATAGAACGGCAGACAGCTTTGAGTTTGTGGGTAAAGGAATTGCTGACTTAATTTTGGCTAAAAACAATATTATGGCAGCCTTTAAAGCAGAGTCGACCTATAACTACCAGCCCGTTGTTGGCTTTTCTGACTACACGGCTTTTTTTATATCTTCTAAAGAAAAACCTAGAGTTACTAAACAATACTTTTTAGATAAGCGCATAGGTTTGCTTGATTATCCGACCAGCCGATCAGGGCATATTTTACCAAAGCAAACGTTTAAAGAGTTGGATATTAATTTAGCCAATTTGAAAATCACTTATGCTAGCTCTCATAACGAATTACGTGATTTACTCGCTAATGGAAAAGTAGATATTATTGCTTCGTTTTGGAAAGAGAGCGACGAAAAACGTTTTTCAAAAAACTATATTACGCCATTGAGTAATAATATTTCTGGAACAAGATGGTATTTAAAAATGCAGCAAAACAACACTGATTTATTATGCGCAGTGCAGGAAAATTTGCTTGATATGTCTAAAGATCAAAGTTTGCATTACTATCAAAACGTCCAGCCATTTTGGCGCTGTGGCGCCAGCTCAGTAGGCTTAAAAGAGGAGGTTGGTGATGAGTAAGTATAAGCAATTACTTGTTATTATAAGTTTGTTTTTTATTTTGTCGTCTGTCTTTTATATTTCTGTAACTCAAAAAAGCCAGCAAGTAGCTAAACAAAAAATTACGCAGATAGAAAGGCAAATAGCACTCGACTTACCCTTACTCGATTTATCAAATGAGCTGCTAAAGCATTCAGGTAATAAAGATGCAGTTAACAGCTACATTAAAACTTTAAACAGCTACATTAATTCGAACGAGCTCAAAGTTGTTGCTATTGCACCAAAAAACGAGATGGTAACACCTGTAAACTCACACCAAATAATACGTAGTTTGAGCACTAATAATGGGTTCGTATTAGTTGTATTTAACGTCCAACAAGCCCACTTTACATTGAGCCATTTTATTTACTATTTTATATTTTTAGTATTAAGTGTATTGATTAGTTTTTGGGTGAAATTTGCGTTTATTAAACAGAGCAATAAGCAGTTTAATAATGCACAGCATCAATCAATTGAAGAGCCTACGCCGCTGATACTTATTGTTGACCTTAACGATAAAACATTATCAAGTAGTTGTAATACAGAACAAAAAATGTGTTTAGCCAATAAGCCATTGTGCTTTTATTTAGCACTTGTAGAGTATTGTACAAATAACGATGATGTAGCGCTTAGTCATAATAAAGATGTGCCAGAGGAGCTGCTAGAGCTTGCTAACAAGTATTTTTATAGGTTGGTCGAACTCGGCCATACGGTTAGAAAAAGGCCTAACTTTAATAATAGCCTAGAAAAAACCCTGAGCGAAGTACGTGCTGCATTAGATGAAGTACTCAGTGAGTATCCTGAAGAAAAAGAGTTATATTATCCACCTAAAGCATACGGGGAGGGTTCTCGCTCTCGTCTGCATAGTTATGGGCTGGCAAATATTAAAAAGGGCAGTATTGAAATAATAGGAAAGTAACAAGGTTACTTTCCTATTATTAGAGGCTATTTAGGAGTAAATTCAGCCGTTTTAAGAGGGCTGTTTTTTGATATAAAATCTTGAAGTGCTTGGGCATCTGTTTCGTCTGTACTAACAAAGCCTTTTTTATTTGTAAGCGCAGGATAGCCATCACCGCCTGATGCGTTATAGCTATTTAAGCTCATACGGTAAGTTTTATTTTTGTTCAAAGGTTGGCCGTTAATAACAACATTAACTAACTGATTATTTTTACGCTCAAACGATAGTTTATGGTATTGCAAGTAAGCGCCAGCATCCGGTGGGAAGCTCGTTACTGTATTTAAATAGTCCCATAAATCACTGCCTTGCCAATCCATGTAAGTAATACGATTTTTAAAAGGATGTACTTTTAAAATATCTTTATAGCTCACTTCACCAGCCTCTATTGAGCTGCGAATACCACCACCACTTATTAGTCCAAAGTCTGCACCCACTACATCCATTTGAGCTTGAATAATTACGCGTGCAAGATTTGTTTGTTGGTAGCGAACTTTGTTTCTGTCACCTTCTAAGCGAGCATCTACTTCACCAATGGTACCTTCAATTTGTTTAGCGCCTTTAGCTTGGTATACCGCTAAATAAGATTCAAGTTTTGAGTCTGGTTTAATGTACTCGTTTGCTAATACTTCTTTAGTTGAGCCATCAGCTTGTACTTTATCTACATACAAATTAACTGGCATCAGTTTGTAGTCTAGTAACGTTAATTTTCCGTTTTCAAGCTTAAACTCAGCTTTACCAACATATTTACCCCATTCATGGGCTTGCATAATGTAAGTACCGTTTTGTTGGTCTGGTTTACAGGCAAGACCTGGTTTAAAGCTATCGTCATTTACATTTGTATCGCTCATGCATACAGGTTCTTGAGAGTGGCCACCAATGATCATATCTAGCGTGTTTGCAGGAAGTGAGCGAGCAAGTGTTATATCACCGGGTGCGTTAATACCAAAGCTAGCATCAACATAATGACCCATATGAGTCAGGGCGATTGTAATGTCAGGGTTGTACTTAGCTTTTATTTCTTTCGCTAGTTTTGCTGTAACGTCAACAGGGTCTTTAAACTCTAAGTGCCCAATATACTGAGGATTACCAATTTTAGCTGTGTCGGTTGTTGTTAAACCAATAACAGCAATAGTTAATCCATTCTTTTTGAATATTTTATAGCTATCAAACGCGTGTTCGCCTGACTCTTTTTCAAATATATTGGCTGATAGAAAAGGAAAGTTCACCCATTTTTGCTGTTGCTTCAATACATCAATAGGGTTGTCGAATTCGTGATTACCCAATGCCATTGCATCGTAACCAATCAGCGACATACCTTTAAAGTCAGGCTCTGCTTTTTGTAAGTCTGACTCAGGAATACCTGTATTTATATCACCACCAGAGAGTAGTAATACTGCATGACCTTGCTTTTGAGCTTTATTGCGTAAAGAGTCAATTAACGTTTTGCGAGCGGCCATACCGTATTCGCCTTTTTCGTTTTGCCAAAAACGCCCGTGGTTATCATTAGTATGAAGAACAGTTAAATATTTAGTCGGGGTAGCGCTAAACACGGATTCAGGAGCAGGAGATGTGCATCCGAGTACACTAAAAATAACCGAAAATAAAATAATTATACGCATAAAATACCTATGGATTAAGGTCTACTTAATTTATCAGGCAGCTAGTTTAAACTAGTTCCATGCTAAAAAAACGTACTTATTTACATTTTATTTGGAAGGGGCTGTTAATTGGTTTGTGGCAGCACGTTCACGACGCTTCAACTCCGTATTCGCATACTCTCGCTTGTGGTGATTAGTACCTATCATCCAGGTTAAAAAGCTTGCTGGCAGTTTTGTATAGGGTTCGCCTTTGTGTAAACCAAAGTCGCAAATTGCATGTTTAGTGTGTGACATTATAAGATCCTGTTGTTTTGTGTTTTTTAAAGGTAACAAAAAGTAGCCATACTCTTAAGATGATTTAATTTTAAATAATTAGATTTATATAGCTAAAAAGAATATAAGTAATGGTATATGTAATTAATTTGTTATCAACACGGTCTAATTTGTATCAACTCGCACTTTAGAATCGATTTTAATCGCCTATGGCATTAATGTGTTAACGCATTAACAATTATCTAAAAATATAACAACAGGAATACAACATGAAAAAACTTTTACTTGGCTCAGTACTCGCCGCAGCAAGCTTTACAAGTGCTGCCACTATTGTCGAAATGAACACGAGCCAAGGTGTCATAGAAATTAACTTGTTTGATCAACAAACACCTAAAACAGTTGCAAATTTTTTAAGCTACGTTCAAGACGATTCATATAACGAAACAGTAATTCACCGCTCTGTTAGTAACTTTGTTATTCAAGGGGGGGGATTTACATTTTCTGACTCGCTAGATGCGATTACCACAAAACCTGCTGTAGAAAATGAACCCGTTTTTTCTAATGTTAAGGGCACCATTGCGATGGCTAAACTATCGGGTGATGCTAATAGCGCAACAAGCCAGTGGTTTTTTAATATTACAGACAATAGTGCAGCACTTGATACGCAAAACAGTGGCTTTACTGTGTTTGGACAAATTACTGCAGCAAGCCAATCAACGTTAGATAAAATTGCAGCATTAGTACACTGTGGTGAAACACCCGTTGTTGGTATTACTGCTGAACAATGTGCAAGCACTGATGTAACAATTAGCAGTGCTAATTTAGTGACTATTCAAAACGTGGCGGTAATGGATGATGATCCTAATTCAGCCGAAGGTCTTACTGTTACTGAAAATACGCTAATTGATTCTGACACATCAACAGATTCAGGTAGCAGTTCTGGCGGCGGATTAATTTGGCTTTTAGGTGCTTTTTTACTTGCGGTTCCTCGTTTAAAACGTGCTAAATAATTAAAATTAACGGTAATGTGGATGGCGTAAACCAGCCGCCCACATTATTATTAAACTTTGCTGTTTAAAGTAATACTCGCCAAACCATCGCAAGCCAAATTGAAAACACACAAGCACAACCTAGTAAAAACACTTTAAAACGTGCTCGTACGTTATTTTCACCTAAATGAATAACACTATGCACAATACGTGTTGCTACAAATAAACAGGCCAGTATAGCCACAAGTGTACTGGCGCTATTTAGCTGTAGTGCAAGTAAACACCCCGCGTAAAAAAGCACAGGTATTTCAAACTGATTTGAAAAGTTTCTATCTGCAACCCTAATAGTGTCGCCAGCCTTATCTAATTGCATTGTTTTAAAATCGCTTAAATCTAATTGTTTGTTTTTAGCTGCTGCAAAGCGCCTTTTACCCATAATGAGCATGACAACCAGTGAAAGCGTAACTTGTGCAAACATGGCAAGTATGATGATTTTTTCCATTGTTTTTCCTTATTATTATTTAGAGTTTGTGTATCTTTTGATATTGAATGATTTTTAATCTCGAAAGTTGGCAGACTCGCAACTAATAGCCGATTATGAAGACATTTTTCACAATGTGTTACACAAAATAGCGTTATTTTGTAGAAAGTTATTAATTGAAAATGTTAGTTTAGCTTAACTATATTGCTTTGAATTGGCGCATGCTATTTTGCGCAATACTTTTTAATGGAAAACAAA
This sequence comes from Pseudoalteromonas sp. SWYJZ19, assembly GCF_015864375.1. Taxonomy (NCBI): domain Bacteria; kingdom Pseudomonadati; phylum Pseudomonadota; class Gammaproteobacteria; order Alteromonadales; family Pseudoalteromonadaceae; genus Pseudoalteromonas; species Pseudoalteromonas sp. SWYJZ19. The sequence continues at coordinate 135,635 of NZ_JADYXI010000009.1, forward strand.
AATGAAAAAGATTATTGGTTTTAGTGCTATCGCACTTGCAGTTTTAAGTGGTTGTTCAAATACAGCTTCGGTTTCTGTGGCGCCTCCGGCCTCTTTATTATCAGACACGTTAGTTGTAAGTCCTAACGATAACCGCGAATATAAAACACTTAAATTAGCAAACGATATTGAAGTTATTTTAGTGTCTGATCCTGGTGCTGAAAAGTCAGCAGCGGCACTAAGTGTAGGTGTAGGTTTACTACACGACCCGATGTCGCAACAGGGTATGGCGCATTATTTAGAACACATGCTGTTTTTAGGCACTGATCGTTACCCAGATACAAAAGGGTATTCTGATTTTATGACCAAAAATGGTGGCGCGCACAATGCGTATACTTGGCTCGATATTACTAATTACATGTTTAAAATTAATAACGACGCGTTTGATGAAGGGCTAGACCGTTTTGCCGACTTTTTTAAGGCACCTAAGTTATACCCTGAATACACAGACAAAGAAAAAAATGCAGTAAACGCAGAGTGGTCAATGCGTCGCGAAATGGACTTTTTTGGTCAATTTAAACTAGCGCGTAAAATGATGGGCGATCACCCAGCTAATCGCTTTTTAATTGGTAACCTAGAAACACTTGGTGACAAAGAAAATAGTTCTCTTCACAAAGAAACGGTTGATTTTTATAATAAATATTATTCTTCAAATGTCATGAAAGTAGCGCTTATTTCTAATTTACCTATTGCTGAAATGGAGCAAAAAGCACAAAAATACTTTGCTGATATAAAAAATAAAAACATAGAAAAACCAACAGTAACTGCAAAGCTTGATTTTGATAACGCTGGCGGTAAACGCGTGTTTTATGCACCAAATGAAGATGTAAAACAGCTACAACTTGATTTCACCATTGCTAATAATAATAGCGAGTTCGCGCTTAAACCAAACCGATTTGTAGCGTATTTACTAAGTAATGAAATGCCGGGCAGCCCAGCGCAACTGCTTCGTGACAAAGGGTGGGTATCTCAGTTGTCAGCTTCAGCTGCACCAAATCAATATGGTAATTACGGGTCATTAAACGTAAACGCAGAGCTTACAGATGAAGGCATGAAAAATCGTGACGAAATAGTTGCGACTATTATGCAGTACATCGATTTAATTAAAAAAGAGGGCGTTGATAGCAAGTACTTCAACGAAATTCGTACATCACTAAATAACCAGTTTAAGTTTTTAGAAAAAGGTGATGAGTTTAATTATGTAAGTTCACTTACGCAAAGCATGCAAGACTATCCGTTAAATCACGCTATTAATGCACCTTACTATTATGCAAAATTTGACGCTGATGCTGTAAATAAAGTACTTGAGCAGTTAAATGCCGATACTCTTCGTATTTGGTATGTATCGCAACAAGAAGAGACTGACTCGCAACTACACTTTTACGACGGCAAATACCGCATTAGTGATATTAGCGATGATGAAATTGCCAGCTGGAAAAAACCAAGCGAATTTAAGTTAGCACTACCAACTGTAAACAATTTATTGCCTGAAAATTTTGCAATAAAAACTCAAGCATTTAAAGAGCAAAAACACCCTGAGCTTGCTTACGATAAAAATGGTGTAAAAGTATGGCGCCAAGCAAGTCAAAAATTTGCAGAGCAGCCAAAAGGGCTTGTTGAAGTTTATATAAATACTCAACCCGGTTTGAACGATATTAAGGCAGAAGTACTTTATTCTGTTTGGGCTGATTTATACAATATTCAACAAAGTCAGTTAAGTACCGAAGCAGCAATCGCTGGTATGAGTGTAAGCCTTGCGCCGAGTAATGGTCTTGTTTTATCTATGAGTGGTTTTACAGATAAACAAGATGTATTGCTTAAACAAGCTTTAACCGGATTAAAAGCCGATGAAACAGCACAAGCATTTAGCCAAGCAGTTGATCGCTTTAAACGTAATTTACTAAACCAACAAAAACAGTTTCCGTATGCACAAGCATTTGGCGAGTATTCAAAACTAACGCGTACAGGTGGTTTTGATACAGACGCGCTTATTAAAGCCGCTGACTCAGTGAGTGTTGCCGACTTAGCACAATTAAAAACAGCTACGTTTGCACAAAACGATTTACGCGTATTTAGTTACGGTAACTACAATCAGCAAGATATAGACGCGATTGCAGACGAATTAAGTGCAACATTACCAAGCAACCATAAACGCAGTGAATTTGCGCGAAGCAAAGCATGGTTGCCACAACCGGGCGAAACGCTGGTACTGCAAAAAGATATAGATGTAGCTGATGTAGCGGTGGTTGATATGACCGTTCACCCTGTTGCGGGTTACAAACAAAAAGCAGAAGCGGCTGTATTACAAAGCCACTTTAGAACAGTTGCGTTTGATAAAATGCGTACTGAGGAGCAGCTTGCATACGCAGTAGGTGCATTAGCTCGCCCAATCGAGGATTACTCAGCAATTGGTTTGTATATTCAAACACCGGTTAAAGGTCCTAAAGAAATACAAGCTCGTTTTGATAAGTTTAAAAAAGAATACGCAGTTGAACTTGATAACATGAGCGAAGAGACTTTTGAGCAGCTTAAAAATTCAACCCTAGTATCGCTTAAAGAGCAGCCTAAAAACTTAAGTGACGAAATGAGCCCACTTATAAACGATTGGTACCGTGAAAATTTTACCTTTGATTCTAAGCAAAAGCTGATTGATGAAGTTGAAAAAGTAACGCTTGCAGATATAAAAGACTACTACAAGCAAACAATGCTTAATCCTAATGCGGCACGTTTAAATGTGCAATTACGTGGTACTAAGTTTATAGAAAGTGACTTTGCCGATTTACCAAATCAAACTAAAATCACAACGCTTGATGCCTATTACAATGGTATTAAACTACAAAAATAAGCTTTATTTATACAGCTAAAAATAAACCCCAATGTATTGCTACATTGGGGTTTTTATTTAAGTAAATTTAAGCCATTATTAAAAAGCCTATAACAGCTAATGCCGCAGCAATTAGCGTGTAAGGCAATTGTGTAACGGCATGGCTCATTAAATTACAACCAGAGCCTTGCGCTGCGAGTACGGTTGAATCTGAGTAAAAACACGCTTGGCTACCAAAAGAAGAAGCCGATAATAGCGCACCAATGACCAGTGGTATGTTTGCATCAACCGCATTTGCCAGTGGCATAACAATCGGAATTGATACAGCAAAAATACCCCAGCTCGACCCTGTTGCAAACGCTAAAATAGCCATTGAAATAAATACCACGGCTGGTAAATATGCAGCAGTCATATAAGGGCTTAAGCTGCCAATAACAAACTGAGGTAAACCAATTAAGTCGCATACATCTTTAAATATAAACGCCGCTATAACAGTACCAATCGCGGGGATCATACTTTTAAAGCCATCAAGCATGCGCTCAATCATTTCACTTACGCTCATTAATTTTTGTAGTGCATAAAATGGGAGAGTGACCGCCATTGTTGCTAATAAGCCTTTATATACGTCAATTTCAAAGTAAACAGTAAATGCAACCAGTAAAATAATCGGCACCAAAAAGTTACGTAATTTACCTTTAGGATCAGCGTCTTCAAAGTTTTCTTCAGCTGCTTTTACTGCGTATTCATCTGCCGTTTGAACGTTATTGTATTGAGCTGGATCGACTTGAGCTTGCTCAATTTGCGCCATTTGTTCTGCTTTTTTCATTGGACCAATCGCAGGAATAACACCCAACACAACAAGTAAAACAACAAGCACTGCAAACCACGCGTAAAACATGTACGGAATAGCTTGAATATAAACAGCAATACCTTTGCCTTCTTCAGCAATACCGTTATCTACCAATAAGCCACTAAAAAATACCGCCCAGGTAGATAAAGGGACAAGCACACAAATTGGTGCCGCAGTTGAGTCAACAACGTAAGCAAGCATTTCGCGGCTAACTTTAAATTTATCGGTAATGCGTTTCATGGTTTCACCCACGGTAAGCGCATTTAAGTAGTCATCAATAAAAATAACCACACCTAAACAAAAGGTCATGAACAACGATGAACGCTTACCTTTGGTGTACTTAAGAGCTAACTTGCCAAAAGCCGATGCGCCACCTGTACGCACTAATAGTGCGATAAGTGCGCCAAAACCACCACATACAAGTATTAGCCAGCCGATGGTTTCGTCTGTCATCACTTTTAGCGATGTACTCGCAAAGTTAGTAAGTACCTGTGCAGGGTCGGCTATAACTAAACCAACTAAAGCACCAATAAGTAAAGATAAAATAGGGCGGCGTAATACAACAGCCAATACAACCACCACTAACGGTGGTAGTAAACTCAACGCAGAAGGTTCAAGCATTTAAGTATTCACAAAATTAAAAGCATGCATCAAAATTAAATTAATTTTCAAGCTGCTTATACAAAAACAAAGAAGATGATAAGTTTGTTGTTAAATCATTTTCCAAGTCACTGCTTTTGTACGCGTGGGAGGAACACATAAACAGTTATGTTAAATTGCAGTTTAAGTGAAACGCGTTGGCTTTGGCGCCAGACGGTGCAAGGAGTGCAAACCGCTATTGTTGTGCCTGTAAAAACATCGGCGCAAAAATAATCTGCTTTTTAATTTCAGTCAACAAAAAAATACATAAATTGATTAAGTTTATTAGAGGCGGCTTTAATAGTGTGATTCATATGGCTCACTTTTTTGTGGCGCGGAGTGTTGAGCAGGATAAAAATTATTAAAGAAGGAGTTTTAAGCGAAAGGTACGGCGGTAATTAATGATAAAACCGCCGTAATTATACTTTCACTTAATGATTAAAGTCTTGCTTGTTCTATTTGTTCTGCAACATTTAGGTTTATATTTAGCCATGTTGCTTCAAGCGTTGAAACTAAACCGTCGTATCCATCATCATCGATAGGCACTAGGTTTGAAAAATTATGAATACTTATAAGACGTCGGCCTGTTTCAGGGTGTGTGTAATATAAACGCCAAAGCCCTGAAATATCAGCGTTACCTTCCATATCGCCATTAAAGTGGTGAATTTCGTATTCAAGCTCATAAAACGTTTGCTGATCGAGTTCAGTAATGACCGGTAAGCCCTTTATTACCATCCAATTTGGCATAGCATTAAAAAGAGTTTGCTGGGCTGTTGCAGTGAGCATTACATCCGGCGATTCGCCCCACAGGTTGTAATTTGCGGCATGAATTTGGTTGCTATCTATTTTCATAGCAATACCTAAATTATTTAAAGCACCTCTAAGTACAACTGTTTGTATTCTTAATTGTGCGTCTGTGTCTGTCACATTTCGAGACGAGGCACCAATAGGCTGCTCAAACTGATAATATTGTGTTGCAGTTTGTATTGATGAACTACAACCTGCCAATAGTAATAATAAACTTGCAGTTAAAAATAACGATTTCATTATTGCTTCCTTGGTTTTGGATCTGCTGGTAATGATTTATCAAAAATTAGCATATTAGGTTGCTCGTTTAATCCGCGAGTTAGAGGTTGTAGGCCCTCGCTTAAACGTTTAAACTCTTTTAATGTTTGCTGTATTTGATGATGAAGTTCAGAACCTGCTTGGTAACTGGCCATGGTTTTATCAAATTGGCGCATAGTTACTTCAAACTGCTCCATACTTTTTGTCATCTTTTCGAAATTACGATTAAAGTCGCCTGGTAAGTTTTGTGTATCTTTTTGGCTTAGCAGCTCTCGCATTTCATTAGCAAGCGCTCGGTAATCGGTAAATGTGGCTTGCATTTGTTCTAAGCTATCTTCAACTTTTAAGTTATTTACTTTATTAAGTACGTCAGATACTTGGTCTGCTAATACGGTTATGCCGCTAGAAATACTCGGAAAAACATCATACTGCACAAGTTTACCTAGGTGCGCTTGCGGTGCATCTGGGTATATATCAAAATCAACGTATACTGCACCCGTTAATAAATTACCAGGCTTTAACGAGGCGCGCATACCACTTTCAATCCAGCCTTTTAAACTACCTTGCCAATACTCTTTAGCTGAGGCACTGTCGTGATACAAGCGTCCGTATTCTACTTTTATAAGTACTGGAACCGCCGTATTATGGTTTCTAAAGTGGGCAGGTTTACCGTCAATAATTACATTGGCAGGGGTTTCAACAACAGTACCTACACGCATACCTCTATATTCGACAGGAGCACCTGTGCGTAGTCCTCGAACTGATTGTTCAAATTCAATGAGGTAGTAATCAAAATCGTAAAAGCGCTCTTCTAGCGCTTCTTTATAGCTTTGGCTTAATGAAAAGCTATGCCCATCTTGTGCTATTTCACCCGGGGCCTGTTGCTCAGGTAAGCCAACCGAAATGCCGCCTTTTAAAAGTTTACTTAAAGAGCCCGTATTAATATTGATGCCATCGGCAGATAGGTCAATTTCAATCCCTGCGTTCACCCAAAAAATAGAGTTCATGGTTATGAGATTTTGATAAGGTTCTTTAATAAATACGCCGTACTTCATTGCCTGGTTTTCCCAATCAAAAGTGGCGGTTTCTATTTGACCTATTTTGTAATTTTTGAAAAATATACCGGTACTCACATCAAGCACTTCAGCGTTGTAACTCATTAATTTAAAACGGCCACCTTTCACATCTTTACCAATGAGGGCGGGTTCGTCTTGTAATTTAAAACGCTCTTTTAGCTCTTTACTTTCACCGGGTGAAAACTCTAAATATACACCAGACAATAGCGTACTCATTCCGCTAATACCCGTTTCATCAATGCGTGGTTTTACAACCCAAATTTTGGCATCATCAGTTAATAAGTTATTGTAGTTTTTGTCTATTTGCGCACGGGCAATAACGCTGTCTTGGGTGTCTGATAGTCGAACATGATCAATTTGACCTATTTTTACACTGCGCACTTTTATTTCAGTTTTACCTGCAATAATGCCCTCAGCTTGTGGCATTTCGATAAAAATTGTAGGGCCTTTATTAGCTTGGTATTGGTATAACATCCACATGCCCACTAACAGCGCAATTGCCGGAATGATCCAGATAGCGGAAATTTTCGGTTCTTTTGTTATTTCGGCAGTTTCGGTCATGCTTTGTTCTCTGATTTTTTGTTTTTAGGGGAATCCCACAACAAGCGTGGGTCAAAGGCATGGGCAGCCATCATTTGGCATATTACCATAACTGTAAAAAATACAATGCCTAATCCTGGTGTTACTGACATTAAATTACCCAGTTGAACTAAGGCAACTAAAATAGCAACCACGAATACATCTATCATCGACCATTTTCCAATAAACTCAGTCAGTTGATAAATTCGGGTGTAACTTTTTGTATGTCTATTGGCAGGCCTCGTTACCATAAAGCATAAAAAGCTCAATACAAAAGCTTTAGCAAGTGGCACCACAACGCTGGCTAAAAATATAATAGCGGCAATAGGGTAGGAGCCACTTTTCCAAAGTGTAATTACGCCACCAATTAAAGTTGAAGGGGATTCATCCCCAAGACTAGTGGTATGCATAATAGGCAAAACATTAGCTGGAATATAACAAACAACAGAGGTAATTAGCCAAGCTGCTGCTTTTTGTACGCTGTAAGGGTTTCTGACATGTGTTTTAGTATGGCAACGCTGGCATACATTACCTGTACAAAGTTGATGGCACACATGGCAAGCTTTAATATTTTCATCTATTGCACGTTTAGCATGCTCTGCGCCTTCGAGTACTTTTACAGGCTTTATTTGAGCCCATAAGCGTGGGCGATTTAAGTGAACAAGCGCGGCTATGTATAAAATAACAAACCCCACATAAGCCCAAAAACTCGTGCCAAAGCTAATATCAGCCAGCGACATGATTTTAACCATACTAACAAGTACGCCAATTAAAAATATTTCCGACATAATCCAGGGCTCTAACGCAAGGGTGAACTTTAGTAGTCGCCTTGCTATGCCCTCTGGTAATGTTTTTAAAAGCCCAAGATGCAAAGGAATTAAAATAAGAAGCAAACCCATAGGCAGAGCAATAATGCTCAAATCGATAAATAAGCCAAGCAGTTCACTATCGTAATTAAATAAAATCCGAGCCGCGTCGGGCAGAGTAATAGTTTGAGTAATACCACTACTGCTAAAAGAAATAAAAGGGTAAAACATACTGCTCAGCAGCATTAATAGTGCGCTAAAGCTTAGTGCAACTATACGACTATCGTGATTAACATCGGCTTCGCAAAGTTTATGGTGGCAATGTGGGCATATCGCCATTTGTTTTGCGATTATGCGAGGTATATCTATGATCAGATCGCAGCAGGGGCATACAGTTTGCAATTTAATACCAAGCAAGAAGAATATTTCTTCAATTTTGCTATATTTAATACATTAATACAACGCGTTCTGCTATCAAGCTGTTCGTTATATAAAGGAAGCATGTGAAATATTATTTTTACTACATATTAATGTGGCTCTTTATTTGCTCGCAAAATGCTGTGGCTATTAATAAAGAGCGAGAGGTAATCATCGCTGCGAGCGCATCAATTCACCCCTATGTTTTTGTAAAAACGGACTCGGGTATACACCTAAATTTAATAAAAGCCGCGTTAAATGCCAATGGATTTGCTAATATTAATGTGCAATATATGTCGAATAAACGCGCTGAGCATCAATTACATAATAAAGGAGTAGATATACTTTTAAATTATGCTGGAGGAATTAGTGCGGGTATTTATCCAAGTAAAACGGTACTTAGTTATGAAAATGTGGCCATTACACTCAAGCGAAATAAATATAACATCGATAAAATAGAAGGCATGTTTAATAAAAACGTTCTTGCTTTTCAAAATGCAACGGCATATCTGCCTCCTATATTTAAAAGGAATGTTAAACACTTTAGCTCATATCAAGAGGTTATTAATCAAAAAGCGCAGGTAGATAAGCTGTTAAAAGGTTGGGTTGATGTAATTGTGTTAGATAAGCGTATTTTTTACTATTACTACAATCAACATAAATCCCCCGAAGCTGTGCAAATTTACACTTTATTTCCAAAAGCAGATCGACCTGCTTATTTTAACAACTTCTCTTTAGCTACTGAGTTTGATATTGGTTTGGCGCTCATCAAGCAAAATGGTACTTATAAAAGGATTGTTGATGAAGGCCAAACCCAAACCCATTCATCAATCAAATAAAGCCACTGTTTGACGTGTAAGCGCTATTAGCTCACCCGACTGCGACCATATACAGCCATCCTCTAAACCGTAACCATCTTTTGAATGATGAGTAATTGCTTCAAAGCCAAGCCATTCTCCAGGTGTTAAGTTTGGCTCTTGCACAAATTCTAAATACCACGACATGCTACTTGCAGGAGCGGGTTGTTTAAACATTTGTAAAAGTGTTGGCGGCCATGCATCGGTAAGTGCAATCACATGGGCTTCAGTTATTTGTTCGGGCGTATGTTTAAAGCGCATCCAGCCACCTAAATGAGAAGTTTCTGCACTACTAAATGGCATAGCACCTTGTTGGGGGCATAAATCAACATGTTGGAAAAATTCAGGCATCTGACCTTTTATAAAAGGTAACGTGTGGCGCTCATCTACTGGCTTTAAACCCAAAGACTTCGAAACAGGCACATTAATACCCGACTCTCTACTTTTAGCAAAACACGCTTGTACAATTACGCACACTTGTTCATTTTGAATCGCTTTGGCGAGTACCTGTGTACTGCTTTTACCTTGGCGCAGTATTTCAACAGACAATGAAAAAGAGGTATCGGCAAGTAATGGCCCTACAAAATTAGTACTGAGTGAAAGTAAGCGACGATCATCCGTTACCTTGCCTCTGATTGCTTGATATAACAGCGCAGCCGAAAGCCCACCAAAAGCAGTTCTGCCCTGACACCAGTTTTCTGGGAATTGCATTGTGCTAGTTGATTGTTCGGTATTGTCTGAATTTCCAATTTTTGAAGCTTGCTGAAGTAATTGTTCAAAATGCATAGAAGATATCCTTTTATAGTGCGATTTAATAAATTTATAACACAATCAAACTAGTCAGACCAGTAATTAAAAGCGACTCCAGCGGTGTAAAAATCATCATTCCTTACAATTATTAGGGTTATTTTGTAAATAAATCATAAAAAATGAATTTTTTTTCATTTTTACAGTTGAAATAAGTTTGGCGCATCCCTATTTACTATGTCATCGAACGTATTAACGAATATTGAAGTTGGAGAAGTTTCATGGGTAAAATTATTGGAATCGATTTAGGTACTACAAACTCTTGTGTTGCAGTACTTGATGGTGGCAAAGCACGTGTTATTGAAAACGCGGAAGGCGATCGCACAACCCCGTCTATTATTGCTTACACGCAAGACGGCGAAACATTAGTAGGTCAATCTGCTAAGCGTCAAGCGGTTACTAACCCGACAAACACATTATTTGCAATTAAGCGTTTAATTGGTCGTCGTTTTGAAGACGAAGAAGTACAACGCGATATCGGCATCATGCCGTTTAAAATTGTTAAAGCTGATAACGGCGATGCATGGGTAGAAGCGGGCGGCGAAAAACGCGCTGCACCACAAATTTCTGCTGAAGTACTGAAAAAAATGAAGAAAACAGCTGAAGACTTCTTAGGTGAAGAAGTAACTGAAGCCGTAATCACAGTACCTGCATACTTTAATGATTCACAACGTCAAGCTACGAAAGATGCTGGTCGTATTGCGGGTCTTGAAGTTAAACGTATTATCAATGAGCCAACTGCTGCGGCACTTGCTTACGGTATGGATAAAAACCGTGGCGAAAACGTAGTTGCAGTATATGACTTAGGTGGCGGTACTTTCGATTTATCAATCATTGAAATTGATGAAGTTGAAGGCGAGCACACTTTTGAAGTACTTGCTACAAACGGCGACACTCACTTAGGTGGTGAAGATTTCGATAACCGCGTAATCAACTACTTAGTAGCTGAATTCAAGAAAGATCAAGGCTTAGACCTTAAAAATGATCCGCTTGCAATGCAACGTGTTAAAGAAGCTGCTGAAAAAGCAAAAATTGAACTTTCATCTGCACAGTCTACAGAAGTAAACCTTCCGTATGTAACCGCTGATGCATCTGGTCCTAAGCACATGAACGTGAAACTAACACGTGCTAAGCTTGAGTCACTAGTTGAAGATTTAGTAACTAAAACAATTGAGCCACTTAAACGTGCACTTGCTGATGCTGATTTATCAGTAAGCGACATCAACGACATTATTCTTGTTGGTGGTCAAACACGTATGCCTTTAGTACAAAAAATCGTTGCAGAGTTCTTCGGTAAAGAACCTCGTAAAGATGTTAACCCTGATGAAGCAGTAGCCGTAGGCGCAGCGATTCAAGGTGGTGTACTTGCTGGTGACGTTAAAGATGTACTATTACTAGACGTTTCTCCATTATCTCTAGGTATTGAGACAATGGGTTCAGTAATGACTGCATTGATTGAGAAAAACACGACGATTCCTACTAAGAAATCGCAAACGTTCTCAACAGCTGAAGATAATCAATCTGCTGTAACAATTCATGTACTTCAAGGCGAGCGTAAACGTTCAAGCGACAATAAATCTCTAGGTCAATTTAACCTAGAAGGTATTCGTCCAGCACAACGTGGTACACCACAAATCGAAGTAACATTTGATGTTGATGCCGATGGTATCTTACATGTATCTGCGAAAGATAAAGATACAGGTAAAGAGCAAAAGATTACGATTCAAGCATCTTCAGGCTTAAGCGATGACGAAATTGAAGCGATGGTTCGTGATGCAGAAGCACATGCTGAAGACGATAAAAAGTTTGAAGAACTTGTAGCTGCTCGTAACCAAGCTGACGCTTTAGTTCACGGTACACGTAAGCAAATTGAAGAAGCTGGCGATGCATTACCAAACGAAGACAAAGAAGCAATTGAAGCTGCTGTTGTAGATTTAGAAGCTGCAATTAAGAGCGACAATAAAGAAGAGATTGAAGCTAAAACTCAAGCTCTTGCTGAAAAGTCTCAAAAACTAATGGAAATTGCTCAAGCGAAAGCACAGCAAGGTTCAGCAGACGCTGGCGAACAACAGTCAACTAAGCAAGACGACGACGTTGTTGATGCAGAGTTCGAAGAAGTGAAAGACGACAAGTAATTGTTGCTACCGCTTCTCGCTAGCCAAAAACACTTAACTCAGTTAGGTGTTTAGGTTAGGATGAACAATTGAGGCGCGCGAGCAATAGCTTGTCGCGCCTTTTGCATGTATTCAAGGTTTAAAAATTCAATGATAAATCGATGCGATTTATCGATTTATCCTGCAGCTTACGCTGTAAACAGAAAAGAGTAGTGTGATAGATATGTCAAAACGCGATTATTACGAAGTCCTCGGCGTAAGCAAAGATGCGAGTGAGCGAGACATAAAAAAAGCGTATAAACGCTTAGCGATGAAATATCATCCAGATCGTACCGCAGGCGATAAAGATCTCGAAATAAAATTTAAAGAAGTTAAAGAAGCGTACGAAATTTTAACCGACGATCAAAAACGTCAAATGTATGACCAACATGGTCACGCAGCCTTTGAACAAGGTGGTGGCGGTGGTCACGGTGGTTTTGGTGGCGGACATGGCGACTTTGGTGATGTATTTGGCGATGTATTTGGCGATATTTTTGGTGGCGGCGGTGGTCGACGTCAATCTCGTCAACAACGTGGATCTGATTTACGTTACAACATGGACTTAAGCTTAGAAGAAGCTGTTCGTGGTAAAGAAGTTGAAATTAAAGTACCTACATGGGTTGGTTGTGAGCCATGTGATGGCAGTGGTGCTAAAGCGGGTTCTAAGCCTAAAACATGTACTACATGTCATGGTGCTGGCCAGGTGCAAATGCGCCAAGGTTTCTTTGCTGTTCAGCAAACGTGTCCAACGTGTCAGGGACAAGGTCAAATTATTTCAGACCCTTGTAACAGTTGTCATGGACAAGGCCGCGTAGAAAAAACTAAAACGCTTTCAGTTAAAATTCCAGCTGGCGTTGATACAGGCGACCGTATTCGCTTAACGGGTGAAGGCGAAGCCGGAATGCATGGCGCGCCGTCGGGCGACTTGTACGTGCAAGTATCGGTTCGTGAACATGAAATATTTGTACGTGAAGCGAATAATTTATATTGTGAAGTACCAATTAGCTTTACTACAGCAGGCCTTGGTGGCGAAATTCAGGTGCCAACACTTGATGGTCGTGCAAAACTTAAAATACCGTCTGAAACTCAAACGGGCAAAATGTTCCGTATGCGTGGCAAAGGTGTTAAGTCTGTACGCAGTGGTGCCCAAGGCGATCTAATTTGTAAAGTGGTAATCGAAACGCCAGTTAATCTTAACGAGCGTCAACGTGAACTACTTCAAGAGTTAGATGAAAGCATGGGCACAGACAGCTCTAAAAACCGTCCTAAAGAGCAAGGCTTTTTTGACGGTGTTAAAAAGTTTTTTGATGATTTAACTAAATAAATTTAAATTATTATGAACAAAAAACGACGCTTTTAGCGTCGTTTTTTTTGCTTTAAACTTAATTTTTGTTACTGTGAATAAAAAAGATGAAACAGCATGACACCAGCAATAGATCTACTTAAAAAGCAAAAAAAAACCTTTGAAGTACTCAGTTATGAGCACGATAAGAATAATAGTCACTACGGGCTTGAAGCCGTTGAAAAGTTAAATTTAGACAGTGCACAAGTATTTAAAACCTTAGTACTTGAAACACATGAAGGGCAACTGATTGTTGCTGTTACGCCTGTATCTCAACAAGTTAATTTAAAACAGTTAGCTAAACTATGTGGTGCTAAAAAAGTAATTATGGCTGCCCCACAAAAAGTACAAGTTAGTACCGGTTATATTTTAGGAGGGGTGAGTCCGCTTGGACAAAAAAAACGTCTAGCTACGTTTATTCATAGCAGTGCTTCTCTCTTTGACACTATTTATGTGAGCGCCGGAAAAAGAGGCTTAGAAATAGCACTCTCGCCAACTGATTTAGCCTTATTGACCAATGCAAAATTTGGCGATTTATAAATTTTATTTTTATAATTATCTTCTATACCAAAAATTAATTTAAGTTAGGCTATTTGCTCAATCCCCTATTTATAACTACATTGGGAGTATCTTTATACCGTTAATATTTAATACCAAACGGTATTACACTTTTTGTATACGGCTGTTTGTATGAACCTTTTAGATGTAGATTATTTTGCGATACTAGTGGCTGCACTGTCTTCTTTTATGCTTGGCGGTATATGGTATTCAAAAGCTCTCTTTAAAAATGCATGGCTAGAAAGTATTGGCTTAACTGATCTGGATTTACAATCGGCTAATCCTAAGTTGATATTTGGCGGCAGCTTTTTCTTAGTGTTTATAGCGGCTTTAATGCTGTCTCTTTTTTTAGGTAAAGACGCAAGCTTAGGTGAAAGTATAGGGACTGGCTTTATTATTGGCTTTTTTTGGATTGGCAGTTCATTAGGATTGAGTTATATATTTGAGCAACGCCCTCTAAAGCTTTTTTTAATTAACGGGGGGTACCATATTTTACAATTTTCGTTAATGGGGCTCATTTTAGGGATATGGCCGTAAGATTTAAATAATCAGCAAATCCAAATTTGATCCTTATCTACGAGTAGAGTAGTTTTATATAATCCCATTTATACAATTTGGTAAAGAAACTAATGAGAATATTAGTTGTTGATGATATGCCACTCATGCGACACGTATTAATTAATATGCTTAGAAAACTAGAGTATAGCAATATCGTTGAAGCAACTGATGGATTGCAAGCTTTGGTATTTCTGCGTAATCAACATTTCGATTTGGTTATTACTGACCTTCATATGCCAAAAATGGATGGCGTTAGTTTACTTACTAACATTCGAAAAGATAAAGAACTCGCTGATATTCCCGTTTTAATGGTTACTTGTGAAGACAGTACAGATAAAGTTAAGCAAGTTATTGCAGCTAAGGTATCAGGGTTTATAGTCAAACCTTTTAATATGAATGTATTGTCATCTCAATTAAACCGCTTCTTTTTTAAAGATTAGGATGTGTTTATTTTATAAAGGTTATATGTAATGGGGCTTTATAGATTAAGTCTGCCGTATCTAAATTCTAAGTCAGAGGTGGTAACCTTTACCCATCTAAACTGATATAATTGCTAATTACTCTTTATATAATACCGCAGGACGTAATGGCAAAACCCAACAAAAAAGGCCCTACTAAAACGGTTGATATTTTTTGCTCTGCTTGTAAAGCCTCTTTATTTAAATATCGAAAAGGGGGAAAAGGAACATTAATTAAGTGCTTTAAAGAGCGTATTAGCCAAGACTTTACAACAGAGGCTTGTATTTGCCCTAACTGTAGCCGGCCATTTGCCCGAGAAGCGATTATTCGCGGTGCGCCGGCCTATAAAATAATTGGCGGCAAAGTAACCTTTAAATAAGGTATATGAAGTAATACTAAACCGCAATAATACTTAATTAAGCGAATAAGTATAAAGCCTTGTGCATGCGGACATATGGCCTTGTTAGAATTTACCATATTGATAGAATCGCCCGGTTTGCTGTTTCAATGAATGAAAAAATACCCTCCCCATGGATCGGGCCAGTTTATTGGGTTATTTAAAAATGGATAAAGGATAGTTTCGTGATAGCACTCTTATTTGACATCATAGGCATGACAGGTACTTTTTTAGTAGTTGGTTCATTTTTTTTACTGCAGCTAGGTAAAACATCTCCAGCTAGCTTAACGTATAATATGATGAATTTAACAGGGGCAATTTTACTGTTAATTAGCCTTTGTTATAACTTTAATTTAGCGAGCTTTGTAATCGAGATATTTTGGATTGCAGCGTCGTTAATTGGCTTATATAAATATGTTAAAAATAGATCAACATTAGCTACAAATTAATTTTTTTTAATTTAATGCTAAACAGATCGCTGTAAACATAGTTGTTTACGGCGATTTTTGTTTTTAAACACTTTAAAACTGTTGTTAACAAAAAGTTTATATCTCTGCTAGAGATTAGCCGTTACACTAGCGCCCTAAAATTTTCTTGGCTATTTTTTGCGAGTTCTTCATGTTTTCTTTTTCTAAAAAAATCATTACTGTTTGTGTGTTACTCGTACTTATATTAGTTGTTACGTTTTGGCTTGGTCGTTCTCATGATGTTGAGCAAGCAACCTACCAGGCTGAGCGCCAAGTTACGCAATTAAATAACTATATTGATACTGAGCTTGCTCGTTTTTCTGCTATTCCCCAGTTACTTACCTATAACTCGTTAATGATAGACTTTGTAGATGCGCAGCCACAGCACTATAACGCTATTAATAACTACCTTGCTGATATTCAACAAGCCAGTGGTGCCTCAGATATTTTTGTTCTAAATACTCAAGGCGAAGTTATTGCCAGTAGTAATTGGCAAGCAGATTATACTTTTTTAGGTAGCAACTTTGCGTTTAGACCTTATTTCAAACGTGCATTTGCAGGCGAAAAAGTAGCGTACTTTGCATTAGGCATGCGCTCTAAAGAGCGTGGTATTTACTTTTCACAAGCAGTATATCGCGACAATAAAGCCATTGGTGTTGTTGTGTTAAAAGTGAATGTAAGTAAATTTGAGGATGACAGAGAGCTTCTAAATACTTCAAAGGGTAGTCACTTTTTTTTGCAGCTTGCAGATGAGGTAATTGCAATGTCAGATATGCAAACGTGGCGATTAAACAGCTTCACTGAACTTGATATAACTATGCGCAGAGATATTAAATCTCGTCGGGCTTATTTAGATCATCAGCCTTTGTATATTAAGCAGTTTCAATTTTCTAATGAAGGTATTAAACATTTAAAAATAGATAAAAAACTTTACGTAATGTCGCAAAGACCTTTACGATATTTTAATGCCACAATGAACGTACTCGTTGATATAACAAAAGTTAATTCAGCTCAACTGCCTCGCTTATTTTGGGTATTTATTATCTGTAGTTTAGTTATTATTGTTAGTTATATTTTATTAACTCGTTTTGCGGGCTATAAAAAACTGGTGTACTCCAGACATAGCCTTGAACTTGAAGTCCTTGAGCGCACTCAAGCTTTGGAAAAAGTACAAACGGCTTTAGTTCAATCTGCAAAGCTTGCGACAATAGGACAGCTAAGTGCAGGAATCAACCACGAAATAAACCAGCCGCTCAGTGCTATTAATACTTATTTAGCTTCGGCAAAGCGTTTATTAGCTAAAGGAAATACTTCAGCACTTGGTGAAAGCTTAGTAGTGATTGAGGGATTAGTTAATCGAGTGCACCAAATTGTAGGTCAGTTAAAGCATTTTAGTAAACCTTCAAAAATGCAGCTCAGACCTTACCCTCTTGCAGGGCTTGTTAATAACGCATTAATGATTTCTAGCGCGCAGTTAAAGCAAGATAACGTACAAGTAGAGCCACCTCATTTTGATGAAACAGTCGTTGTGTGGGTCGATTCGCTTAAATTTGAACAAGTACTTGTTAATTTAATTACTAATGCTAGCCAAGCTATGAATGGTGCAATTATTCGTAACTTAAGTTTTCAGCTGGAGTGTTTTGAAGAGCGAGTAAAACTGTCGATTTTAGATACTGGCTCTGGTATTGAGCAACATGCATTTGGTAATTTGTTTGAACCTTTTTATAGTACTAAATCAAGTAAAGGTTTAGGCCTTGGTTTATCTATATCAAAACAAATAATAGATTCGTTTAATGGTTGTTTGAGCGCGCACAATCGAGTTGAAGGCGGGGCTGAATTTATAATTAGCCTCTCTAACAGGCAGGAAAATAAAGATGATTGATAGCTCCCCATGTAATCACATAATAGTCATTGATGATGAAGCAATGATCAGAGACTCTTTAAAGCAATTGCTCACTCTCGAAGGATACACCGTTGAGTGTTTTAATGACGCAAGCACCGCTCTTAGCAAACTCAATAGGCGCTTTGCTGGAGTTGTGCTGAGCGATATAAATATGCCGAACATGGATGGCCTAACGCTTTTAGAGCAAATAACGGCTTTTGATAGTGAGCTCCCTGTAATATTTTTAACTGGTTACGCTGATGTATCGATAGCAGTTAAAGCGATGCAATTAGGTGCGTATGATTTATTTGAAAAACCAGTTAACGAACATCTTCTTGATTGCATAGCACGAGCGTGCGACAAACGAAGCCTTGTTATGGAGAACCGCGCATTAAAAGTGGCTGTACAGAAAACCTCAGCCCCAGGTGTACGCATACTAGGTGACACACCTAAAATGCAACACATGATGCACTTATTAAACACAATTATAGATACCCCAACCGATGTAATGATTGAAGGTGAAACTGGCACAGGTAAAGAACTTGTAGCGCGGTATCTACACGATCAGAGTAATCGCTCTAGCTGTAATTTTGTTGCTATTAATTGTGGCGCAGTACCAGAGCAGTTAATAGAAAGCGAATTGTTTGGTGCAGCAAGTGGTGCATATACAGGGGCTACTCAAAGTCGAAAAGGTAAGTTTGAATATGCACAAGGTGGTACGGTCTTTTTAGATGAAATAGAAAGCACTCCAATGGCACTGCAAGTTAAGTTATTACGCGTATTAGAAGAGCGAAAAGTAACACCTGTAGGCGATAACAAAGCAATTGATTTAAACATCAGAATTGTTGCAGCTACAAAAGTAGACTTACTTGCGTTAGTTGAAAAGGGTGATTTTAGAGCTGATTTATACTACAGACTTAGTTTGGTTAACGTTAATATTCCGCCATTACGAGAGCGAAAAGCTGACATATTACTTTTGTTTAAACACTTTAGCTCTATTGCTGCAACTCGCTATCATAAGCCGCCGGCGGCAGTAAATTACGAAATACAACAGCGGTTAGTTGCCTATGACTGGCCGGGCAATGTGAGAGAGCTAAGAAATCAAGCAGAGCGAGCTGTATTACTTGGTGCCGAACTTGCCTTTGCTGAAGTTAAAACACAACAATTAGGTGGCTTATCTCCCGATTTAAGCTTATCTGAAAAAGTCTCTTTTTATGAGCAGTCACTTATTGAGTACGCGCTTGAGCAAAACCACGGCAGTATTAAAAACACTATGGAAACACTGCAAATTGCTCGTAAAACACTTTACGATAAAATGAGTAAATACAATCTTAATAGAGATATGTTTACTGACTAAATGTGTGGGTTTGGTGACAAGACCCACTTTCTTATGTGTGGTAATTCACACGTTTTTATTTAAATCAAACAATTTGTTTTAGTAAGTTATTGAAATATATTGCTTTTATACACTTGGCAGTAAAGTTGCCTTATTAGCGCTACAACAAGTAGATTCTAATAATTAGGGCACACGATGACAAAAACTACACACACCTGTATTTTATTTCTATCCTATGGTTGCTTAGCTACATTTTCACACACATCTTTTGCTGCAGAGTACGCTGTATACGGTAAAGCTGAAGTACAAATTGCCAGTACTGATACGGGCATAATGCGTTATGCCGAAGAGGGTACTCAAATTGAAGCGCCATACTCGCGTATTGGTATTAAGGGCGATCATAAACTTAACGAATATTTAAGTGCTGTTTTTAAATATGAGGTACAAGTTAAAGGTTTTGAAGAAGATGATACGCAAGAACCTTTCACAGCACGTAATACTTACTTAGGTTTAAAAGGCGCGTTTGGTGAAGTTGTTGTAGGTCGTAACGACACTCGTTTTAAATATTCTGAAGGTAAACTCGATAACTTTAACGAAACTCAAGCCGATATGGCACAGGTTATAGCAGGCCAAGATCGCCTCGGTGATACTATAACTTACACCTCAAACTATTGGCATAATACGCAGTTTTCATTTACTTATGCGCCAAAAGATGACAATAAAGACGATAAAGCAGGCTTTGCTGCTACGCTTATTTATGGCGACCGTAATTTAAAAAGTACTTCATATTATGTGTCGTTCAGTCATGTAGATTCACTTAACAATGTAAAAGCAAGCCGCCTTGTTGGTGTTTATAAGTTCGAACAATTACAGTTAGGTGCGCTGTACCAGCATTCAGAATCAGTAGATGGCAGTAAGTCGGGCAATGGTTACGTATTAAGTGCCAGTTATACACTTGATAAGTGGGTGCCAAAAATTCAATTTGCTAAAGATGACTCAACTCTTCGTCAAGCATCTGAGGCAACGCAATGGAGCACAGGCCTTGATTATGTATTTGATAAGCAAACTACAGCTTATCTTTTATATACCGATCTTAATTTAGAAGAACAAGACGACAGCAGTGTTGCTCTTGGCCTTAAATATAAATTTTAGGAAAAGTAATGACTCAACAAATTTTAAAAAACAATTCTCCTAAAAAACAGAGTATGCAATGGTTTTGGCTATTACTGGGCCCAAGCGTTATGTTGCTTACCTGTCTAGTAAACCCACCTGAGGGTATGTCGGTTGCTGCATTTAAAACAGCAGGCTTAGCATTTTGGATGGCATCGTGGTGGGTAAGTGAAGTAGTGCCAATTCCAGCAACAGCTTTGCTCCCTTTGGTAATATCACCACTTGCTGGTATAGAAGCCATAAAAAGTGTGGCTGCACCGTATGCGCACCCGCTAATATTTTTATTTTTAGGCGGATTTTTAATCTCTATCGCTATGGAGCGATGGGGGTTACATAAACGTATAGCGCTTAGCACCATGTTATATGCGGGTAAAAAGCCAAGTTTGCAAATTTTAGCAATGATGCTTGTAACTGCATTTTTGTCGATGTGGATGTCTAATACCGCAACAGCCGTAATGATGCTACCTATTGCACTTTCAATTACCAATTTGGTTAAGCAATCAGACCCAAGTAATGAAGGGTTTGGCAAAGCATTGCTACTATCAATTGCTTATGGTGCAAGCATTGGTGGTATTGCTACTTTAATTGGTACACCGCCTAATGCATTAATGGCTGCATACCTATCTGACAGTTACCAAATTGAAATAGGCTTTGCTCAGTGGATGATTGTAGGCGTACCACTGTCTTTAAGTATGCTTATTATTAGTTGGGTTTGGCTTACCAAATTTGCGTATAAAGTAGATGCTAATGTTAAAAACGATCAAAAAATTGATACAAAAGCGGTGTTTTCAACGCAGCTAAAAAACCTAGGTATAATGCAACGCGCCGAAAAAGGCGTGTTATTTGTGTTTGTTTTAGCAGCACTGTGTTGGATATTTAGACCTATACTTGGCGACATAACAGGGCTTAAAATTTCTGATACGGGTATTGCGATTGCCGCCGCATTATTACTATTTGTTTTGCCTGCAAACAAAGGCAGTGACGAACGTATTCTTGATTGGGAAAGCGCAGCTAAAGTGCCGTGGGGCGTTTTATTATTATTTGGTGGCGGGCTTACACTTGCATCTCAAATTAAGTCATCAGGGCTTGCTGAATTTATTGCTCACCTAATTGAAGGCGCTAGTGCCATTCCACTTGTTATGAGTGTACTTGTTGTAGTGGCATTAATTACATTTTTAACTGAGATCACGAGTAATACAGCGACTGCAGCTGGCTTTCTTCCTTTGTTAGGACCCGTTGCAGAGTCTATAACAGGTTCGCCTTTAGTTTGGGTTATTCCTGCAGCTATAGCGTGTAGTTGTGCGTTTATGATGCCGGTAGCTACACCACCAAACGCTATTGTGTTTGGCTCAGGGCAAATACAAATGCGCGACATGATAAGAGCAGGGTTTGTGCTAAATATTGTCGCCATTGTATTAATTACGCTAGTGACAATGACTATCGCAGCGCAAGTATTTGGCTTTTAAAGCTGTACTAAATTAGTTCCAACCAGTAGCTTTGTTTATATTTACAGTTTTAAACAAAGCTACTCTTTATACTTATTTATATTGCTCAAGAAGCTCTTTTTTAGATAATTAGTGTTATTGCTCGAAAAACAGAACAAGGTTATAGTCTGCGGTAACTTTAAAAATTGAGTAATCTATTTTGAGCACCGACACATCACAGGCAATGCCTTTAATTCCCCAATTTGATGAATTGCAAAAAAGCTTTCTCGAAACGCCTTACTTGCCAATTGATAAACGTCTCGTTTTATTAAAAAAACTCCGTGTACGTATTGTTGAACTTGAGCAAGAGCTAGTGGATGCTGCTTCAAAAGACTTTGGTTACAGAACCGCTTTCGATACTCTACTTGGCGATATATTGCCTACGGTTCAAACACTCGCGCACATTATCAAAAAGCTACCAAAATGGGCAAAGCCAAGTAATCGCTCTGTAGGTTTAAGTTTGTGGCCTTCAAAAGTAAGTGTTAATTACCAACCTAAAGGTGTGGTTGGTATTATTGCACCGTGGAATTACCCCATTCAGTTAGCGTTAGTACCTGTGCTTACCGCCATAGCTGCCGGTAATAGAGTTATGCTCAAATTAAGCGAGTTTACACCTCACACAAACGTCGTTATCGAAAAAATATTTAAAGACGACATACAAACGCATTGCAAAATAATACAAGGCGGTAGCGACGTAGCCGCGCAGTTTTCATCACTGCCATTTGCTCATTTATTATTTACGGGGTCATCGGCCGTTGGTAAATTAGTAATGGCTTCAGCGAGTCGTAATTTAACACCAGTAACGCTCGAACTCGGTGGTAAATCGCCAGTTATTATTACGCAAAATGCCGATATTAAAAAAGCGGCGCAAGCTTTACTGTTTGGAAAAATGGCCAACGCAGGGCAAATATGCGTTGCTCCCGACTACGTATTTGTACCCAAAGCGCTTGAGCATCAGCTGATTCAGCAATTATGCGAGCTTTATAAAAAGCACTTTAAAGACGGTGTTGAAGGTAAAAACTTAACCTCTATTATTAGCGATGCACACTATAAACGTTTAGCAACCTATTTAGAGCAAGCCCAAGAGCTTGGCGCAAACATTATTAAGCCACTTGAGCAAAACCAGCAAGATGAGCAAAAACATCGTATGGGGCTGCACTTAGTGACTCAAGTTACTGACGAAATGCAGCTTATGCAAGATGAGCTATTTGGCCCAATACTACCAATAATGAGTTATGACAAGCTCGACAGCGCAATTGACTATATTAAAGCCCATCACCACCCGTTAGCGCTTTATATTCTAGGGCAAGATAAGCACGCTCAAGAATACATTATGAAGCAAACAATCAGTGGCACTGTAGCGATAAACGATACGTTAGTGCAAGTAACTGCTGACGATGCCCCTTTTGGTGGTGTAGGGCATTCAGGAATGGGGCATTATCATGGCATAGAAGGGTTTTTAACGTTTAGCCATGCTAAAAATACGTTAGTATCGGGCTCGTTTAATCCTCGTATTGTTATGCTGCTAAAACAAAGCAAACTTCTTATTAAGCTACTAAAGTGGCTTTACATAAAATAAGAGTATGTTGATTTTGTAAAGTTGAATAGATTTTGAATCTGCTAAATCAAGATATATTAAAAAGGCTGAATTACGTTATGTAATTCAGCCTTTTTTAGATTAGTTTCAAACTAAGGTTAAGGTCTTAAACTCTTAAGAGCCTTAAACTTTAAAATAAGCGACCTTCGCCAGCATAAGTACCCACTTGTATTTTTGCATAAATGGCATCGGCTTTTTCTTTAGCTTCTTCAATTTCTTTAGGCAGCATTTTACGCTCATCAAGTTTGCGGCTATGACTCGCTTGCATATTGCCGTTGTACTCAGCGATAGTATTCCAAATGTATGACTTTTCTAAATCTTTTGGCATACCTAGCCCTTCAAAATACATGAGGGCTAAATTGAATTGTGCTAAAGAGTAATTGTTTGCAGCTGCTTTTTCGTACCAGTTGCGTGCCGCTTCATAATCTCGCGTAACGCCCACGCCATTGGAATACATTACACCTAAATTAAACTGAGCTGCAGGCAGGTTTTTATTGGCTGCTTTTTCAAATAAGGTAACAGCCATTTGGTGATCAAGCTTTACGCCTTTACCTTCGTCGTATAAAACAGCTAACGCAAACATTGAATCCGGATGGTTCTTTTTAACGCCTTGTTGATAAAGCGCAGCTGCTTTGCGGTAATCGCGTGTTACACCGTATCCACCTTCGTATAATTTAGCTAGTTCGTAAATTCCTGGTGCAAAACCTTTATCGGCAAGGTATTGAAACTCTTTTAGGGCGACTGCAAATTCACCTTCGTTAGCTGCTCTTATGCCATCTTCTAATGTTGCATGAGCGAAAGGGCTGGCAAGTAAAACGCCAGCAAGAACGAGTGCTTTCAAATTAAACTGTGACATATTAATGTCTCCAATTAGTAATAGTTACGATAGGTTTTAGGGCCAGTATATCTTGCCGCGATTAAATAGCGCCTAAATAGAACAAGTTTTAATCCCGAAAGGTAAACAGACTTTAGTTAAATGCTAAATTATTAAATTTTTGCACTATTTGCGCATTTTAAACGTTTAATACTCAATGCATTTAAGTAGAGACTAAATCGGTTATTATAAATAGATGCAAAAAAGGGTGTCTACTGTTATGTTTTACGCAAGCTTTAGCGCAAACGCAAGGCGATACCTTATCAGATCGTGCGTATAAAATGTAAATAATAGCGCGGTGGACTTTTAAGGTAAGTAAACGAGTTTAAGATACAGATTTTATAGAAAATTTAAAGAAATAAAAAAAGCCCGTTAGGGCTTTTTTGAGTCATATTAACCGTCACTAATATGAGCAATGTAGCAAGTAAATGTGATATTTGATGTTATTACTTGGGTCGAGTAAGTAATAACACGAAGCGGCACGCTCTTCTTTTAATGTGTCAGCATCCTTGCTGAATATTCTTCCGTAGGCACTGAGGTCGTTACACTGTGTTTGTGCGAACGATTATCAGTTAGATCTAAATGCAAGTCAATACTTAAATGATAATTATTATCAAATGAGTTTTGAGCTTTGCCACAATCTAAATAATAGAGAAGGTTATGCTTAATAATTTCAAAGCAAAAAAACTAAAACAGATATGCCTTGCTGTAAGTATGTTGTTTTTATGTAGTTGTTCGGCATCTTTTACTTACAATAATTTGAGTTGGCTTTCATCGTTTTGGGTTGACGATTATGTTGATTTAAATAAAAAGCAAAATACACAGCTAAAAAACATAATTACAACAACACAAAATTGGCACCGAACTACCCAGTTACCCGCCTACAGACAAGACATACAAAATATAAAAGTATTGTTTAACCAAACATTGGAGGCTAAACAATTAAAAACACAGGTTGTGCTTGCAAAACAACATTGGCAGAATCTACTTGGATACGCAAAGCTGCCTTTAGCTGAACTTGGGGCAACCTTATCAAGTGAGCAAAGAGGTGAGCTTTTATACAATATCCAAATAAAAATTAACGACGAACGCGAAGAGTTTAACGAACAAACCCCGCTTGAGCGAAAAAGTGAGCGTTTGGAAGAGCAATTTGAATACTACGAGCAGTGGATAGGCAAGCTTAATAAACAACAAAAAGCGCTGATTAAATCAACTAATGAGCAGCACCAAGACTCAGGATCGCTGTGGTTAGAGTACAAGCAAAACCGTTTAAATGCAGCCAAACAGGTATTTACAAATGCTGAAATTACAAAAAAAGAATTTATAAATCAGTTAAGTACGGTTATTGAAGAGCGCGAACTTTATATGAGCGACGCGCTATTGAAAAGCAATGAAGCAAACTTAAATTTATATATAAATTTACTCTACGAATTAAACCTAACTCTAAATGATAAACAACGCCAAAGCGTTAATGATCAATTTGATGAGTTAATTGAAACCTTAAACGATATAATAGAAAACTAAATTGTGCGTGAATTATTAAGTTTTAAATTAGCTTTTTAGGCTGGTTTGTTTTTAAACGCAAAAAATGCTTTTTAAAGGGCAATATATGGTTACAGATTTGAAAAGTATCTTAAACACTTGGTATCTCAATAGGGACAACCAAGAATGGGTTTTAGCTACTTTGTACAAAATTGAAGGCTCTAGCTACAGAAAACTAGGGGCTATGATGCTTATTTCGAGCCTAGGCGAGCGCTTGGGGATGCTTTCAGGAGGCTGTTTAGAAGCTGACATACAGCGCCACGCTAAACAAGTAATGAGTACTTTAACCAGTAAAACCATTAGTTATGATGCCACCGATGAAGACGATTTAACATTTCAACTTGGCATTGGTTGTGGGGGCATAGTACACATTTTACTGCAGCCCATTCACAAAGCTAATGACTATTTACAGCTAGAGCTTGTATCTAAAGCACTTAATGAGAATAAACCAGGGCGATACCTTCAACAAGTAAGCCCCATTTTGCCAGCCGGTAGTGGTGTATTTACGCAAAATGATGAGTTACATGGTTTATCAATGAACCGCAAAGCGCAGTTGGTAGAATTACAAGGCGCTACGTGCTTGCAAACCTCTATTTATCCGCCGCCTCATTTATTAATTGTGGGTGGTGGGGCCGATGCAGTTCCGGTTTATACATTTGCCAAACAACTTGGTTGGAGTGTAACTGTATGGGATACACGTGCTGCCAATGCAAAAAGGCAATATTTTAAAAATGCTGATGCTATTTTGCGCTTCACACCGAGTGAGTTAAAAGAATATTGCATAACTAATAAAGTAGATGCTGCTATTTTAATGGCTCACAGCGTTGAACTTGACGCCAGTACGTTGGCTCAATTTAAAGATGTTCCATTTAAATACATAGGGTTATTGGGTCCTAAGCACAGACGTGAACAAGTTTTAGAGCACGCAAATACGCGTGTTTCACAAATAAAGTCTCCTGTTTTTGGCCCTGTCGGTTTAAATTTAGGCGGCGACTCGCCAGAGAGTATTGCACTATCGCTGATCAGTGAAATACATGCAGTGCTGTGTGACAAAAACGCCCAATCGCTAAGCCATTGGGGGCAAGAGGCGTGCTAATTGCAAAAGTTGTTTTAGCCGCAGGTCAATCATCTCGCTTTAACGGCTGTAAATTAACGGCTGATATCGGGTTTGGCAAAACAATGATTGAGCATGCAGTAAATACACTTCAAGCACTTGATGACACGCCGGTGTATGTAGTTACCGGGGTATGGCATAAAGAAGTATCACAAGCACTGGCAGGTTATAAAAACATAGAGCTCATTGAGAACAAGCAATGGAGCCAAGGTTTAGGTAATTCAATCGCGATAGCTTCTCAAACAGTGTTTAAAAATAAGTCCTTTGATGGGATTTTATTTGTGCTCGCGGATCAGGTTGAGCTAAAAGTAGCGCACTTAAGTGAGCTAGTTACTGGTTTTACACGTAATCCATCGCGCTGGTGCGCAAACTATGGCGAGCGTTTAGGTGTACCCGCTATATTCCCAGTGGTTGATTTATCTCAGCTTGCAAGCTTAACTTCAGATAGAGGTGCACAGCAATTACTGCGCTCCAGCAGTGAGGTCGTCAATACAATTAGTTTACGTAGTGCGAGTTTAGACATAGATACTCAAAAGCAGCTAAGTAATTTTATAGCTAAAAATGAGTGAAAAAGTATTAGTAGGGCAAAATAAGTTTTAGCTGCGCTAACGCTTTAGTGCAGTGGTTATGGTATTTAGCTGTTAATGTAGCTGATGCGGTAACTATATGTGTTATGGATTAGTAGTTACAACAATCTTAACTGTTATAACCCGAGTTTAAATTAAATAAATTTAAACTCGGGTTATAAAGCTTAATCAAGGGGCAAGCTATGGTGACGTTTACAATTAATGGCAAGGTGGTTGAATCACACGCAAGTGAGGATACACCATTGTTATGGGTTATTCGTGATGAAATTGGACTAAAAGGTACAAAGTTTGGTTGCGGTATTGCAATGTGTGGTGCGTGTACGGTGCATTTAGATGGGCAAGCAACTCGCTCATGTGTGCTACCAATTGGCGCTATTGCGGGTAAAAGCATTACCACAATTGAAGGACTCAATAACGAACACCCACTTCAAAAAGCGTGGGTTGAAGAGCAAGTACCGCAGTGCGGTTACTGTCAATCAGGGCAAATAATGCAAGCTGCTACATTACTTGCAGCTAATCCTAGCCCGTCAGATGAAGAAATAGTGAGCCACATGAATGGCAACTATTGCCGCTGTATGGCTTACAAACGCATTAAAACGGCTATTCAACGCGCTGCAGATGAGTCACAAAGTGTAGTAAATATATTTGATCCAAATGCACAAGACGCTTAACTGGAGCCGATAATGAAAAAATTATTTCAAAAAAATAGCGAAACCGTTAATTTAAATCGTCGCTCGTTTATGATTGGCACTGCTAGCGCGGGCTTGGTTATGGCGTTCGCCCCTGCGTTGTTTTCGGGTTCGCTCAGTGCAAAAGAATCTATTGCACAACAGGCTTTTTCACCGACTATTTGGTGGACTATGAGCACCGATGGCGCCGTAGAAGTGAGTATTGCTAAAGCTGAAATGGGTCAACATATCGGTACTGCACTTGCGCGCATTGTAGCTGATGAACTTGAATGTGATTGGGATAAAGTATCAATTACCTACGTAGATACTCACGAAAAATGGGGCTACATGGTTACCGGCGGTTCGTGGTCTGTATTTCAAAGCTTTAAGCCATTATCTCAAGCCGGTGCTGCGGGTCGAATTGCATTAATAGAAGCTGGAGCTAAAATGCTCGGCGTGCCTGCAGATAAATGTCGTGCTGAAAAGGGCTATATTATTGCAGGCGAAAAATCGGTTAGTTACGCTGACATAGTTAAAAAAGGCGAGTTTAATCGTACATTTACCAGCGATGAAGTTGCAAACCTGCCACTCAAATCTGCTAATAAACGTCATTTAACTGGGCTTAAACAAGACTTTAAAGCGCTTGATATACCAGCCAAAACAAATGGCACCGCAGTATACGGAATAGATGTAGAAGTTGAAGGCATGCTGTACGCGCGCCCAGTAATACCGCCAACCCGTTATGGCAGTACGGTGACAAATGTTGACGATACAGCAGCAAAAGCGATTAAAGGCTACAAAGGTTATGAAGTTTTAAATGATCCAAGCGAAACTGTACAAGGCTGGGTTGTTGTACTTGCGGACAACTACCCAAGTGCCATTAAAGCAGTAGATGCTTTAAAGGTGAGTTATAAAAAGGGTGAGTCGGCAAATATATCTGAAGCTGATATTCAAAACGAAGGTAAACGATTGTGCGAGCAACGCGACTCAGGTACGTTGTTTGTTGATGAAGGCGATATAAAGAAAACCCAAGCAGACGCCAGTGAGTCGTTAGAATCAATGTATACCACAGCGACAGCGAGTCATTATCAGCTAGAGCCACTTAATGCATTAGCCGAATTTAAAGACGGTAATTGGATTATTCATACGGGGAACCAATGGCAATCGCTTACGTTACCTGCTATTGCAAAAGCACTTGAAGTCGCCCAAGAGAAAGTGATTATTCGTCCTTATTATTTAGGCGGTGGTTTTGGTCGCCGACTATTTGGTGATTGGACTGTACCGGCAGCCCTAACTGCAAAAGCAGTGGGTAAACCAGTAAAGCTAGTATTTACACGCGCAGACGATAGTTTAT
This sequence comes from Pseudoalteromonas sp. SWYJZ19, assembly GCF_015864375.1. NCBI lineage: Bacteria > Pseudomonadati > Pseudomonadota > Gammaproteobacteria > Alteromonadales > Pseudoalteromonadaceae > Pseudoalteromonas > Pseudoalteromonas sp. SWYJZ19. Next base: position 165,136 of record NZ_JADYXI010000009.1, read on the forward strand.
TTGATCAGTCTCGCTCTGCATCTGCTGCAAAAATGACAGCTTCGTTTGATAAAAACGGCACTTTCATAGGAATGGAACATGCATTTGCGGCAGGTTGGCCTACCAAAGCAATGGCACCAGGATTTCTAGCTCCAGGTGTTGATGGTAAAGGTAAATTTGATGCGTTTTCAGCATCGGGCGCAGATCATTGGTATAGCATGAGTAGTCATCGAGCACGTGCTATTAATAACGAAGTTGCACAAAGCACCTTTACTCCAGGCTGGTTACGCTCAGTAGGACCAGGTTGGATTGCATGGAGCCTTGAGTCGTTTATTGACGAAATTGCCCATAAGCAAGGCAAAGATCCCGTTCAATTTAGAATCGAAATGTTAGATGGTAAAGGCAAGCAAGCAGGTAAAGCACCTGAGAGTGTTGGCGGAGCGCTACGTTTACGTAACGTACTTAAAACCGTGTCTGATAAAGTCGCTTCTGTTAAATTAGCGAAAGATGAGGGCATTGGTTTTTCTGTAAGTTCAGGGCAAGAACGTACTATGCCAGCATGGCTTGCAACCGCAGCGCATGTTCATGTTAACCGTGATAGTGGTAAAATAACGCTCAAAAAGCTCTATGTTGTTGTAGATGCTGGCTTAATAGTTCACCCAGATGGCGCACTGGCGCAAATTGAAGGGTCGTTACTATGGGGCAGCAGCCTTGCATTGCATGAATCAAATACGTATAAAGATGGACAGGTATCAGCGACTAACTTTAATACTTATTTACCGCTAAGAATGCAAGATGTGCCAGATATTGACATTGAATTTTTACAAAGCGATGAGTTTCCAGTTGGTTTAGGCGAACCTGGCGTTATAGGGGTTGCTCCTGCGATTGGTAATGCTGTATTTAATGCAGTAGGCGTACGTTTACGTGACCTACCAATGAAGCCAAGCGAACTTAAAAAAGGCTTAGAAGCGTAAAACAAAAATAACTAAAGGGGTATGCTTTATGCTGCTCCTTTAAGTTATTAAATATATTTATGTAATTATTATTTATGTATCAATAAGTAGCGTTGTTTATACTAATTCGCTTAATTAAATGATTAAGTATTATTGCAAATTGGTATTAGGTTGTTATTACTTGTTGATATTAGTTAAGGTTTATTTATGCTAATCGACCCAACAGGGCGAGAGTTTAGTTACTTACGTTTGTCTATTACTGATGTATGTAATTTTAAGTGTGTTTATTGTTTACCAGATGGTTATCAGGGCGGGCCAGACCGTGGTTTTCTCACAATTGATGAAATTAGCAACACGCTTAAAGCGTTTGCACACCATGGTATCGAAAAAGTAAGGATCACTGGCGGAGAGCCAACTCTTAGAAAAGATTTTATAGATGTTGTTCGCGCGGCAAAAGATGTCGCGGGCATAAAAAAAATTGCAATGACTACCAATGGTTTTTCTCTTCATAAGAATATTCATGACTGGGTAGATGCAGGCTTAAACGCCATTAATGTAAGCATTGATAGTTTAGATTCACGTATGTTTAACACCATTACTGGGCATGACAAATTTACCTCAGTAATGAAAGGCATTGATACTGCGCTTGAAACGGGTATTGATTCGGTAAAAATAAACAGCGTGCTGATGAAGCAATACAACGCAAAAGAGTTTGATACATTTTTAAATTGGGTTAAACACCGTCCCGTTACCATCCGCTTTATAGAATTGATGCAAACAAACGACAACAAAGCCTTTTTTGATGCTAACCATGTTTCTGGGCAAGTTTTAAAAACTCAGTTATTACAAACGGGTTGGCAGCAAGTTGCGCGTAGTGCATCAGCAGGTCCTGCTCAAGAGTTTGCTCATCCTGATTATCAAGGCAGAATTGGTTTGATCATGCCTTACAGCAACGACTTTTGTAGTACCTGTAACCGATTGAGGGTTACAGCAAAAGGGAATCTGCACTTGTGTTTGTTTTCTGAAGAGGGTATTTCGCTAAGAGAATATATGAACGACAGTTCAAACAGTGAATTAATGGCATTGTTATCTCGTTATATTAAAACCAAAAAACCAACTCACCTTTTACACCAAGGTAATACAGGTATTACTACTAATTTATCCATGTTAGGTGGCTAGTTGTTAAAGCCACTTAGTGATATTAAAGTATCAAACGTGTTTCTAAAACATACGACATTATCCCCAAAAGGTAAATAACTGGTTGTATCTACATGGTTTTATATCAACAAGGCTTGTTAAATTATATTTTCCCGTTAAACTTAATTTTTATTTTTTGTTAAGTGATTAGAATGGATATCGCAGCTCTTAATAGCACTAAATCATTAAGAAAAGACGTCCTTAGAGGGATGTGTCTTTGTTTTGGTTCTTTATCGGTAGGATTTGCGGGGCTTAATTTAACCGTAAATAACTTTCCACTGCTTGGCTATATCGAAATCTGTTTTTCTATTTATTGTATATTTACTTATATTTCACTTACACGCCGCCCACTACAGTTTTGGCAATCGGTTGTGATGTGCGGACTTATCACGTTTATTGTTATTTTAGCTACAGCGTTAGCATCGCCTCGTAACGGTGTATTTGTATGGTCGTTTGCATTACCTATTTTGTACTACCTGTTGTTAGGTAAACAATATGGTGTGATTTTCTCTGCAACTTTATTAGCTATCCAAATGTTTATTTTAGGGAGTAAGTCTACTCTTTCACCCTTTGAAACCTTTAACTTATCCCTTAATCTACTCTGTGCTTATTTTAGTATTTGGGCGATTTCTCATGTTTTTGAAGGGAGTCGTTCGAATTTTTCAAAGCGACTTAAAAACTTAGCGTTACTTGATCCATTAACGGGTGCAGGTAATCGGCTTTCAATGAACCACTACTTTGAAGTAGAACTACAAGATAAGTCACAGTTATATTTGTTTTTACTCGATTTAGACTTTTTTAAGCAGATAAATGATGAGCATGGCCATGGTGTCGGTGACCAAGTACTTGTTGAAGTGGCCACTTTACTAAGGGTTGCACTTGGCAGAGGGTACGTATTTAGAGTTGGCGGTGAAGAGTTCGCTTTATTTAGCTCTTTTGCAAATGAAGAGGCTGCACTAGATACCGCAGAACAAATAAGAGCACGTTTTGAAAATACAACATTTGATATTGATGGCCTTGCTATCAATATTACAACGAGTATTGGAATCGCAAAATTTAAAAGTACTAATTCATTGGAAAGCTTTGTAAACCAAGCAGATAAACAGTTATACAAAGCAAAACAATTTGGTCGCAATAAAGTGTATTGTAAGTTTAAAAAAGAACATGACTACGAAACGGTAGTTGCTTAAGCAGGGTTACTTAATACATTTGCTCAAAATTGGGGATCCCGTTTTCCCAAATTGGTTTATCTTTTCCTATATGTTCGCGTACAGCATCAAAAAATAACCGAGTTCTTACCGGTAAATCTCGATGCGGATACACGGCATACATCGCACTAAACTCCATTAGTTTCACATCAGTTAATAAAGGCACTAGTTTACCCTGTGATATTTCATCACCAATAATAAATGCAGGGGCGACAAAATAAGTGGTGCCCGATAATGTTTTCATCAGTAATGACTCTGCATCGTTTGCTCTAAACACACTTTTTATTTTTTGCTCGCAGGGCTCACCTTTACTGTTGTAGTAATCTATTGCATCTATCCGAATAGAGTTACTGGCGTAGCTTGCTGCTGGCAATTGTGCTAAATCTTCCATTGTTTTGGGCATACCATAAGTGTCTATATACTCTGGTGCTGCAACAATGAGTAAGCGATTACGCGCTATTTTACGTGCAATAAGGGATGAATCTTTTGGCTCACCAACACGAAATGCTAAATCAAACCCTTCAGAAACTATATCTACTAATCTATCGTCTAAGCGCAGTTCAACTTCTACTTGCGGAAAGCGTTTTTGAAAATCATTAAGTACCGGCTGTAAATAACGCCTGCCAATCAATGTTGATGACGTGATTTTTAACACCCCGCGTGGCTCTAAATGGTAGTTTTCAGCCATGCGTACTGTTTCGCCGAGCAACTCTCTAAGCTCAGCGGCTTTTTTGATCATTTCGGCGCCCGCCGCTGTGAGCGAAAACGAACGCGTTGTGCGGTTAAGTAACCTAACGCCTAACTCATCCTCTAAACGGCTAATTTGTTTAGATATAACAGAGCGATCTATGTTGCGTAATTCTGCAGCTTTTGCAAAAGAGCCTTGCTCAACCACTTCAAGTAACATTAAAAGTCGACTTGTTGTATCCATTATTACACCTTAACTAATTCATTGATGCCATTTTGGCATTAATGAATTTAAAAATCTATGGTTTTTAAACACGGGTTAAATCCGTATTATGCGAGGCTAATCAACAATGGAGCGTCTTCATGAACAAACATCTAATTGCTGCTGCACTTACTGCGGCATCTTTAACACTAGCAGGTTGTGCCGATGAGAGCACAGCTCAATCAGCACCTGCACAGCAACTTCAACCAATTGATGTAGCACAGGTGCTTGTTAAACCAGTACAAAGCTGGCACACATATACAACTCGTTTAGAGTCTCCACAAGAAGTTGCTTTAATGCCGCGTGTATCGGGAATCATCGATAGCATTGAATTTAAAGAAGGCGATGTGGTTAAAGAAGGCGATGTTTTATTTCAATTAGATGCTCGTCCATTTGCTGCTGTGGTTGCTAGTTTAAAAGCGCAAATCAACAGCGCACAAGCTGCCTTAGAGCAAGCTAAAAGTGAAGACAAACGAGCGGTACGATTATTAGACCGTAAAGCAATTTCTACTGAGCAAGCACAAGCGCGTACTTCAACACTACGCCAACGCGAAGCACAGCTTTCTGCACTTCAAGCACAACTTACTTCAGCAGAGCTTGATTTAGAGTTTACGTCAGTAGTATCACCAATTGATGGCATTATTTCTCGCGCAAATATTACCAAAGGTAATAACATACTTGCGGGTCAAAGCGTATTAACGTCAATTGTTTCAAACCAAGCTATGTACGCTTATTTTGATGTTGATGAACGCACATGGAATCAATCTTTTAATGATGTTACTGCTGCGAGTCAGCAAACTGTTGTAATGCAAAAAGTGGGTCAAAGCGATTTTGCATACAAAGGCTACATTAACTTTATTGATAACCAAATTAATTCATCAACAGGTACATTACGTGTACGTGCAGTATTTAATGAAGACAGCAACCAGTTACGCGCAGGCTCGTTTGCACGTATAAAGCTTGCTGCAAATTCTATTAGCGACGCGATTATTATCCCAGAACGTGCAATTGGTACCGACTTAAAAAATCGTTTTGTATTAACGGTTGGCGAAAACAACGTACTTGAATACAAACTTATCACTACAGGTGAGCGTTACGGTGCCTTACGTGCGGTTACATCGGGCCTTAACGAAGGTGATGTTATTGCTGTAAATGGCCCAGCTCGCGTAGGCCCTGGTATGCCAATCTCTCCGCAAACAGTAACAATTGATACAAGTGGTGTGGCATTTACATTGTTAAATGACAACGCACAACTTGTGGCTAAGCAATAAGGTTTATTGATGAAATTCTCGCATTTCTTTATACAGCGTCCAATATTTGCGGCCATGCTGTCATTGGTTATTTTAATTGCTGGTGGTATATCACTATTCCAACTACCAGTAAGTGAATACCCAGAAGTAGTTCCTCCAACCGTGGTTGTAACCGCTAACTACCCGGGTGCTAACCCGACCGTTATTGCGCAAACAGTGGCAACACCGTTGGAGCAAGAAATTAACGGCACTGAAAACATGTTATATATGTTTTCGCAAGGTACCAGTGATGGCCGCATGACACTAACGGTAACCTTTGCATTAGGTACCGATTTAGACCGTGCTCAAGTACAAGTACAAAACCGTGTAAACAGTGCGCTTCCGCGTTTGCCAGAAGAAGTACAACGTTTAGGTGTTGTGGCTGAAAAGTCATCACCAGATTTAACCATGGTAGTGCATTTATATTCACCTGAAAAAACGCACGACACAGCGTACTTATCTAACTATGCCGATTTAAACATTAAAGATGAAATTGCACGTTTACCGGGTGTAGGTGATATTCGCATGTTTGGTGCCGGCAAATACTCAATGCGAGTATGGCTAAACCCAGATGCACTTGCTGCACGCGAATTAACAGCAACAGATGTAGTAACAGCACTTCGCTCGCAAAACCAGCAAGTTGCTGCAGGTAGCTTAGGCGCGCAACCAATTTCAAACGACAGTCAATTTCAAATATTGTTAAACGTTAAAGGTCGTTTAAACAGTATTGAAGAATTTGAACAAGTTATTATTAAAGTAGGCGACGAGGGTCAGTTAACGCGTTTATCTGATATAGCCCGTGTTGATTTAGGTCAAGACACTTACTCACTTCGAGCAGAGCTTGATAATCAACCAGCACTTGCAATGCCAATATTTCAACGCCCTGGTTCTAACGCTATTGAGCTATCTGATCAAGTACGCGAAACAATGGCGCGCTTATCTAAAGATTTTCCTACCGGTGTTGAATACGACATTGTGTACGATCCAACGGTATTTGTTCGCGGCTCAATTGACGCGGTAATTGCCACTTTGCTTGAAGCAATTGTATTGGTAGTTATTGTTGTTATTGTATTTTTACAAACATGGCGTGCATCAATTATTCCGCTAATTGCTGTGCCTATTTCACTTATTGGTACGTTTGCCGTAATGCAGTGGTTAGGTGTCTCAATTAATACCTTATCGTTGTTTGGCTTAGTATTGGCCATAGGTATTGTTGTAGATGATGCGATTGTAGTTGTTGAAAACGTAGAGCGTAATATCGAAAAAGGCTTATCGCCACTTGAAGCAACCCGCGTTGCAATGAGTGAAGTAACAGGCCCTATTATTGCCATTGCGCTAGTACTAAGTGCTGTATTTATTCCTACTGCGTTTATTACCGGTTTATCAGGTCAATTTTATAAGCAATTTGCACTTACAATTACTATTTCGACTATTATCTCAGCGTTTAACTCATTAACGTTATCGCCTGCGCTTGCTGCATTGTTATTAAAATCGCACGATGCAAAACCAGATGCGTTCACGCGTTTACTTAATAAATTGTTTGGTCGTTGGTTATTTAAACCATTTAACCGCGTATTTAATCGTGGTGCTAAAGGTTACGAAAAACTGGTACAAAAACTAATTCGTATGACCGTTGTTGTTATGGTGGCTTACATAGCACTTGTTGGTGGCACAATTAAGTTATTTGATACCGTACCGGGTGGCTTTATTCCACAGCAAGATAAACAGTATTTAGTGGCTATTGCGCAGTTACCTGATGCATCAAGCCTTGATCGTACTGAAGATGTGCTTTCTCAAATGCAGCAAATTGCATTAGAAGTACCAGGCGTTGCACATACAGTTGCTTTTCCTGGCTTATCAGTGAACGGTTTTACTAATAGCCCTAACAGCGGCATTGTATTTACACCACTTGAAAGCTTTGACAAACGTACCGACCCAAGCCAATCAGCGATGGCGATTGCTGCCGAGTTGAATAAACGTTTTGCTGCCATTGATGAAGCATTTGTAGCGGTATTTCCACCGCCGCCAATTCAAGGTTTAGGCACTACCGGCGGTTTTAAACTGCAAATAGAAGACAGAGCAAATAAAGGATTTGAAGCCTTATTTAATAGTCTGCAAGCTGTTATCGGTAAAGCGCAACAAGACCCAGCATTAATGGGCTTGTACTCGAGTTTCCGTATTCAAGTTCCACAAATGGATATTGATATTGACCGTGAGCAAGCGCTAATTCAAGGTATTCCACTTGATGAAGTATTTAACGCACTGCAAATTTACTTAGGCTCTGTGTACGTAAATGACTTTAATATGTTTGGCCGTACCTACCAAGTAAATGCACAGGCTGATGCTGACTACCGCTTAGACCCTGATCAAATACTTAATCTAAAAGTACGTAACCGCTCAGGAAATATGGTGCCACTAGGCTCTGTATTAACAGTAACACCAACAATTGGTCCTGACCGTGTTATGCATTACAACGGTTACCCAAGTGCAGAACTAAATGGTAGCCCAGCGCCAGGTTATAGCTCTGACCAAGCACAAGTTGCTATTGAAAAAGTACTCGCAGACACACTACCAACAGGTATTGAGTATGAGTGGACTGAAGTAACGTACCAACAAGTACTTGCCGGTAACACCATGGTTTATGTATTCCCGTTAGTTGTATTACTTGTATTTATGGTACTTGCAGCGCAGTACGAGAGCTTACGTTTACCACTGGCAATTATATTAATTGTACCAATGACTATTTTCTCAGCCTTATTAGGTGTGTGGTTTGTCGGCTCTGACAACAACATATTCACCCAAATAGCGTTAATAGTACTGGTCGCGTTGGCTTCTAAAAATGCGATATTGATGGTTGAGTTTGCAAAAGATAGACACGACTCAGGCTTATCGCACTTAGAGGCAATACTTGAGGCATGTCGTATGCGCTTGCGCCCAATATTAATGACCTCAATTGCATTTACAGCAGGTGTTGTACCGTTAGTTCTTGCTACCGGTGCGGGCGCCGAAATGCGACACGCAATGGGTAACGCAGTATTCTCAGGGATGATAGGTGTAACCGTGTTTGGCCTATTGTTTACGCCGGTATTTTATATGTTAGTGACTAACAAAAAAGAGAAAGCGCAGGAGAATACTCATGACTAAATTAATGCAAAAAAGACTTAAAACAAGTCTGACCGCCAGTGCAGTATTAGTTGCTGCGTTTTTAGCAGGATGTGCGAGTAAAATAGACACCATGAGCGAGCAAAAAGCCGTTAACGAATTTGTTGCTAAAGCTAATATTGCTAGTAACGTTAGCGTTGCTGATGAGACAAACTGGTGGAAAAAGCTTAATTCTGATCAACTAAATGAGCTTGTTACTGGTGCGCTTGCAAATAACTATAATTTGCAAACAAGCCAGTTAACACTTAAAAGTGCATTAGCGCGATTAGGAGAGCAAAAAGCCCAATACCTGCCGCAAGGTGGCGTAAATGTTGGCGCAGCTCGAAGCGATGCACCAAGCGTGTTTGACCGCCAATCAAGTGCAAACGTTGCACTTGATTGGCAACTAGATTTATTTGGTCGCATAACGGCGTTGGTTGATGCAGCAAATGCATCGGCCATGAGCCAAGCAGAGCAAGTACGCTTATTACAAATTGAAGTTGTTTCGTCAGTCGTTAAAGGCTTTGTAAGTTACCAAGGGAATGTTGAAAAACAACACATTGTTACACTTCAAATTGAAGCGCTTGAGCAAAGTATTGACGTTTTACAGGCACGAGTTGATGAAGGTGTAGCTAACGAGCTTGATTTAAACCGTACGATGGCGCAGCTTAGGCAGCAACAAGCATTAATGCCTGCTATTGAGTATGCAAAATACAGCGATTTATCTGCGCTTGCAGTACTAAGCGGTAAGCTAGCGCAAAATATTGCTATTGAAAACGAGCAAGGCGTGCTTGAACGTGACTTTAGCGTAGCACTAAAAAACGCTAATAATGCCATTGCCTTACGTCCAGATATTAGCCGCGCGCTGTTTGACTTTAGCCAAGCAAATAGTTTAAGTGTTGCAGCTAGCAAAGCGTTATTACCCGATATTAGCTTATCTGCATTTGCAGGGGTTGTGAGTATAGATAGCACAGGCTTAAAAAATACCGATCAACAGTGGCAAGTAGCGCCGCAGTTACAGTGGTCTATTTTAAGTTATCCTGCGCTTTTAGCGCAGCGTGACGCGCAACAGTTTTTAAGTGAAGCTGCGTACAGCGATTATCAACAAGTAGTATTAACTGCACTAAGTGAAAGTGAACTTTCACTGCAATTGTTGGTCAATCAAGCACAGCAAAAACGCTTTGCCGATGAACGTTATGACTTTGCTAATAAAGCATTTTTACAAGCACAAGCAATGTACGAAGAAGGTCAAATTCCTTACCTTGAGTTGTTAGATGCGCGCCAGGATGTTTTAATAGCACAAGAAAATGCTGTTGAAACAACAATTTCTTCACTGCTTGCCAAAGTAAATGCTTACCAGTCATTTAATGGGCAATGGAGTTATGCGTTAAACGACACTAATAAGTAGAGTTATATTGATGCCAAATACTGAAAATTTACATGAATACATTATCCCGCAAACTATGCGCGCTATTGTACTGCCAGAACCAAATGAAGCAATTGACTTAGCGGATGCTGAGCTGCCTGTTCCTATTTGTGCAGATAACGAGCTGCTTGTAAAAGTAGAGTACGTTGGTTTAAATCCAGTTGATGGTCAATTTGCTAAAACAGGCTTTTGTAAATGGCAGTATCCACACATTCTAGGCTTAGATGCCGTAGGTGTTGTGGTTAAAGCTAATAAAGGTGTGTTTCCAAATGTTGGCCAGCGCGTTATGTGGCATGCCAACATTGGTGAGCAAGGTGCTTTGAGCGAATACACCAAAGTACCTAACTTTGCAGTGTCGGTTGTGCCAAGCGGTTTAAATCCGGCCATTGCAGCAACACTTCCATGCGCCGGTATGGCAGCACTTATTAGCTTAGATAAAATAGGCATTAGTGAAGGCGATACTATTTTTATTGAAGGCGGAGCCGGAGCGGTAGGGCAGTTTGCTATTCAATATGCAAAACAGCGCGGTGCAGATGTATTTACCACGGCATCAAAGCGTAACCATAAATTGGTTAAACAGTTAGGCGCTGATGTGATTTTTGACTATAGCGATAAAAAGCTATGCGAAAAAATCCGCAGAGAACTTGGCCCGCAAGGCTTTGATGCGGTTATTGATACGATTGGTGGTGAGTGTACTCAGCGTAATATTGAGTTAATGCGTTTTTGCGGACGTATTGCCTGCTTAAATCCGCTCCCTTGTTTTGATCAAGACTTAATGTATCACCGAGCGCCCAATATTAGCGTTGTATCAATTGGGGGTGCATGGCTTGCTAACAGTTTATGTGCACAACAACGCTTGAGCTTTATGGGCAACCTGTTACTTGAAGGAGCTGTTAGTGGCGACATTAAACACCCAGAAATAACGCCCGTAGATTTTAGTGCTGAGTCAGTATCGCAAGCACTTAATAAACAACTTGCGGGTGGTTTTACCGGCAAGCAAGTTGTTAAAGTTGCCAAGTGAAACGCTTATACAATTTGATTTAAATTTAGGTAGTTTTAGCTAGATTAACTAATAATGTAGCCTCTACAAATTGAATAAAAACGTAGCCTATTTGTGCTGCGTTTTTTTATGCCCATAAAAAAATAGATACAGCGCTAGAGCTTTTGCTGTTTTATTCATCATTTTAATCAAAATACTTTTTTTCAGCGTACAACTGTAAGCCTTTGTGTTTCAACAGTTTACGTTCAGGTAAAGAAAATAAATTGAAAAAACTGTTAATTAATTGAATAGAGCAATTGATCTAAACGATTTTTTATGACGTAATGTAGGTATTATTTAGCTGGTCGGATGAGTTCAATCATGAGTTTACGTACAAAACTAAAAAAAGTATTACCAAGTATTTCTATCACAGAACAAGAAGCGCTAGACGCGGGTGATGTATGGCTTGAAGGTTCTATCTACCAAGGTAAACCTGATTTCAGTGCACTTCGCGACGTACCTGCTGCTACATTAAGCGCAGACGAGCAAGCATTCTTAGACGGTCCAGTAAAAGAGTTATTGGGCATGATTGACGATTCAGTGATTCAAAACGGCATTCATTTACCAAATGACATCTTAGAATTTTTGAAAAAAGAGCGTTTTTTCTCGCTTATCATTCCTAAGTCGTTTGGTGGTTTAGAGTTTAGCCCTTATGCAAACTCTACTATTGTTGGCACAATTGCGACTAAAAGCTCAGCAGTTGCGGTAACCGTAATGGTTCCTAACTCGTTAGGCCCGGGTGAGTTATTACTTCACTTTGGTACGCAAGAACAACAAGCACATTACTTACCACGCCTAGCAAATGGTACAGACATACCATGTTTTGCATTAACAAGCCCAGAAGCGGGTTCTGATGCTGGTGGCATTCCAGACATTGGTACAGTTACTAAAGGCATGTATAACGGCGAAGAAGTACTTGGCCTTGAGATCACATGGGACAAACGCTACATAACGCTTGCACCTATTGCTACCGTACTTGGTTTAGCCTTTAAAGTAATGGACCCTGATGGTTTATTAGGTGGTAAAGAAAGCTTAGGTATTACCTGTGCACTTATTCCAAAAGAGCACCCAGGTGTAGAGCTTGGTAATCGCCATGACCCAATGGGTATTCGTTTTTACAACGGTACTACACGTGGTAACAAAGTATTTGTACCAATGGATTTTGTTATTGGTGGACAGAAAAACATCGGCCGTGGTTGGCAAATGCTGGTTAGCTGTTTAGGTGCTGGCCGTGGTATTTCATTACCTGCGCTAGGTGTTAGTACAGCACAAGTTGCATTTAAATCAGCATCTGAATACGCAGCAGTGCGTGAACAGTTTGGTTTAGCCATTGGCCAGTTTGAAGGTATTCAAGAAAAACTAGCCGACATTGCAGGTAAAACATACCTACAAGAAGCAATGCGCGTACTTACAACTGAAGGCTTAGGCATGGGCTTAAAACCATCAGTAGTAACTGCAATCGCTAAATACCACATGACAGAGCTTGGTCGCGACGTACTTGATTCAGCAATGGATATTCAAGCAGGTAAAGCGATTCAAAATGGTCCACAAAACACATTAGCAAGTGGTTATGTTGCTCAGCCGATTGCCATTACGGTAGAAGGCGCGAACATTCTTACTCGTAACCTAATGATATTTGGTCAAGGTGTTATGCGTTGTCACCCATATTTACAATCTATGGTTGAGTCAATTCATAGTGAAGACAAAGGCGCAGATAAAGAATTTAACGGTATTTTACGTAAAACAATTGGCTACAGCACAGCAAACAGCTTACGTGCTTTCCGCTTAGGTGTTTTACCATTTACAGCAAGTGCTAATTCTGAATTACCAGAAGTACGCGACTACGAAAAAGCAGTACATAAATTATCTGCAAAACTTGCAGTGTACGCAGACTTTTCGTTACTTGTACTTGGCGGTAAGTTAAAACAAGCAGAAATGCTATCGGCACGTTTAGGCGATGTAATGAGCTTCTTATATGCAGCTATGGCATCAATTAAATACTACGAGCAAAAAGTATCAAGTAGTGACCGTGAGCAAGCAGCACCTTATTTCCATTACGCGACTCGTTTTGCACTACAAAGTGCTGAAGAAGCATTGCATAAGTTTTTAGATAACTTCCCTGCAAGTGGTACACGTAAGTTTATTCGTTTTATTACAATGAACTACTCAACTAAAATGCCAAAAATTAGTGACGATTTAATCCGCGAACTAGCTAAGCAAGCTCAGCTAGATACCGCATTTAAAGCGCAAATCACGCATTTAGTTAAACCAGTAGTGGGCGATGGCCATCATATTAATGAGCAAGCTTACAAAGCTAAAATGGCATCACTTGGCGAACTGGCTAAAGTTAAAAAAGCATTACGTGCTAAAGTAATTAAACCAGGTATACGCTTTAACATCACGCTTGATAACGCACTAGCGGCAAACGTAATCACGCAAGCTGAACACGTTCAGTTAATTGATTACAACATCAAACGTGAAAAAGCGATTCGTGTAGATGAGTTCGATTTTGATATGAACCTACTAGACGATAACGCACAGCCGATTAATCCGCTTAAAAGCGTAGTTAATCAGTAAGTTAAAGTAATAAAATTCAATGATGCAAAGCGCTCGCAGTATCGGCGCTTTTATTTTTGAAAAGTATTAGTGTGGAGCCCCGCTTGTGTAAAAACAAGCGGGGCTTTTTTATGTTTTTAAAATGGAAATAGATGACGGTATTGGTTTGAAAGTGAATATGTATCTGTAGAGGATTAAAAAGAGACGCTTATAATCTTGAAAAAGGGCTAACAACCCCGTTAGCACCTTGCTGCAATACATGAGTATAAATTTGTGTAGTACGCACATCGCTGTGACCTAGCTGTGTTTGTACTGTGCGGATATCAGCGCCGCTTTGCAACAAGTGCGTAGCAAATGAGTGGCGCAAAGTATGTGGGGTAACGTGTTTATTAATATGTGCATCAAAAGCGGCTTTTTTAACAGCGCGTTGTAATTGCTTTTCATCGATATGATGGCGCCTTAATTGCTTACTCTCGGGATCAAGACTTAATTTATGTGATGAAAATAAATATTGCCATCCCAGCTGCTTATTATGGTTTGGATATTTTTTACGTAACAAATGCGGCATATAAGCGCCGCTATATAAGGGGTTTTTCAGATCTAATTGCAGGTAACTATCAACTAATTGTATTTGAGAACGTAATTGCGGTATGAGCTCTACTGCAAGCATTACAACACGATTTTTACCTCCTTTGCCATCCCAAATTCGAATGCAGTTATAGTCAAAGTCAATATCGTGAACTCGTAAACGCAGTACCTCCATTAATCGCATACCACTGCCATAAAGTAATCCACAGGGTAAATAATGCTTTGCTACACAGTGTTTAAATAGCGCTGAAACTTCTGTTTGAGTAAGCACAACGGGTAGTTTTCTTGGGCGTTCACTTTTTACAAAGTCTAATGATAATGAAAGGGGGCTCTTAATTATTTCTTTATATAGGAAACTTAGCGCATTTAGTGCCTGCGCTTGTGTGCCTTGCGCTACGTTTGCGAGTTTACTAAATGGTTCAAATACGATTCTACTTGAGTGTCTCCCATAGAGCTTGGGTGCTGCATATTATTAAAGCGGATATAGCTAGCTATCCAAAAAAGATAAGCTTCAATAGTGCTCTTTGCATACCGTTTGCTATACATATGGTCTTTAATCATGGTTAGAAAGAGAGATTTCATAAATGATATTCAACTTTTAAAAACGTACTGTATATATAGACAGTTGTTCGTGTTTTGTCCAATAACATTATTAAAAGTCGTTTTGGTGTATTTTAACAACAATAACTTTACAAAATACGTAATTACCTGTTTACATAGAAGTTGTTTAGTGGAATTATTAAGCAATGTAATATACGCCGTTTTGGGGTGTTATAAACCCCCAAAGTGGTGTTCAATAAGCTGTTATGTGCAGAGAATTATGTATCGATCATACTTTAAAGAGTGGGATGTAAAAAGCGACTTCGTTCAAGAATTTGTAACTCTTTGGGATGGATGGCTTGGAGAAGACGAGTGTTACAAATTAGATTTAGTTACTGAAAAGGAATGGTGTTGTTTCAATAATTTTATTAAATCGATTTCAAATAAATACAAATTAATGGCAGTAGATTGCGACTCCGAGAAATTAATTGAAATAGATGATATTAATAAAACACTATCAACTTACAAGAATTCAATAAATAAAGGCCCTGATTCATTTTCCAAATATGTTATACCTGAACTAAATTGTATAATCACCGAAGAATGGGATTATACTTATATTATCTGGCATAAAAATAACGGTGCATTAGAAAAATTAATACCACTTATTAATGAGGTTGGGCTTAAAAATTTCGGGCCTTGCACATAACAAAACTAATTAAAACCGACGCGAAACACTCCGCCTTCTTTGTGTTTCGCTTCGCGAAGTATACACAAAGAAGGCTCCGCGTTTTGCGCGGTTTATTAGAGCGTTATGTGTATAAACAGGTTTAGGCATTCCTATTTGAGAAACGATGCAAATGAATAAGATTGAAGCATTATCGAAAATTAAGTTAGCGCTAAATGGACATGCACAAGTCATTACTCCTAAAGGCGAAACATACGAAAATTATGTAGAAAAACTAAAATTAAACTTATTGGATCATATTATAGATCCAGTTAAAGTTACGGTTGTATCTACATGTGCTGATAATGGTGATTTTGATAAATACAAAAAATCTAATGTTTGGGCTATCGCTAAAAGCAAGTTTGGTTGGTTGCTAACATTAGAAAACGAAAATGAATTTGCACTCGCTTTTGGCGATGATCCAAATAAAATAATGATGCATGGTTTCTCCTCTCCTGATGTATTAGCGGAGTGGTGTTCATAATACACATAACAAGGCAATCAAACGGACACGCAACAGTTGGCTGCGCTTCGTGCCTCGCACAATTTTAGCCAACTATTACTTAGCCGCTTATTGTGGCGTTAGAGCGCACATGATGCCATTGGCCTTCCGTCAATTTTAAATGTTTTTTAAATAGTTATTACCAAAAAGGATAATTACAATATGGCACAATGCACAGCACCAAGAAATGGCCACCGCACTGCTAGTGGCGCCGCTTCATGTCCCGCATGTAGTAGCAGGAGTCGTGGCTATGGTGGAGGATATTCACCTTCATCATATTCACCTTCGCCATATTCCTCTTCAGGAGGTGGTTCTAGAAGTTCCAGTAATAGTGTTGGGTCTAGTAGTGCTCGCCCTCGTTGGTCAAAAGCAGGTTCCTCCGTGGCCTACACTGCTGCAGATGTACGAATGCTGACTCCAGTTCGTCAAAATGTCGAAAGACGAGCTTCCAAGCCTGACTTGCGAGATATCTTCCTTTGTCACGCGTGGGATGACCGAAAGGGAGCTGCTAAGGAGTTACACGATCAGCTTGAGGCTTTAGGTGTTTCGGTTTGGTTTAGTGAAAAGGACGTTCTTCTTGGTTCAAATTTGCTTCGTGAAATTGATAAAGGGTTGGTCAAGTCACGAGTCGGAATTGTATTGGTTACACCATCGTTTTTGAATCGGATTGCAGGAGAAGGGATCGCTGATAAAGAGCTTTCGGCACTTCTAGCGACTGATCTTCTTGTACCCATTGTACATGAAACAACGTATGACGATTTGCGTGATGCCAGCCCGCTTCTTGGTTCTCGGAGTGGCTTAGACACTGCTGAAGACCCGATAAAAAATATTGCTGCAAAACTTGCCGAACTGGTAGCGCTCTAACAAGTTGCTTAAACGGAATAAAAACAGTTGGTCATCGCTTCGCGATTATAACCAACTATTTTTATCCGCTTAGCAAGGCGTTGAGGCTGTAGAATTACTCTTTCTAGGAACGTATTCTACTATTTTCAATTGATTGCTTTTTAACCTTGAATCCATTCATTCGCTGTGATCTAATAGATATTATTCACC